>JANMQK010000174.1:0-19434 GCA_031370485.1 Acidobacteriota bacterium | reverse complement strand
TTGTTCTCGGGGTAGACCCAGTGCCGGATCGGCATCGGCGGCCCGCCGCTCGCCGGGAAGTAGTCATCGCTGAGGGTGACGTAGTTCGAGATGGCCACCGAGACGAGATAGGTGCTGATCGGGTAGGACGAGCGCCACTGGTAGGTCGTCGTGCCGTTGCCGTTGGCGACGGTCGCCACGAGCCGTCCGTTCGAGACGCCGACGAGATTGCCGGGAACGGTCAGGTTCATGTCCACGATCGCCTTGTCGGCGGGGTCGTCGACGCAGGGCCACCAGACCGGCGCATAGGTCGGCTCGGACAGCGACGAGATGATCGGGCTGAGCCCTGCGTTGTGCGTCTTGAAGGTGAACGCGGACCCGCTCAGGCCGTTGGTCGCCGGGGTCCCGCCGTAGGCGATGGTGACGTCGATGAGCTCGCCGGCCGTGTAGGCCCGGTCGAGGGTGACGTGAAGCCGGTTGCCGCCGCGTGTCCAGGACAGGGGCGTGCTCCCCGTCGTGATCATCACGATGCCCATGTTGTCGTAGAGATCGAGGTCCAGTGTCGTCAGACTTGAGCTCCGAACGCGCGCCTGGATCCGCACCGATCCATCCACCCGGTTCGCCGGTTGCTGCGAAACCGCGAGATTGATCGTGTAATGCTCCACGTCGATCGCCGCGTTCGGGATCAGGGGGGTGGCCGCCATCGCCTGCGCCAGGGCTTCGAGCCGGGCCGGGTCCCCGGAGCGACGGATGATTTGCCGCTCCTCGGGGGTGGGAATATGCGGTAGAGGCCGCGCGTCACCCTCGCCGGCCGGGAGGGCGGAAATGCTCCACCCCGCGGCCATCAGCGTCAGGAGCAATGCCGAGGCGCGTCGCGTCATGGGGTGGCGGGAATATACTCTATAATTTCGCGGAAAGCATTCATTAGGGAGTCTCCTCGTGACGCCCCCCCCGGCCGCTGCCGCGGCCCTTCCAGGAAGCCTCGGAGTCGCGTCCCTGCCGGTGAAAGACACCGTGCGGTCCGCGCGCCCGGCGTCCGGCCCCGGAGGCGTGCCGCCGCCACGCTACCTGGTGCTCTGGGCCCTCGGTTGGGCCGCGATCGGCGCCGTGATCGCGGTCGGCATCACCTTTACGACACCCCGCCTGGATCTCTGGCCGGTTCTCCTGGTGAGCGTGCAGTTCGCCGAGGTCGTCGGCTTCACGGCGCTTCTGTCCGCGCGCGTCGTCTTTCCGCTCTTCACGCGGCTGCCGGCAAGCCTCAGCTTCATCCTCCAGGTGATGGTGCTGTTCTCCGCGACGGTGGTGGGCTCGACCGCCATCCTCTGGTCGCAGCCCTTGTACATCGTGGCTCAGCTGAGGACCAACGCGATGATCGTCGTCGTGAACGTGGTGCTGGCGGTCGCGGTCGGCATTTCCCTCCATGTGTACGACACGATGCGGCATCAGATCGAGGCGTCCTACCGCTCCCTGCGCGAGAAGGAAGCGATGGAACGGGAGATTGAGATCGCCCGCGAGGTGCAGCGCGAGCTTCTGCCGCGGAGCTTCCCGACGGTGCTCGGCCTGGAACTCGCGGGAGCCTGCCACCCGGCGATCGGCGTGGGCGGGGATTATTACGATTTCCTCCAGTTCGCCGAGGACCAGGTCGGACTGGTCATCGCCGACGTCTCCGGCAAGGGGATCCCGGCCGCGCTCCTGATGGCCGGGCTGCAGGCTTCCGTGCGAAGCCTCGCGACACCCGCCATGCCGCCCGGTGAGGTCAATCGCCGCTTGAACGAAAGCATGCTCCGATCCACCTCCGCCGCCCGCTACGCAACGCTGTTCTACGGTGTCTATGACGGCCGGCGGCACACGCTGGTCTACAGCAACGCGGGGCACTATCCGCCCGTGCACCTGGGCGCGGACGGCGAAACCCGGCTGATGGCCGACGGGTACCCGATCGGGCTGCTGGCGGACGCCGCCTACGGCGAGGGACGGCGCCAGTTCCACCCCGGGGACCTCCTGATCCTCTACACGGACGGCATCATCGAGGCCCCGGACCGGGCCGATCGGGAATACGGGGAGAGGCGGCTGACCGATCTTCTGAAGGCCAACCGGCACCTCGACCTCGATGCGATCGTGTTCAAGGTCTTCGAGGACCTCGAACGCTGGACCGGGGGAGCGCCACCACACGATGACGCCACCCTCGTCCTGGGACGCGCGACGTGAGATCCGGGGCGCGCGGAACGGCCTTCCCTCTGTCCCTCCAGGTCCTGCTCTGGGGCGCGGCGAACTCGGCCGGCGGCGCCATGGTCGGGATCGCGGTCGGGGTTTTTCGCGAGGGGGGTATCGAGCCGACCCTCATTCTCGTCAGCCTGCTGTTCGGAAACGTGGTCGGGTTCACCGTGTTGATCTCCATGATCGTGCTCTCGCCGCGCCTGCGCACCGTCGGGACCGTGGCGCGGGCCGCGATCCTGGGCCTGGCGCTCTTCGCCGGTTCGATCGCCGGCACCGCCCTGGTTCTCTACTTCTTCCCCCTTTTCGTCCTGCGCGACCTGAGACAGGCCCTGGCGATCGGGACGATCAACGGCATCCTGGCCCTCCTCGTGGGCGGGGTCGTGCACGTCTACGAGGGCCTGCGCTGGCGCCTGGCCGAGTCGTTGCGCGAGGTGGAGGAAGTGCGCCTGGCGGAGGCACGCCTGAAGGAGCAGGCGGCCCGGGCCGAGCTCGCGGCCCTCCAGGCGAGGATCAACCCCCACTTCTTCTTCAACACACTGAACACAATCTCCGCCCTGGTCGAGGAGGACCCGGCCCGCGCCGGGGAGATCGTGGAGACCCTCGCCGGGTTGTTCCGCTACACCTTCAAGGCCGCCGCGACCGGCCCCGTGCCGCTCGCCGAGGAGCTGCAGTTCGTGCGGGGCTACCTGTCGATCGAGAAGGCCCGGTTCGGCGAGCGCCTGCGCGTCATTCACGAGATTGAGCCGGCGGCGCTCTCCCTCAAGGTGCCGGGCCTGGTGCTTCAGCCTCTGGTGGAGAACGCGGTCGGACATGGCATCGCCCCGGTCGGGAAGGGGGGAACGGTCCGGATTGCCGCGCGGGTCGCCGGGAACACGCTCCTCGTCGAGGTGGGGGACGACGGGGCCGGACTCGCGCATGGGCCGCGCGACTCCATAAAGGAAGGGCACGGTCTCGACAACGTGCGGCAGCGCCTGGCCACGCTCTATGGCGGGAACGCCACCCTCGAGCTCGCGCCCGCCCCGGGTGGCGGGACGGTGGCGCGGCTCCGCGTCCCGATCGAGCCATCGGCCGTTCCCGCGGCGGGCGCGGCCGCGCGGCGGATCTAGGGAGAACGACCATGGCGTTGCGGGTGGCCATCGTCGACGATGAGAAACCGGCGCGCGACAGGCTGCGGCGGCTCCTGTCCGAGCATCCCGACTGCGCGGTGATCGGGGAGGCCGGCGACGCCTCCTCGGCGGTCGATCTCATCGACCGCGAGCGTCCCGACCTGTGCTTCCTGGACGTGCAGATGCCGGAGGGGGACGGCTTCGAAGTGCTCCGCAAGGTCCGGCACCGGCCGCGCGTCATCTTCACGACCGCCTACGACCAGTACGCGGTCCCGGCCTTCGAGGTGCGGTCGATCGATTACCTGTTGAAGCCCTTCAGCCGCGATCGTTTCGCGGCCGCGCTCGAGAGGGCGCGCGAAGCGCACCGTGGCGGCATGCCGCCGGACGAGGAGATCGTGAGGCTCCTGAAGGAAATCCAATCGGGGCTGGCGCGGCCCGATGCCTCTCCGGCGGTCGGCGCCCCGCCGACCGGCAGCGCCGCGGCGGCCGGGCCAGCCCCCATCAGGATACCGGCCCGTCGCGGGACCCGCGTGATCCTCCTCGACCCTTCCGAGATCCTCTGGTTCGAGGCCGAGGAGACGATCGTCTTCGCGCGGACATCCGACGCGCGGCTCGTCGTCGATCGTCCGCTCGGCGATCTCGAGCAGCAGCTCTCCCCGGGGTTTTTCCGCACCCACCGGCGCTACCTGGTGAACGTCGTCCACATCCGGGAGATCCTTCCCGGGGAGGGCGGCAGGTTCCGGGTCGTGATGCACGACGAAGGGAAGAGCGAGGTCCCTCTTTCCCGTCGCCAGGCGCGCGCGCTGCGCGGCCTCATCCGCTGGTGAGACCACTCGACGCCTTCGGCCGACCGTTTGACCGCCCAGATGGACCGCTGGCCGGGAACGGCTTGCGCCGCGTACGCAGGGTGCGTATCTAATTGGCTGGGATCAGTGAATTTCGGCGGCAGGAGGGGCTCCCATGAAACCCAGAATCCCAGACTTCGGGCATCACGATTCCATCCCGGGCCCGGTGCGGGCTCGATGGCACATGAGGATGGCTCTCTGCGCGGGGTTCGTCGCTTTGCTGGCCGGCGCCACGCCGGTGCCGTCGGCGATCGCAGAAAAGGTTGCCCGCGAGACCAGCACGGCAGTCGCGGAGAAAGTGGCCCGCGAGACCGGCACGTACACCCTTCCGGCCGGTGAGACGCACCGGGGCGATCTCTACAAGCTCGGCGACACTATCCGGATCGAGGGGGAGCAGGATGGCGACCTCAGCGGTTTTGCCCGCACCCTGATAGTGTCCGGGACGGTGACGGGCGATCTGAACGTCGGCGCCGGGTCGATCATCCTGAGCGGGACGATCGGCGATTCGGCCCGCGTCACGGGTGAATCGGTCAAGATCTCGGGCACTCTCAAAGGCGACCTGCTGGCTTTCTGCGACACGCTGACCATCACGAAGGAAGCACGGATCGCAGGCGACGTCACGGTGGCCGCGCGAACTGTAATCATCGAAGGGTCGATCAAAGGCGACCTGGAGGCGACCGGCGGCGAGGTGAACCTGGAGGGTTCGGTGGGAGGAAAGGCGAAGCTGGAAGCCGACATCGTGTCCGTCGGGTCGGATGCCAGGATCGCCGGGTCTCTCGACTATGCCTCCCGCAACGTGCTCGACCTCGAAGACAAGGGCATCGTCGGCGGAGCGATCACGCACAAGGGCAGGGTCGAGAAGCGCTCATTCAAGGTGGGCCAGGTCTTCAAGTGGTTTTTCAAGATGGCCACCGCCCTGATCATCGGGCTGGCGGCCCTCGCGATCACGCGGGAGGTGTCGCCGGTCATTCTCGGGACGCTCGGGGCGGAGGCGCTGCGCAGCGCGGGCGTCGGTTTCATCTTCATCGTCGCCGTCCCGGTCGCCCTGGCCCTTTCGTGCATCCTGATCGTGACAATCCCGCTGGTCGTCATCGCGTTTCTTCTGTTCGGCCTGTTGGTCTATCTTGCCAAGTTGCCGGTGGCCGTTCTCCTGGGGGGAAGGATCCTGAAGGCGCTCGGGCGCCCCGCGCCATCGAGCTACGCGTGCCTCGCGACCGGTATCCCGGCCCTTTACCTGGTCTTCGCCGTGCCCTATCTCGGCACGCTGGTGTGGCTTGGCTCTCTCTTCGCGGGGATGGGAGCGATCGTACTCGGCGTCTGGGCCCACCGGCAGGCGCGGCGCGCGGCAGGGGGGCCACCGCCCGCGGCCCCGCCGCCGGTCGTCTGAAGCGCGGGCGCGACGGTAATCACCGCCAGCTGCGAGCCGGGACCGCCTTGGAAGCGGGCGACTGCCCGCCGTAATAAATGATGAGGGCGTCGACATAGGCCTCGGCGACCTTCTGCCTGTAGGCGGGGTCGGCGAGGTGCCGGCTGTCGGAGGGGTTGCTCAGGTTGCTCACCTCGATCAGCACCTCGACGGGCACGACATTGCAGCGCAGCACCGCCGGCACCCACGAACGCCCCCGGCGGATAATCCGCTCCCGAACCGGGCCGAAGGGATGCACGGCGACTCCCCGTCCCCGGAATGCCTTCACCAGAGATGCCGCGAACTGCCGCGACAGGCCCTCCGACCTCTCCCGGTCCTTCCGGGGGAAGGAGATATACGGCGCCTCGCGCACTTCTCGGTAGCGCGTGTAGATCGCTTCGCCGTGGCCGTAGCGGCCGCGGCGATACTCCTCGCCGGGGACGTAGATCATCGCGCCATGCAGCGACGGGTGCCTTGAATCGGCGTGCAGGCTGGTGAAGACGATCTTGAGAGGGTCGAATCCCTCGGACGTCAGGCGCCGGTAGTAGGCGTTGGCCAGATACCAGCGCAGGTTGACGCTTGCCTTGTGGGACTTGAGCGAGAAGGGGGGATCGGTGAGCAGGACCTCCGCCCCGCTCCGGGCGAGACGGGTGGTTTCCCGGACGGCGAATCCCTCCTTGCGATCCTTGATCGTCGGCAGGACCCGCGCCCGCGTGCGCGTCTCGAGCAGGAGCTTGATTCTGCACATGACGTCATAGACATAGTCGTGCTCCCAGACGCCGTTGTGGCTCGCCCCGACATCCCGGCCGCCGTGCCCGGCGTCGAGGATGACGGCGATGCCCTCCAGGTTCCGGCTTCTCGCCCGGTTCGTGTACCGGGCCACCTCCGCCACGCTGCGCTCCCACGCCAGGCGTCGCGGGTCGTCCCTGGGGAGGTACTCGGGGAGCAGGTTGTCGAGCGCGATTTTCACCTTGAAGCCGATCGGGATGTCTGTCACGTCCTTGATGCCGCTGCGCGCCGCGATCTGCCGGGCCAGATCGTTGACGTCCTGGGCATCCAACCGCCCCGTGAAGCGGACGACGACCGCCGAGTAGAGGGCCTCGCCCTGTTTCAGGTGGTAGACGGCGTGGCGTCCCTCGCTGTCGGTCTCGTAGGACAGGTCCTCCGCCCCCTCCGCCTGGGGCACCGGCCCGGGCTCGGCTGCGGGCGGGCCGGGGGATTCCGTTTCCCTGTCGGGCGAGGCCTCGGTGAAGTCGTCATCCGTGGTCGCTGTACCGCCCGTATCGACGGGCGGCCCCCCGGGCCCCTCCGGGGCCGGACCACCGCCGAACGCGGGGAGAAGGATCTCCCGCGGGATCACGATTTCCTGGCCTTCTTTCGGGCTGAGCTCGGGTATGCCGTTCCGATCGGCCAGGGCCTCGAAGTTCTCGCCCCGCCCCGTGAACCACAGCGCCAGGCGCCAGAGGCTCTCCTCGGCCGCCGGGATCCGCCCCGCGCCCGCGCGGTGCACCCAGTCGCCGTCGCGCGGCCCGTCCCGTGGGAAGAGATCGCGGATCGCTTTCCGCCTGTAGGAATCGTTGAGCGCCGCGTAGGGGAGCCTGACAGTCCCGGTCCGGTTCCCGCGCTTGTCTCCCATCCGCGGTCCGAGTGAAGGGAAGGCGCGTGGGTCGGCTAGGTACCTTGCGCCCAGCGACGCCTCGGTGTCCCCCGGACCGGCCGGGATCTCGAGAAACAGGTCGCCGTGCCCGTCGAGGACCGCCGTGTCCGCGGGGGCGCGGGCGGTCGCGACACCCTTCACGGCATCGAGTCGCTCCGCTGGTTTCGGGTCCTGCCGCGAGCGGCCGGAGCCGGAGGGCGCGACACCGGCGGGGGCTCCGCGCGCCATCGCCCCCAGCAGGCAGAGGACCAGACCGGCCCGCAGAAGTCCGGAACGGGACGACCGTCTCACCGTACCTCGCCGGAGGGCTCCGGCAGCGGCGGCCGCGAGTCATTGAACGCGAGCCCGGATTCGAGAGCCCCGGCCAGTCGGAGGACTGTCTCCTCCTCGAAGCGGCGGCCGATGATCTGCAGGCCTATAGGAAGCCGATCCTTCGTCAGGCCGCAGGGAATCGAAATCCCGGGCAATCCGGCCAGGTTGATCGTGACGGTGAAGATGTCGGAGAGATACATCGCCAGGGGGTCGTCGAGCTTTTCCCCCAGGCGGAAGGCCGCCGTCGGACTGGTGGGGGTGACGATGGCGTCCACCTTGCGGAAGGCCGTCTCGAAGTCCCGGCGGATCAATGTCCGGACCTTGAGGCCCTTGAGGTAGTACGCGTCGTAGTAGCCCGAGGAAAGAACGTAGGTGCCCAGCATGATCCGCCGTTTCACCTCGGCGCCGAAGCCGTCGCTGCGGGTCCGCACGTACAGGGACGTCAGGTCCCCGGCGTTCGCGGCGCGCCGGCCGTAGCGGATCCCGTCGTAGCGCGCCAGGTTGCTGCTGGCTTCCGCGGTGGCCACGATGTAGTACGCGGGAATGGCGTATTCGGTGTGGGGGAGGGAGATCTCCTCGACGCGGGCCCCGAGCCCTTCGGCGGTCTCGAGGGCGGCGCGCACCGAGCCGGCGATCTCGCTGTCGAGGCCCTTCGGGAAGTATTCACGCGGCACGCCGATGACCATGCCTTTGGCGCCGCGGCGCATCTCTTCCGGGTAGTCGGGGACCGGAAGCGTAGAACAGGTCGAATCGAGCGGATCGTGTCCCGCGATCACCTGCAGGACGCGCGCGACGTCGTCGGTCGTGCGGCCGAAGGGCCCCACCTGGTCGAGCGACGAGGCGAAGGCGATCAGCCCGAAACGCGAGACGCGGCCATAGGTCGGCTTCATCCCCGCGACGCCGCAGAACGACGCCGGCTGGCGCACCGAGCCCCCCGTGTCGGACCCGAGCGCGACGGAGGCCTCGCCGGCCGCGACGGCCGCGGCCGAACCGCCGCTCGACCCTCCGGGGACCCGCTCGAGATCCCAGGGGTTGCGGGTGACCTCATAGGCCGAGTTCTCGGTGGACGAGCCCATGGCGAACTCGTCCATGTTGGTTTTCCCGAGGATCACCGCCCCGGCCTGCCGCAATCGCGCGACACAGGTCGCGTCGTATTCCGGGACGAAGTTCTCGAGGATGCGCGAGCCGCAGGTCGCCGGCGTCCCGCGCACGCAGAGCACGTCCTTGATCGCCACCGGCACTCCCGCCAGCGGGCCGAGCGGCTTGCCGGCGCGCCGGTCGCGATCGATCCCCTCGGCCGCCGCGAGCGCCTGTTCCCCGTCCAGGTGGCGGAAGGCCCGTACCTGGGTGTCGATCGCGCGGGCGCGGTCGAGGTGGGCGCGGCAGATCTCCACGGCGCTTGCCTCGCCCGAGGCGACGAGCGCGCGGATCGCGGCGATTCCCCCGGGCGCGGATCCGGTCACCCGATCACCCTGGGGACCTTGAACAGGCCGTGCTCCGACTCCGGGGCGTTGGCCAGGGCCTCGTCGCGGGAGATCGACGGCCGGACCACGTCGTCACGAAACGCCTCGGCGCCACTTTCGACGTGGGCGGTGGGCTCGATCGCGGAGGTGTCGAGCCGGTTCAGTTGCTCCATGAATTCGAGGATCGAGTTCAGCTGGCGGGTGATACGCTCGTACTCTGCGTCGCTGAATTCGAGATGGGCCAGGCGCGCGATGTGACGAGCCTCGTCCCGGGTGATCGCCACGGCGCGCCTCCTTGCGTCCTGAAGCGTGGGGCCCGGGCGTCGCCGCCACCGGCCGCGCTCGGGGACCTGGATTATAACTGAGGTCGTTGTGGTAGCCTGACGCGCCATGCGCCGATCTCCCCTCGCCGCGGCCGCTGCAGCGCTCTTCTGTCTCACCGGCGCCGCCGCGCCGCGTCCCGATTCCGCCGGACCGTCGGCACCGACCGGTCCGGCGGGGGCGCTGCACCTGACGATCGAGACGATCGCCGTCGACCGCCGGGGAACCTGGAGCGTCGGGACCGACGAGGCCGACCTTTTCCCCGGAGCCACGGGGGTTCTCGAGCGCACCGCCACCCTTATCGCGCGCCAGCCCGGGAAGGCGCCGCGGGAAATGGTCGATCTGAGCGTGCAGGTCACGCCGGACAGGGCGGCGGACGGGCGTTGCAGCCTGACCATCAAGAGCGAAACCAAGAGCGTCGTGACAGGGGCCCGGGTGGGGGAGCACGGCCCGCCGCGGGGCGAGAAAGACGCGACCCTCGTGCTTGCGGCTGGCGAGCAGCGCCTGATCGAGGTTTACGCTTCCACGGTCACGCAGGGGAGGCTGGCGTTGAAAGTCAGCTGCGGCCCGCCTGATCTGCAAGCCGCCCCCTCCGAACTGGAGTTCATCGAATTCAGCATCTCGATCGATCGCGCGGAAGGGGAAGCCGAGCCCAAAACGCTGAAGACCGACCAGCTTCGCGCCGCACTGGGCCGCGAGGCGTCGGATCTCTTCTCCTTCAACGTGCCCCTGCCGGACGGCTCTGGCGGGAAGCGCTACCGCCGGGAGAAGCTCGAAGCCACGCTCGCGCCGCAGATCGTCTCGGGCGGGCGACTCCAGCTCGGGCTGAAAGTGACGGGGGAGGCGGCCACGGTCTCCGCCGGCGCTCCGGCCATCGCGCACCCGATCGACCAGGAGGAGACCCTCGTGCTCTCATCGGGAGAGGAGCATCCGCTGGTGATCGACCTGCGCTCCTCGGGTGATGAGGAGGGCTGGAAAAGGGTCAAGTACACCCTGCGTGTGACCTGCCGCTTCTGACCCGGGAGAGCGATCCCTCCACACGCCAGACCGCGACCAAAACCCGGGACGTCCTGCCCCGGGGGAGCGATTGACTTTAAACCGCTGGGTGGTCTAGATTAAGGCCCCTTCGGGTAGAGGTTCGTCCAACGCTCTCGATCTCCATCGTCCGGGTAATTGGACAGGGAGGGCGACCAATGTTCAGACCGTATCGAGAAACGGGGCTGGTTCTCGGTCTCGTATCCCTGCTGGTGTGTCTGCCCACCGGGGAGGCCGGCGCGGCCGAGAAATGGATCGCCGGCCGGATCGTCGACGATCAGGGCGCGGGACTGGAGGACGTGACCCTCTTTCTGACTCTGATGGAGCGCCTTCCCCCGTTCGCCTGCGCCAGCCGCGTCGAGCAGGTCGCCAGCCGCGCCGAAGATGGCGCCATGACACTGGTGAAGAGCGGCGTGGAGGGGGACTTTTCGATCCTCCTGCCGGCCGGACGTTACCGGGTGGCCGCTCTCAAGCGGGGGTACGAAGTTTCGATGGCCGAGGTTAACACCCTGGCCCGCGCCTTCGTCGAGCTGCGGATGCGTCCCGCGCCGCGCGTGGTCCTGGGCGATCTCCCGGTCGGCCCCGCCAGCGGAAACCTCGGCCTCGGATGGATCCTGAGACAGCAGCCCAGCGACATCCTCCGCGAACGTGTGGCAAGCCTTCCGGAGCCGGCGGCAGCCTTCGCCGAAGCCGGTGATCGCCAGGAGGAGCGCCAGCGCGCGGCGCCCCTTTCGCCGTCCCATTCGGGGTGGGTGGCCTCGGTCTTCGGACCCATCGACGGCGAGTTCGAGCAGCAGTTCACGGGGACCGAGTCGACCAGCCTGGCGCTGCGGGGAGCCATCGGGGGGGAAGGGACCTGGCGTTTTGACGGCCGGCTTGGCCGCTCGTCGGCCGACCTGGTCGGCGAATCCGGAAGCCTGGCGCGCCGCTCGGACCGCGTGGCCCTCGGGCTCGATTACCGCCTCGGGCCCAACGACGATCTGAACGCCGAGATCCAGTACAGCACGAGCCGCTACATGGTCGATCCGAACGGCGAGACCGTGGCCGCCACCGACCAGGCGCAGAGGACGGCCGGGCTGCGCTCGCGGTGGACCCGCGCCCTCGGCGACCAGGCGACCCTCCATGTCGCCGGCTCTTTCTTCGAGACCGGGGTGCGCATTCCCGATCGGCTCAATTCCCCACTGGCGTCGCAGGAAGGCGCGGAGAGCGCGTTCAGCGGCGCCATCGATCGCGCCTGGATGACGACGGCCGGACTGTCGTTCTTGGAAGGCAGCCACCAGCTGGACTTCGGGGTCAGGACCAAGGGCTACCGTTACGATCTCAGGGATCAGGGGGTCCTGCTCTACGGCCTGGAGGACGCCCCCTCGCTCACGGAGCCCGGGGAGAGGGGTAACTCGGTGAGCCTTTACGGGCGCGACCGGTGGTCCCTGGGGAGCCACTACGATATGGATTACGGCCTGCGCTACCACAGCAACCTGTCGGCCGCGAGCGCCTACTTCGTCCCCAGCGTCGGCGTGACGCACCGCTCGGAAAGGGACGGCACGCTTGTCTGGAAATCCATGGTGCTGTACCGCATCGACGACCCCGGGCTGTCCTCGATCTACACCTCACCCGACGAACGGCTCGCCGCGTCCCCCTCCGGGTCCGCGAGACTAGGGTACCTCTTCGCGGTCGAGCGCCGGCCGCCGGGACGCCTTCAGATTAACGCGACCCTGTCGTACCGTCCTTTCCAGGAGGGGTTCGGAGAAGACGATGAGATCCCGGCGCCGGGCGCCTGGTCCGATGGGATGCTGCTCCTGACCGATGGAACCGCGGGACGGCGCGAGTTCGAGGTGCAGCTCGCCCGCAAGCTGGGCCCGGTGCAGGGCAGCATCGGGGGAAGCGTCGGGACCGTGCGCGGGAATGTCAGCCCTGCGCTCGAGGAAGCGCCGGTGCAGATCCTGACGGTCGGCGGGGCCCGTTACTACAGCACCTCGATGCACGCGCGTTACGTCCCGAGCGCGACCGAGCTCAAGATCGAGTTCCGCCGGGTGCAGACCGAAGCCGGCGACGAACAGGGCGCGGACAGGCTGCCGCTCGACTACCGCCGTCTGGACATGGTGGTCTACCAGGATCTTCCCTGGATCAGCCGGTCCATGGGCGCCCGGTTCAAGGTTCTGATGGCCTACCAGGGGCTCTTCTACGGATCGCTCTACGATGTCGCCGGCGGCGCCACCCTCCCCGGCACCGCCTCACGCTTCAGCGGCGGTGTCGATGTCCGCTTCTAAGGCGATGGATCCCCGAGAGTGAGAAGGGCCCTCGCGATCGCGGTCTCGCTGATCCTCCTCGCCTGGGGCGCAGCCGTGTTCCACGTCCAGGTGACGCGGGTCGCGCCCGACGCCGGGATCGACTGGGTCGACAGCGCCCGCGGGGTGTTTGCCGACGACGTCACCACCCGCAAGCCGGGGTGGAAGCAGGGAATCCGCCCGGGCGACCGGCTGCTCGCCGTCAACGGCGAGCCGGTCGAGAGGGCCCACACCGCCGAGGAAGCCCTCCGGAAGACCCTCGTGGGGGAGGCGATCTCCTACCGCGTCGAGCGCGACGGGGAGGAACTCGAGTTCCGCGTGCGGCCGGCGTGGCTCGGTGGCGGGTCTCCGGTCTATTACTACCTTTCCATCGTCGGGCTGACTTTTTTGGGAGTGGGGCTGATCGTCTGGCTTCGCGCCGCCCGGGCGCGGGCGGCGGTGCCCTTCGCGCTGCTCTGCCAGTCGATGTTTCTGCTCCTCGTGCTGCCGTCCCGCGGGCCGGAGGACCTGCTCGGCTGGTCGTCCTACTGGGGGGACCTCGCGGGGTCGCTCCTGGCGCCGGCCCTCTTCCTGCACATCAACTGGACACTCGCCGAGGAGGAGCGCGGCGGGGCCCGCCGGCGCTGGGGACGGGCTCTCATCTACCTGCCTCCCTTTCTGCTGTTTCTCAACAACCTGTTCCTCATCGCCTTCAAGGGAGTCTGGCTCTTCGACGACCCGGTGGCGGTGATCCGGTTCAAGGAACGCCTCGAGCAGCTCTACATCGCGGTGTTCGTCATCGCCGGGATCATCAAGGCGGTCCGGTCCTATCTCTCGGCCGAGAGGCTGCAGACCCGCTGGCAGCTGAAATGGATGGCCTGGGGCAGCGTTTTCGGATTCCTGCCCACGGCGCTCTTCTATCTCGCGCCTCTCGCGCTCAACATCCGCATCGGGACCTGGAGCGAGCTGTCGGTGCTGCCGATGGCCATCGTGCCTCTCGCCTTCGCCGCCGCCATCGTGCGATACCGCCTGCTCGATCTCGACATCTTCCTGAAGCGCGGGACGATGGCGATCGGGCTTCTCCTGTGCGCCGCCGCGACCTATGCGGGCTGCTATGTCGTGATGGACCGCGCCGCGGGAGGGAGCAAGCCGCGCGGCATGAACCTGTCCCTGATCCTGACCACCTTCCTGATGGTCATCTTCTACCCGAGGGTGCACCGCCGGCTGAAGGGGGCGGTCGATCACTTCTTCTACCGCGAGCGCTACGACTACCGAAGAACACTCACCGAGTTCGGCGAGGCGCTCAACCGCGAGCTGAGCCTGCCGACCCTGATCCTCAAGTTCACCGGGCGCGTCGAGCGGACGTTCGGCGTCGAGCGGGTGCACGTCTTCGTGCTGCGACGCGAGCACGGCGAATTGCGCTGCGATGCCCTCGGCCGGGGGCTGCGGCTCGACGACCCGGTCGTGAAGCGCCTCGAGAAGGTGGATTACCTGCCGCTCCGCGACCACCCGGAGGTCGAGAAGACGGCGAGCGGGACGTTCCTCATCGACACCCTCGGCATGGAGTACCTGCTGCCCCTGATGGTGGAGGGGGAAATCATCGCCGTCCTCGGGGTCGGCACGCCGCACGGGGGCGAGCCGCTCACCAGCGAGGACCTGCAATTGCTCGTCTCTCTCTGCCGCCACGCGGCGGTCGCCTTCGAGGGAGCACACCTGTACAGCGCCCTGGCGGAAAAGGTGCAGGAGGTGGAGGCGCTGCGGGACTTCAACGAAAGCATCCTGCAATCCAGCCGCGTCGGGATCCTGGTCGCCGACCCTGATGGCCGGGTGATGAGGGTGAACCGTGCGTTCGAGACGCTCTTCGGGGCCCCCTACCAGGAGCTGCTGGGTCTTGCCCTGGCCGAAGTCATGCCCGCGGGAGTCTTCGCGATGTCCAGCGGCGGCAACGGCTCGCGCCGGGATGCGCTCCCATCCGAGGGGGTCCGTTTCTACCGATCGTCCCTCAGGACGCGGGACGGGCGGCGGCTGCTGGTGAACCTGACCCATTCGGCGCTGGTGGGCGCGGACGGCGGCCCGCGCGGCCGGGTGATCACGGTGGACGACGTGACCGAGCAGGTGCTGCGCGAGGAGGAGATGCAGCGCCGTGAGCGGCTGGCCTCGATCGGGATGCTGGCCTCCGGTATTGCGCACGAGGTGAACACCCCCCTCACCGGGATCTCCTCCTACACGCAGATGCTCCTCGAAAAGCGCCGGCCGGATGATCCTGAGTACTCCATCCTCAAGAAGATCGAGCAGCAGACCTTCCGGGCGTCGGGGATCGCCTCGAGCCTGCTCAACTTTTCCCGGCAGGCCGACACCGACTACCAGCCACTCAACGTCGCCGAGATGATCGGCGAGACGCTGCAGCTGTTCGAACCCCATCTGAAGGGACGGCGGATCGAGCTGGAGCGCAGCATCAAGGGGCCGCTGCCGCGCGTGCACGGGAACCGCGGCCGTCTCCAGCAGGTCTTGATGAACCTGCTGCTGAACGCGGTGGACGCCATGCCGCAGGGAGGAACGATGAAGGTCGAGGCGTCCGCCATGGCTGACCGCGTGCGTATCGAGGTCTCCGACACCGGTGTCGGGATTCCGCCGGAGCACCTCGAGAAGATCTATGATCCGTTTTTCACGACCAAGCCCCGCGGCCAGGGGACGGGGCTGGGCCTCTCGGTCTCCTACGGGATCGTCGGCGAGCATTCGGGGACTCTCAAGGCCGAGAGCACGCCCGGGGAGGGGTCGCGGTTCGTCGTATCGCTCCCCGCGGCGGACACGATGGAAAGGAGGATGCCGGCATGAGTGGTCCAAGGCTCGAGGCGATGGAAGCGGCACCGGAACCGAAAGGGAACACCGAGACGGGCCGGATCCTGGTCATTGACGACGAGCCGATCATCCGGGAGGTCCTTCAGGATCTCCTGACGCGTGACGGGCATTCCCTCACTCTCGTGCCGGACGCCGAGTCAGGCCTGGGACTCCTCGACTCCGAGGAATTCGACCTGATCATCCTCGACCTCATGCTGCCGGGCATGGGAGGGCTCGAGACGCTCGGCGAGATCAAGAAGAAGGACCCTGACCAGGTGGTCGTCATGATCACAGCGTACGGATCGGTGGGCACGGCGGTGCAGGCCATGCGTTCGGGGGCGCACGACTACCTGACCAAGCCCTTCAAGAACGAGGAGGTGCTGCGGACCCTGCGGCAGGGACTGAAGCACAGGCGCCTGCTCAACGAGAACCGGAGCCTGCGGCGCGCGCTGATTGGGGGACACCGGTTCGGGGAGCTGGTGGGGAAAAGCCGGGTCATGAAGAGCCTCTACGGCCTCATTGAGCAGGTGGCCCCGAGCCGATCGACGGTGCTCATCCAGGGGGAGAGCGGCACGGGGAAAGAGCTGGTCGCCGAGGCGATCCACCAGGGGTCCGGGCGGCCGGCGGAGGCCTTCGTCGTGGTCAACTCGGGAAGCATCCCGGCCGAGCTCCTCGAGAGCAACCTCTTCGGGCACGTGCGGGGGGCGTTCACCGGCGCCGTGCAATCCAAGAAGGGGCTCTTCGAGGTGGCCAACACCGGCTCGATCTTCTTCGACGAGATCAGCACGATCAAGCCCGAGGTGCAGGCCAAGCTGCTCCGGGTGATCCAGGAGAAAGAGTTCCTGCCGGTGGGCGAGACCCAGAGCGTGCACGTGGACGTGCGCATCATCGCCGCCACCAACATCGACCTGCTGGACCTGGTCAAGCGGGGCGAGTTCCGGGAGGATCTCTACTACCGGCTGAATGTCATCACCGTCAAGTTACCGCCACTGCGTGAGCGCCGGGAGGACATCCCGCTCCTGGTCGAGCATTTCGTCACCAAGTACGCCGCCGAGAACGGCAAGGCCATCCGGGGGCTGACACCGGAGGCGATGGTGCGCCTCCTCGACTATCACTGGCCGGGGAACGTGCGCGAGCTCGAGAACGTCCTCGAACGGGGGGTGGTCCTGGCCCGCGGCAGCGAGATTGGCCTGGACCTCCTCCCGGAACCCTTGCAGCAGCATGGGTTCCGCATACCCCCTCCCTCCACCTTGATGGACGGCCAGTTCTCCTTCTACGAGACCATGGAGAGATTCGAAAGCGAGATCATCCGCGAAAGCCTGAGGAGGGTGAACGGGGTCCAGAGGCGGGCCGCGGCCCTGCTGGGTCTCAAGCCGACGACCCTCAACGAGAAGATCAAACGGCTCAAGATCGAATCCCCCTGATCTCCCCCTCCCGCCCTATCGGACCTGCTGCGTAAAGTCCGCACGGACTTACCAATTATCCGCTTGACACGACAGGACTTGACGGTAGAATTACGGTCGTCCCGGGGCTCTCAATAGCCCTTCTGGCACAGCGCGTACACCGGCAGGCTCCCTGGCTGCGAGAAATTCCCGGGAGCGGGGAAATCCATTGAGACTCGAATCGAAGGATGTTCTGGCGCGCAACGTTCACCGAGCGCAGACGTCATGAATCGCGTGGCCGGTGCAAGAGAAAGACCGGGGCCCGCAGGGGCCCGGTCAGGAGGTAAGACTCAATGTTCCTGAACCGTCCTGCCTTTCTCCTCGCAACCGGCGTGACGCTCCTCGCGCTGGCTTTCCCGGCGCAAGCCCAGACCCCCTCCGGGATCAGGGGTGTGGTCATGGACAAGGACCTCCAGCCGCTGCCGGGCGCCACCGTGACCGTGTCGAACCCGTCGCTTGGTGTGACCGCGCAGGGCGCCGTCACCGACGCGAAGGGCGAGTTTCGCATCGCGCCCCTCCCGCCGGGCCGCGGCTACAGTCTGACCGTCTCGTTCCAGACAATGAGCACCGTCGTGATCAAGGACATCGAGGTGTCGGCGGGCCGGCTCGGCCTCCAGCAGGTCATTCTCCGGCCCTCGTCCGAGATGCGGGAGCGCGTCAAGGTGACGGCGAAGACGGACGTCGTGGACACGTCGACCGCGGCGACGTCGACCGTGATTTCTTCCGAGTTCATCGACGCGTTGCCGATCCTGGGGCGCAACTACCAGGATGTCCTGACGCTGGCCCCCGGGGTTTCGGATGTCAACGGAACGGGCAATCCGAACATCCACGGGGCGCGTAGCACCGACGTCATCACGCTGGTGGACGGTGTTTCGACCACCGACCCCGTGACCGGGCAGAGGGGCCAGGAGCTGAACATCGAATCGATCCAGGAAATCGAGATCAAGACCTCCGGGGCCTCGGCCGAGTTCAGTCGCGGCCAGGGAGGGTTCGTCAACATCCTCACGAAATCGGGCGGCAACGAGTTCGAAGGGTCTTTCAAGTTCTTCTGGCGCAGCAACATCTTCGATGGCGACGGAGCCGGGATCGACAGCCCGCTCCTGCACGGAGGGTTGGGCGCCGTGGGGCTGCGCGACCTGAAGTTCAACGACTACCTCCCCTTCCTGTCCCTCGGCGGGCCCATCAAGAAGGACAAGGCCTGGTACTTCTTCACGGCGGAATACATCCAGCAGCAGACCCCCGTGAACGCTCTGACGCAGGCCTTCGTGCAGACCACGAAGGAGAAGCGGGTCTTCGGGAAGCTGAGCTGGGATGTCTCCTCCAACCACAAGCTGGTGTTCACGGCCACCATCGACCCTCAGGAAAACCTGAACCAGGGGCTCAACTCGTTCATCACGGTCGAGGCGGGATACACCGACAAGGCGGGCGGCACCAACCTCGTCCTGAAAGAGACGTCCATCTTCAACCCGAACGTCTTTCTCGAGACGACCGTGCAGAACTTCCGCTCGGTTCCCCAGCGGGTCCCGACCCTGGACGCCGACACGAACGGCAACGGCGTCCTGTTTTTCGACCGCAACGGCAATAGTTTCATCGACGCGAACGAGCGGGATCCCGGGGAAGATTACGACCGGGACAACAAGTGGGACGTGTTCGAGAACGGCCCAGCGAACGACTATGACAAGGACGGGCGTGTGACCCCGCCGGGCAATTTCGCCGGAACCGGCAGCACGGGAGGGTGCGAGGGGGCCTTCCGGGAGGACCTCAACTGCGACGGGCTCCTGAACAATGGCCTGAACCCGAACCAGCCCTTGATCAACGAGGACACGAACGGCAACGGCAAATGCGACTTCAATCTAGGCGAGCGGGACATCAACGGCGACGGCATTTGCGGCCTCGTCAACGAAGATCGAAATGGCGACGGCATCTTGGCCGATCGGTTCTTCCTGTTGAACAATGAGGATCGCAACGGCAATGGAGTGTGTGATGTTTACCCGGATACACCGCATCAGAATGAGGACCTGAACGGCGACGGCATTTGCGGCCGGACGGAGATCTTCGCTGACGAGAAGGGGAATACGGGCAACTTTTACCCCTACAGGCGGATCACGCCGCTGCCGCGCGACCGGGACTACACGTTCGACAACCGGTCGAATCGCATCAATGGCCCCTACAACAGCGACTTCTCGGGGGACAGGGGGCGGGTCACCCTGCGGCAGGACTTGACGGTGTTCGTGCCGGACTGGCACGGACAGCACGAGATGAAGATCGGTGGCAAGATCGAACGGGAACATTACAGTCAAACGACCGATCTGAGGCCCTTCATCCTCGACAACGTCGGCCCGGTCAACAGCGCGCAGAGGATACCGTCGGTCGGCGTGATCCTGCCGGCGGAAAACTCGGTGGCGAACGAGGCGACCAGCACCACCGTCGGCCTGTACATCACCGATACCTTCAAGCCGCGACCGAACCTGACGATTAATCTGGGTCTGCGGTTCGACCGGGAGGCGACGGACTCGTTCGGCTACACGCCGTTCGACCCTGCCCGTCAGAGAT
>JANMQK010000153.1:0-3219 GCA_031370485.1 Acidobacteriota bacterium | reverse complement strand
TAGACGCACGGGACTCAAAATCCCGCGGGCGCAAGCCCATGTCGGTTCGATTCCGACCTCCGGCACTTCAGCCCGCCACAGGAAGTCCGCGGTGCAGAGGCTGCGGAGATCGAAGACGGGAGTCCCCTTCCCGCCTATAATCCGGGGATGCGGATTCCGAATAAGAGGCTGCTGGCGGCCGCTTATCTGGTCCTTCTGCCGTCAGCGGCCTCCGCCGCCGTCCGCGTGGCCACGACGAGCGGCCCCTGGAGATCGAGCGCGACCTGGGGCGGCTCCGGCGCCCCCGGGCGCGGCGATACCTGCACCGTCAACGCGGGGGTTCGGGTCCTCGTCGACAGCGGCCTGAGCGCCTGTGGCCGGCTGGTCATCGACGGGTCAGTCCGGTTCGATGAGTCCAGGCGGCGCACGCTGATCATCGGCGACGGGGCCGGGGCTCTCGACGACAACCTCACAATCAACGCCGGGGGCGAACTCCTCTGGGGCGCGGGTCAATATGTGATCATCGACACCGACAACCCGCAGAACGTTTCCGGGTTCGGCAGGATCACCGTCAACGGCCTCCTGGGCGCGGTCGGCAGGACCGTACTGACGAAGGGCTTCATCACCGGAATAGGAGAGATCGGCGGACGGGCGCCGGTGGTCACCTCCGAGCCGGGCGGCGCGGGGGCGGGACGCACGATCGTCCTGGCGGACGGAGCCCTCAGGCAGAGCGCCGTCGATTCTTACGCGGGTCTCGTCCTGGTCCCGACAACCGGGTATTTCCGCTGGCAGTGGTTCGACATCGTGCAGGGCGGCGCGACGATCCACGACATCGCCCTGGACATGGACAGCCGCGGAGCCCTCGACAGCCGCCACCAGGCGGGACGGGGCGATCCGGTCTGCTGGCGGCCCGGCGACTGGGGGGCGATTTTCTCGAGCGGCCTCGCCTCGGTGGCGAACGGAGCGACCGGCGTCACCCTGAACACGGCGACGCCAGGAATTCTTCCGGGGGACCTGTTCGTCTGCGCGGCCGACATCGGGGAGGCTGGCGATTTCAGCAATTTCCGGGTCATCGACTCGGTCACCGACCCGACTCACGTCACCCTGGCTTCGGGCTACGGGACCTCACGGTGCGACGTCAGTCACAACTCCGGCGCCGGAGCCTCTTATCGCATCTACCAGATGAACCAGCCGCCCAAGGCGGCGGCCATCGAGCAGAAATTCGCGATCGGCGACCAGTACATGATCATCGATCCGGCGGTCCTCTCGACACCCGCCACCCGGCATGCCGCAGGCGAGGGGGCCGAGCACGAGCCGTGCGGCGATCAGGAGCACCAGCTCTACGTCGTCCAGAACGACGGCGGGACCATCGATCTCAGGAACGCCTCGGTGGGCTGGTGCGGGTCCCAGAGGCCCGGCGGCGGGCTCGCCGACCTTTCCTGCATCTATGTCAACCGGATCGACAATACCAGCCCGGACGAGGGCTTCCACGCCGACACGGTCGAGGTCCACCACTTCAGCGGTGTTGGCGGCATCACCCTGGTCGACTCGGGTGACATCACCGTCAGCCGGCTGCTGATCCGGGACGCGGCCGAGGGGGGCAGGAACAACGGGGCCGAGGCGCACGGCTTCCGGACGGACGACGAATCGGCCCCGGAGCGCGTCAGGAACATCGTGCTGCAAGACAGCCGGATCGTCCGCACGAACGACGTGGGAGTGCTTTTCTACGACGCGCAAGACTCCGCCGACCACGTCGGCTGTGCGAATTGCTCGATACGGCGCACCTTTGTCGGCTTCATCCCGACGAACGGCGGGAGGAGCGCGCAATGCCTGAACCTCGCCACGGCCGTCACGAATCTTCAGATTCAGGACATTTTCGCCACGAACTGCGCCAGCGGGATCGTCAATGTCGCGCAGGGCCAGCTGGCTGCGGACGGTCTCAGGACGACGGCGACGGTCAGAAACAGCATCCTCCAGAACTCGCCGGTGGGCTGCGTCTCGGTCAGCCGGGAAACGGGCCCGTCGGCCGTACCGGACGCCGACATGAGCGTCGCCATCGTCGGCAACCTCATCCGGGGATGCGGCTCCGCCGCCTCCAGGACTGCCAATTCCCGTGGCCGCTACTATTACAACTACATTGACGCCATGAGCGACAATCTCAGCGCGGTTATATCCGCACCGGCGGCGCTGTACGGCAATGTCCTCATTGCCCCCGCCAGGATGGTCTCGACCAACAACGGGGTCCTTGCGTTCAATCATCTTCCATCCGCCGAGACGGCCCCCGCCGTCGTCAAAGTGTGGGACAACGTCGTGCTCGGGCCGGCTGTCCTCGCCGACCCGGGCAATACCGTGTACCTGGGAGGCCAACTCGGCTCCGCGAGCGGCAGCGCCAACGACTACGACGTCCAGCACAACACGTTCTACGGCCTGGGCGATTCGAGCGTGCCGAGCGGCCCGGTCGGGTTCCGCACGATAGCCGGCAATGGACGGACGCACACCTTCAAGAACAACCTTTTCGCCAACATGAACTTCGGCCTCACGAGCGCCGGGTTCACGGCGGGGACGGTGGTCGAGGACTTCAACATCTTCTGGAAGTACCGGCAAGGGCCGACCTTTCTCACCGTGCCTCCCGGCCCCAACGACTATTGCGACAGCGATGTCGGCGCCTGCACACAGAGGCCCCGGCTGGGGTTCGTCGCGCCCTGGCTTGCCGATTTCACGCTGCAGCGCCAGGGGTGCTGCGACAACGCCGGCGATTGCCGGCCGGCGGCCATCCGCGGGACCGTCGTGCCGCCGCTCGACGATCCTCCCCTGCGGCTCTGCCCCTTCGACAGGATCCTCGGCAGCGACGGCACCGTCATCGGGTCCCGCGGCGCAGGCCCCCGGCCCGCGTCGTTGCGGCGGGTCTATCCATTCCTCGAGTCCTTCCCGAGGACCGACAACGGAGGCCTGGAGGACGCCGACGGGGACGGTGTCCCCGACATCCATGACAATTGTCCTTTCGTGGTCAATCCGGACCAGGCCGACACGGACGGCGACGGGCAAGGAGACCCCTGCGACATCGATCCTGAGGATTTCAACCCCCTGCAGAGGGACACGGACCGGGACGGAGTCGGGGACGTCCGCGACAACTGCGTCCTAGAACCCAACCCCGATCAGAGTGACCTCGACCATGACGGGGTGGGGGACGCCTGCGACGTGATGGACGGGCTGATCCTCGTCTTCCTGCCCGATGGCGCC
>JANMQK010000114.1:0-6635 GCA_031370485.1 Acidobacteriota bacterium | reverse complement strand
CCCCGCGGGGCCGCCCGGGGTGGTGATCTGGTGGGGCGGCCTCCACGTGTTCCGATATGGGCTTGGGGGCCTGGGGCGGGGTTTGTGGGGGGGGGGGGGGGGGGGCGCGCGACGGCAGGCCCAGACACTCGAGGATGGCGCGGGTGGCCACGGGCGGATGGATCGCGGCCAGGATCCGCATCCGCCCGCCGCAGTCAGGACACTCAAGGACATCCACCGCGAACACACGGCGCAGCAGCTCAGCCCAGGCATAGCGGCGGAGTGGGTGGCCGCTGCCGGCGCCCGCTGATTGCTGCTGAGCTCTGCGGTCCGGGGAACTGGCGCTGTCTCCCCCCTCCGACCCTTCGAGCGACGATGGCGTGATGGAAACGTTGACGACGCCGTCTCCAATATGTCTCCAAGACTGGGGAGCACTCCAGAGCACAACGAATTGACCACAAGGCAACGAATTTCCAGACAGTTACGACGAAAGTCGCGCGCCATCAACCGGTTAGCGTTTTGAGGCGGCGCGGGTTCGACTCCCGCCGCCTCCACCAATGCTCTCCTTCGGCCTGTTCCGCCGTATAATTCCAGGAACCATGGATATCCAAGCGCTTCCGGGTGGAGATTTGATTCGCGAGGGTCTCGACGATTTGGCCGCAGGCCGGGAGTCCGCGGCCGCCCTGCTCGTCGCTGTCGGCGCCCCCCGTCTCCGCCGCGCGGGGCTTCAGATTCCCTCTCTTCCGTTCGACCACGTGGAGCACCGCCTTTACGAGCTCCTCGCCCGAGCCCACGCCGACTCAGCTCATTCACGGTACAACGCCCTTATCAGGCGCCTGGTGAGCTTCGAACGGGCCTGCGAATGCGGCGGCTAGCGGACACGGAGCGCATCCGCGCGTTCATGGACGCCGTGGGGCGTGCAGCGAACAGGGAGATCCGCCTGTATTTCACCGGAGGAGCCACAGCCGTGCTGAGCGGCTGGCGCTCGAGCACCATCGATGTGGACATTCTCATGCTCCCCGAAGACGACCAGATCTTCCGTTCCTTGCCGGAGCTCAAGGAATCTCTTGAGCTCAACATCGAGTTGGCCAGCCCCGCCGATTTCATCCCGGAGATTCCCGGTTGGCAGGATCGCAGCGCTGCCATCGAGCGCAGAGGGAAAGTGGCCTACTACCACTATGATTTCTACGCCCAGGCCCTGGCGAAGATCGAGCGCGGTCACGCACAGGACGAAGCCGATGTGCAGGAGATGATCCGCCGCCGTGTCGTCGATCGGACCAGGCTCATGCAGCTTTTCGATCAGATCGAGCCGTTCCTCTACCGATTCCCCGCCATCGACCCGGCCTCTTTCCGGCTGGCGGTCGAACGGGTGTGCCGGCCCCAAGGTCCGTAACGGATGACTTGACCGTGGTTCGAATTCTTTGCGTCCGTATCCACCAATTCTCATTTTTCAAAGGACGGACCGGACAATACCAAGGCCGGTCACCCCCGTCCGCCCTCCCGAAATTCGTCCCCGGATTGATCGATAAATTGGTGGAGCAATTACCTGCTTCCTGAAGCGGCGAGAGGCCGCGAATGGGAGGACGGGATGTTGGAGCGCGACGACCGAGAGTCGACGAAGGGAGAGGTGCGTTTGGAGGAGCCGGCGACGGTCCACAATCCTACGGTTTAAGGGGTTCGCCGACATCGTGTCGGACGAGCACTGGCAACGTGCGGCGGCCACGGACCCTCCACAGCCAATAGAACATCGCGCCGAACAGCAGCAGGATCGGCAGCGCGCGCATCGGCGCTGTCGTGAATGGCTCGGGAAGGATTTTCGCCACGCGCTCACGGATCGAGAAGAACGATCCAGCCGCGATGAACAGCGCGAAGCACATCCGCCACAGATGGCGCGCCAGGCGCGGCCCGCCACGAGGCCCGCCGAATCGCATGACGCGCACGTCGCCGGCCGCCGCCAGGAGCATGACGGTGGCGAGGAAAAAGTGCATCACGAACGGCACGCCGTTGAGGAAACCGCCCGGGCTGTTGAACGCCTTCACGCCGCCCACGATCGTGAGGAGCGCCAGTCCGGCCACGAGCATCAGCGCGGCAACATTGAACGTCCGGGTCCATGCCGACACGGGGCGGACGGTCGTCAGCGCCGTGCCCACAAAATAGACCGTCATGACGCCGCCCACGTTTCCCAGGATCGAGGCGCTGATCCCCATGACGACCATGGCGCAGACGAACAGCAGCCCGCTGCGGCGGTGGATGGCCCGGCCCTTCTTTACCGACAGAGCCACACCGCCGAGGACAAGGGCGAGCCCGCCTGCGGCTACGTGGATCGGTAAGAGCATGCCAACGCTCACGATCGCGAGGCCCGAGGAGTCGTCGGCTGGCCCCGTTGCAGGCTCCACAGTCCGCGCGCCGAGAGGACGAAGGACAACATCCCGCTCGCGCCAAGCGCGATGTTCGTCCAGACCCAAAAGAGGGCGCCGCTGGAGTTGGCGGCGATCCGGCCGCCGACAAGTCCCGCCCCCTGCATGTGGAGGACAGGGACGCCAGACCCAAGGATCGACCCGAGAAGGATGATGACCAGCCCCGATCGCCGCTCGGCGAGCACCAGCGTTGCGCAAAGCCAGACGGCCAGGATGAGCAGGCCCCCGAAGGCAGAGACGGTTCCCGGCTCCATTCCGCGGGCGACTTCGTCCGCCCAGTGCAACGAGAAGAGGAGGATCGAGAGCAGAGAGGTGATCGTCAGTGTGACTTGATGTTTCATCGGCTTGCGCTCCTTTTGGTCGCGACTGGCGGTCGCTCGCGTTGTGTGTGCTCGGGCTCAAACCGGAGGATGTCGCCAGGCTGGCACGAGAGCGCGTCGCAGATCGCCTCGAGCGTCGAGAAACGGATCGCGCGCGCCTTGCCGGTCTTGAGGATCGAGAGGTTGGCCAGCGTCATTCCGACCCGGTCCGCGAGCTCGGTCAGCGTCATCCGCCGGTCGTGCAGCATGTCGTCGAGCTTGACGGCGATCGCCATGTCAGACCGTCCCTTCGAGGTCTTCGCGCATGAGCGTGCCTTCCGCGAACACCCGGGCCAGCAGGAACGTGAGGAGTACGGCGAGCCAGCCGTTGATCGAAAAGCCGGCATCAAGATGGACCGGGTGCGCCGGACTCGAAATGGTCTTGCCGATCGCGCCGATGACGATGCTGAGAATCTGCAGCGCGAGGAGCGCCCAGGCGATCGCCCGCAAACGGTTCGCGTTCGCGGCGACGAACGGGTCGCCCGCGCGAACCGTCTCAACGATCGCGAGCAGCCGCTTGAGGACGGCGTAATTGAGCGGAATCACGGCGAGACCGAGCACGGCGATCGCACGCAGACCCATGACCACCCGCTCCGCGTCAGGCGAAGGAGAGAGCTTGAACGCGGACATGATCCATTGCTCGTTGGGCATGACGACGAGCAAAGCCAGGATCGCGGCTCCCATCAGCCAGTTCAGGACGATGAGGATCCGCAGCACGACGTGCGCGATCGGCAGCGCGGCGGAGGACGAGACGGGCTTGGACATGTTCACCCCCTTTCAATTATCGACTAACGATAAACTATTTATCGAATACCGTCAAGTATAATATCGGAAGTCGATAAATGAGCCCGGTCGGGATCGCGAGGAATCCGATGGCGACGTATGCCGGTAGGTATCAGGTACCGCCGGCCGATGCTCTCTCCGCTTTCGCGCGGGGCGTGTGCCTCAGGGACGAGGCGCACCGGAAGCCGATGAAAGCGTCCTTGAACGAAGGCTGCAGCGCGTTGCGCGCGGTGGAGCGGGAGTGCCAGGCGTCGTAGGAACCGCCGCGCGCCACGCGTTCCGTGGACGGGCGGCCCGCTTGCGCGGAGTCGTAGGCACGATAGGGGTCCTCCACCCACTCGTCGACGTTTCCGGCCATGTCCAGCACACCGAAAGGACTCGCCCCCGCGGGCCGTTCGCCGACGTCGGCGGGCGAGGGGCCGCAGTCGTGCGTGTGCGCCCGGTCGCAGCCGGGAGGTTCATCGCCCCACGGATAGATCCGGCCGTCGGTCCCCCGGGCGGCCATCTCCCACTCGGCCTCCGTGGGAAGCCGCCCGCCCGTCCACAGGCAGAACAAGCGGGCCTGCTCCCACGTCACCCCGGTCACCGGCCGTCTCGGATGCCCGCGCGGATCGAAATCGCCTTCCGGGGGCGTGCAGGCTCCGGCCGCGACGCAGCCGGCGTAGTCGGCCTGCGTGACCTCGACGCGGTCGATGCGAAAGCCCGGCACGCTCACCGGATGCTGCGGCCGCTCGTCCTCGCCGCATTCCCGATCCCGCTGCGGGTCGCATCCCATGGAGAGCATGCCGGCCGGGATCACGACCGTGGGCGGCTGCCCGGCCGATTGCCACGCCCTGATCGCATCGACCGGATGGATCAGCATGACGATGTTCAGCGTCAGGTTGTCGCGGACCCACAGCAGGCAGAAGATCTCCATGGCGACCACCGCCGCCACGCTGGCCCGGACCCGCATCCGGTGCGCGAACAGGAAGCCGAGCGACATCATGACGATGTCGCTGCAGGAGTTGAGCACGCTGTCCCCGGCGTACCCCAGCGCGATGGTCGCTTCGCGGTAGCGGTTGATGATGAGCGGGGAGTTCTCCAGGATCTCCCAGCCCGACTCGAGCAGCAGCGCCAGAACGAACCGGCGGCGCACCGGCAGATCCCTGGCCGCCAGCCGGAGGAGGGCGAAGAAGAGAATCCCGCGCACGACATGCGTGAGCGAGTAGGCGTCGGTCGTCCGCTGGGAGTTCTCGCGGCCCCAGATGTCGCCGTCCCACCATGCGAACCGTCCGTCCGGCCCCAGGAAGGATCTCCCCATCCCGCTCTCGATGGCCGCGGTGAGGGCGAGCGCCGCGATGACCGCGACGATGGCCCAGCCGTAGGCGCTCGAGAATTCGAGCAGGCGCTCCCTGGCGCGACGGATTGCAGCCCGAAGAGACGTCATCCTTGCGCTTCCTCGTGCGCCGGACAGGTACCCGATGGGCCGGGATTGTAGGCGCGGTGGCGGCGTGTGTCCACCGAAACAGGACGCCTCTCCACCTGCGGAGCGCGGCGCACTGGCACACCGCCCCCAACCCTCTGCGCCGCCCCCCCCTCACACCGCGGAAGAGTCCCCGTGTGTCCCCCACCCGGTTGGCGCAACCACGCCGCGCCCTCTCCGCACCGGAGCCGCAGGTTGAATCCCCCGCCACCCGATCGCCGCTCTGCCTCAGGTTGACAGAATGAACAGTACCGGACCCAGAAGCGCAGTTTGGACTTCCCACGCGCCGCCGAGCATCGCGCCGGGCCTCGATCTGCGGTCGCATCTCGGACCAGACCGAGACGCGGATCATGCATGATCGTCTACCCCCCGGAATGCTCCCCGCTTGTGGCTTTTGGGCCGATTCAACGATAATGGCCGGCATCACGACGGTCAGGGGGATTGCGTTGCGTAACCCGCCTGGTACTCCGGCCTGGAACGCCCACCTGCCTTGCAGGCCGTCTTTCCTGCTGCTCCTCGCCATCCTCCTCGTGGTCGGCGGCGGCGCCACCCAACACAGGCGAATCCTGACCTTCGAAGACCGCGTCCGGGCGCAGGAGGCCATCGAGCGCGTCTACTATTCGCACCAGATCGGGGCGACCCAGCCGTTCGAGGAGACGGAGCCGCGGGTGGTCATCGAGGCGAAGGTCCTCCGATACCTCCGGCTATCCGTCGCGCTGGAGAAGCTCTGGAAGGCGCCGGTCACGGCCGCGATGCTGGACGGCGAGACGAAACGGCTGGTGCAGCGCACGCGCCTTCCGGAGCGACTCAAGGAGATCGACGCGGCGCTGGGCAACGACTCTGTGCTGTTCGAGGAATGCTACGCGCGACAGGTGCTCGTGGAGCGTCTGGCGCGTGAGTACTTCGACTCGGACAGCGTCATCCATGCCGGGGCGCGGTCGGAGGCCGACACCCTTCGGGAGCAGCTCGTATCCGGGGCGCTCGACGCCGGCGCGCCGCATCCCCGGCGCAGCGTCGTGACTCTGAGGCGTGTGTCCCTTGAGGCCCCGCCATCAAACGAGGCACCTTCGGCGGGCGGTTGGCGAAACGAAGCGGCGCCGCCGGAGCTCTCCGTGTCGCCGGAGGAGTTCCTGAGACACCGCGCCATAGCACCTGAAGAAGCAGGTGTGATCGGCCCCGTGGTCGAGCACCGCGACAGGTTCACGATCTCATCGGTCCTGGCGGAGGGTGACGGGATGGTTGAGATTGCGACCTTCGAAGTCCCCAAGGTCGCGTGGAGCGACTGGTGGGATGCGGCGGGTGTTCAATTCCACGAAGTCGAGGCCCGTCAGGTGGTCCATGTCGGTGCCATCGCCACGGATCCTCTGGCCGGTGACGCCGTGAGCTGTGAGGGTAGTTGGGAGAATGGCGTCCTGGACGATACTCCGGCTCCACGCATCTTCCACACGGCCGTCTGGACAGGGTCGCAGATGATCGTGTGGGGTGGGGTTGCTGGTGGTTACGTCAACACCGGGGGCCGGTACGACCCGTCCACCGACTCGTGGTCTCCCATCTCCGTCAACGGCGCCCCGGCAGCGCGTAGCTCCCACACGGCCGTCTGGACCGGGTCGCAGATGATCGTCTGGGGTGGGCTCG
>JANMQK010000050.1:0-12794 GCA_031370485.1 Acidobacteriota bacterium | reverse complement strand
GCGGCGATGAGTCCCACCAGGCCGCCGACCAGGCCCAACAGCAGCGCCTCGCCCAGGAACGCCACCAGGATGGCCGCGCGCGAGAATCCCAGCGCGCGCAGCGTGCCGATTTCATTCGTGCGCGAGGCGACACTCGCGTACATCGTGATCATGGCGCCGATGATCGCGCCGATGGAGAAAATCACCGAGATCGTGGTGCCGAGGTAAAAAATGAATTTGGACAACGCCTCCGACTGGTCGGCGTAGAACGTCGTCTCGCGCTTGGCCTCCAGCGTCAGCCTTGGATCGCTCTCGATCCCGGCCTTGACCGCGTCGAACCGGCTGCTATCCGCGAGCTTGAAGATCGCGGCGGAAAAACCCACGCGACGGAACGCTTGCAGCAACTGCTCGGCATCGCCCCAGATTTCGGAATTGAATCCCGTGCGGCCCGCATCGAACACGCCGACCACCGTCCAGTCGCGCTGGGCGAAGTGCAGCGTCTCGCCGATCGCCGCCCCGCGGAATCCCTCGGCGATCGACCGGCCCGCGATGATCTCGGAGGTGCCGGGCTGGAACATTCTCCCTTCGCCGATCTTCACCTGGGGCCGCAGCACGAGGCCGGCCGGCGTCGCACCGCGAATCACGACGTTCGACGGCTTGCCCGAGTCGCGCTTGGGCAGGTTGATGAGCACCACGGGTTCCTTCGAGATCAGCTTCTGCCCGTTCTCGCCGGTGGCGATGTCGGGAAGGCTCTCGATGATCGCGGCGGACTGTCGATCGACGCCGCTTTGCACTTCGGTCTGCGCACCGCGGCGGATGACAATGACGTTGTCCGGCTGTCCCGTCGCGACGAGCGTCTGTTCGAGTCCCGCGGCGAGCATCAGCACCGTGGCGAACACGTACACGACGAGCGCCATCCCGCCGGCCGTGAGGATGGTCGTCAGCTTGCGCGCGGTGAGGTTGCGCGCGATGTAAGAAAGAGGGATGTTGGTCATCACGCGATCAAACGCAGCCCGTCGACGATGCGCACCTTCGCGGCGCGCCATGCCGGCACGCAGGCCGCAACCACGCCGACGATGAGCGACGCGCCGAGTTGCATGACGACCGTCTCCCGGCTCACGAAAAAAACCGGAAACAGTGTCCCCATGGCGCCGGCAAAGGCGTTCGCGAGCGGAAACGTGAGCAGGATTCCCAGCACGCCGCCCGCGAGAGCGATGCCGATGGACTCCGCAAAGATGAGCGAGGCGACGAAGCCGTTGGCGAAACCCAGCGTCTTCATCGTCGCATACTCGCCATAGCGTTCCCGCGCGGTCATCGCCATCGTGTTCGCCATCACCGCCATGATGATGACGATCACGACGAACGATACGGCTTGTACCGCGACCAGGATCGCCTCGGTCATCGCGACGAACCCCAGCTGAAACGCCTTTTCAGTCTCGGTGAGCGTTTCGGCGAGCGAGTTCTTGAAAGTCGCGTCGACATCCTGCGAAATCGCCGCGGCCTGCGACGGGTCCCTGATCTCGACGATGTAGACGCCGATCTGGTCGCCGCGCCTGGGGAAACGCGCCTTGATCGACTCGTTCAGGTATTGCCAGTGGAAGTAGAACTGCGTCTCATCGGTCTTGGCGTCGACACCGTCGTAGATCGCGCGCAGCGTAAAGGTCCAGGTGCCCGGAAAAATGGTCCCGCGCAGCGGAATCTGGTCACCGATTTTCCAGCCGTACTGGTCCGCGAGCTTGCGGCCGACGACGGCGCCCTTGCGGTCGACCATGAACGCCTTCTTCTCCTCCGGCTTCAGCACGAATTCCGGGTACATGTCGAGATAGGTCGCCCCGTCGATCGCGAACTGCGGGAAAAAATTGCGCTCGGTGATGTAAACGCCTCCGAACCAGTTGGCCCACGACACTCCCGCGACGCCCGGAACCTGCCGGATTTTCTGCGCGTAGGTGAGCGGCATCGAAAAGACGAGCGAGATGGCGTTGCGCGTGACCAGGCGCGCCGAGGACGTTGCCTCCGCGCCTGCGTACCACGCCTCCACGATGGTGCGCAGCAGGCCGAAGGCCGTGATCGCGACGATGATGCCCACGATTGTCAGCGTCGTCCGGAGCTTGTGCCGGAACGCGTTCTTGATGACGAGGAAGACAACGTACATCGCAATTTCCGAGTGGTCAGTCGACCAGAACGCCTTTTTCCAGTTGCACGATCTTGCGCGCGTGGCTGGCGGCCTTCGGATCGTGCGTGACCATGACGATCGTCTTTCCCAATTCCGAGTTGAGACGTTCGAGGAGGCTCAAGACTTCCTCCGCCGTCGTGCGGTCGAGGTCGCCAGTCGGCTCGTCGGCGACGATCAATGTCGGGTCGGTGATCAGCGCCCGCGCGATCGCGACGCGCTGCTGCTGGCCGCCGGACAATTCGTTCGGGTAATGTTCAACTCGATCCGACAGGCCGACCAACGCCATCGCCGTATCGACTCGCTCGCGCCGCTCACGGCGGGACAGCGAGGTGAGCTGCAGCGGCAACTCGACGTTCTGGAACGCGGTCAGCACCGGCATCAGATTGTAGAACTGGAAAATGAACCCGACGTGGGCAGCGCGCCACGCAGCGAGGTCACCGTCTGAGAGGCGCGCGATGTCCACGCCGGCCACGCGTATTTCGCCGGACGTCGGCTTGTCGATGCCGGCAATCAGATTGAGCAGCGTGGATTTACCCGAACCGGAAGGGCCCATGAGCGCTATGTAATCGCCGGCCATCACATCGAAGTTGATGTCGACCAGGACCGGGATGACCTGTTCGCCCCGCGTGTAGTACTTGGTGAGGTTGCGGAGCGCGACCAGGGGCGACGAAGCGACCGATACAGGGTCAGAGACGACACTCGCTTCGGCTTCGGTAGATCCTGGCTGCATCATGGAAACCAATGTAGGGTCAGAGACGATACTCGCATGGGCACTGTTGGATTCTCCCTGCAGCATGGAGAGTATCGTCTCTGAACCTACTTCGCGACCTTAACCAGCGCGCCCGACGCGAAATTTTCCGCGGGTTTGAGCACGACCTTTTCGCCACTCTTCACGTCTCCAGCGATCGCGATCAGATCGCCGATCTTTTTTCCTGGCGTAACCGGCACGGCGACTGCGGTGCCCTCCTTGATGACGAAAACGACCGCGCGGCCGTCGCGCTGCACGATGGCGTCGGCCGCGACAGCGACCATCGGCTTCTGCTGTTCCGCCGTCACATCCTGCGAAAGGAAGCTCACCTTGGCACTCATTTCCGGAAGGATCCGCGGATCTATTGCATCGAATTTGACCTTGGTCATCACTGTGGCCTTGGCGCGGTCCACCGTGGGCACGATACGGCTGATCCGGCCGCGGAAGCGCGTGTCGGGGAGTGCGTCCAGCACGATCTCCGCCGGTTGGCCCACGCTGATCTTGGACAGGCTCGATTCGGCGACGTCGGCCTCGACTTCCAGCGTATCGAGGTCGGCCAGGGCCACGATAGCCCCCGAGGAGGTGGAGAGGTTTACGCCCGGAGGGATGGGCGCCACACTCTCTCCGACTTCGGCCATCTTCTTCAGGATGACACCGTCGAAGGGAGCGCGGATGAGCGTGTTCTCGTACTGCGCCTGGCTGAGCGCCGCGTCGGCCCTGGCCTGCTCGAGCACAGCCTCGGCGATTCTCACCCTGCTTCTGGCCGCGGCGAGATCGTCCTGCGACACGATCTTCTCGCGCGCCAGGGTCTCGGCGAGACCTGTCTGGCGCCGGAACTCGGCGAGGTCGGCTTCGGCCTTCATGATCGTGGCGGCCGCCCGCTGTTTCTGGGCCTTGAAGTCGGAGTTCTCGAGGCGGGCGATGATCTCCCCCTCCCGGACGCGGCTGCCCTCCTCGACCCTGAGCTCCGACAGCCTCCCCTGGATCTTGGCCGACACGACGGCCTTCCGGCTGGGGACAAGGTACCCCGAGGCCGTGAGGACTGCCGTACCGGCGGAAGAGGTGCCGGGTCCCGGACCCGCGACGGTCACCGCGCTCACCTCAACCCCTTGGAGCAACTGGCGGAGGCGCAGACCATAGAGGACGGCGAACAGGGCAATGACGGGCAGGAAAAGAAACAGCGGCCAGCGCCTGCGGCGCCGGGGCGGCTGCTGGCGGTCGATCCTGAGGGACGCAAGATCGACCTTGAGGTCCGAAGTGCGCTCGGGCTTCACGTCCGGCACCATCCGTGGTCGGCGCGGTTCAGAGCAGCTTCAGCGCATCGGCGGGATGGGTGGCGGTATCTACTTTCGAAAAGACGTGCTCCACGGTGCCATCGGGCCCGAGGATGTAGGAGATCCGCCTGGCAGTCTTGTCGGCCGGGCTGCTGCAGGCGCCGTAGGCCACTCCGATCGACCGCTCCGTGTCGCACAGCAGCGGGTAGGGAAACTTGAACTTGAGCGCGAAGGCGGCGTTCTCCTCGACGCTGTCGAACGACACTCCGAGGATCGCCGCCTTCTTCTTGTCGAACTCCGGGGCGAGGTCGCGGAACCCGCGGCCCTCCAGGGTTCAACCAGGGGTGTCCGCCTTGGGATAAAACCACAACACGACCCTCCGCCCCGCGAAATCCGCCAGAGACACCTCGCGGCCCAGATGATCCTTGATCTTGAACCCGGGCGCCTTGGAGCCTACGGACAGCATGGGGACCTCCTCTCACGATTCATCCCGTGTGTCTTGAGTGCCAAAGCCTACCATCTGAGAGCGACAGGCTCAAGGGGGCGTTACACCCAGGAGCGGCATGCCCTGCGAGGTGGCGCCGCCGCCCTGCGTCTAGGGAGCGCCGCAGCCCCCGCCGCCTGGGGTCTCGATGATGAAGCGGTCTCCCGATTCGACCGGGCATCCATCGATCGGGCCGAGCTCCAGGACGGCGCCGCCGGCGCGGATCACGCGCTGCGCTCCGGGGCGGCCCGGGGCGCCCCCATCGAGACCGTAGGGGACCACCGTGCGGTGCTGGCTCAGGACCGAGAGCTCCATGGGGGCCAGGAAGGTGAATTCCCGCACGGCCCCGTCGCCGCCCCGGCGACGGCCGGCGCCTCCTGAGCCGCGGCGGACGGCGAAGCGATCGACCCGGACAGGGTAGCGGTGCTCGATAAGCTCCGGATCGGTGATCCGCGTATTGGTCATGTGGCTGTGGACGGCGCTCGCTCCGTCGCAACCGGGGGTGGCGCCGCAGCCGCCGCAGATGGTCTCGTAGTAGCAGAACGCCGCCGTGCCGAACAGCACATTGTTCATGGTGCCCTGGCTGCAGGCGGCGAGACCGAGCGCCTTGAGCAGCGTGTCGACCAGCCGCTGGCTCGTCTCGACGTTCCCCCCGACCACTGCAGGGGCCTTCCACGGGTCGTCCGGGAAGGGGGGGTTCAGCATCCCCTCCGGAAGGGTGAGGGTGACCGGGTGCAACAGCCCTTCATTCAAGGGAAGCGGCTGGCGCAGGAGGAGGCGTAGAACATAGATGAGGGCGCTGCGTACGATGGCCGGCGTGGCGTTCAGGTTCCCCGGATGCACGGCCGCCGACCCCGTGAAATCAACACCGCAGCGCCCGCCTTCCTTGGTGATCGTCACGCGCAATGGAGAGCCGTCGTCGAGAAGCTCGAGGGCCTCGTGGCGGCCGTCGGGCAGGCCGGCGAGGGCTTCGCCGAGGCGGGTCGCCGCCAGCTCCTTGAGCGCTTCCATGTACCGCGTCACCGTGCCGTCGCCGTGGGCGCGGGCCAGCGCCTCGAGGGCGCGCGCCCCGGCGCGGTTGGCGGCGGCCGCGGCGCGCAGATCCGCGAGGTTGTCGTCCACGGCCCGCGAGGGGTAAGGCCCCGAGCGAAGCAAGCCGGTGATTTCGTCCCAGCAGTCAACGCCGCCTCTGACGACGTAGGTCGGCGGGATGACGACCGCCTCCTCCGCCAGGCTTCGGGCCGCCGGGGGCATCGAGCCCGGGCGTGAGCCGCCGATCTCGGCGTGATGCGCGCGGCTGGCCACATACCCGAGCACGGTCCCCGGGCCATCGCCGAAGACCGGTGTCACCACGGTCACGTCGGGGAGATGCGATCCGCCGAAGGCGGGGTGGTTCGTGACGACGACGTCGCCCCGTCCGAGCGAAACGGTCCGGAGAAGGGCGCGGACGCAGAGCCCCAGGGCCCCCAGATGGACCGGGATGTGCGGGGCGTTCACCACCAGCTCGCCTGAGGCGTCGAGCAGGGCGCAGGAGAAATCGAGCCGCTCCTTGATGTTCGTGGAGACCGCGGTGCGCCGGAGCCTCTCGCCCATCTCGCGCGCGATGGCCCCGAACCGGTTGGTGAACAGCTCCAGCCGCACCGCCTCGGGCTGCGCCCCGTGATCCCGCGTATCCCTTGGCGTGGTGCGCACGAGACGCAGCGTTCCCCACGTGTCGACCTCGCCGTCCCATCCGTCGTCCACGACCGTGGCGGCGTGCGGCTCGAATACGAGGGCCGGGCCGCGTATGACCTCCCCCGGGGCGAGTCCGCCCCGCTCGACGGCGGCGACCTCCCTCCAGGCGCCGCCGAGGCGCGCGCGCAGCGTCGTCCCGCCCGCGGACAGAGCCGAGGCGGCCGGCGTTGGGGCCGTATCGGCGGCGTGCGGCCGTTCGCTCGCGATGACCCTCAGCGACTCGAGCTCGACCGCGCGCCCCTCCGGGCGGTGGCCATAGAGTTCGGAGTAGCGGGCCTCGAACGCCTTCCCGAGCGAATCACCGGCTTCGCACGCCACCTCGACGGTCGCATCCTGCCCGGTGAACCTCAAATGGGCCAGGCGGCGCCTTACGGCGATCCGGTCCGGCGGGACACCGGCGGCGCGCACCTCCTCCGCGGCCCGGCGGGCCAGCCTCTCGAGGCGGGCCGGGACCTCGTCTTCGACATCCGTGAGCGGTTGCAAAACCTGCTCTTCCGCGAAGCGCTCGAGGACCGCCTGCCCGAGACCGAGGGCGCTCAACAGACCCGCGTCGGGCGGGATTAGGACCGTCGAAATCCCCAGCCGGTCGGCCACCGCGCAGGCGTGCTGCCCGCCGGCCCCGCCGAACGCCACGAGCGCGTAGTCCGCCGGGTCGTAGCCGCGCCGCAGCGACACCTGCCTGATCGCATCGGCCATCCGTTCGTCGGCGATCTCGAGGAAGCCCTCCAGTAGCGAGTCCGGATCCGGGCGCGTGCCGGTTTTTTCCCGGAGTGCAGCGCAGAGTGCCTCGAACTCGCGCACGGCCCTCGCGGCGCTTACCGGTATCCCGAAACGGTCGGCCTGCAGCCTGCCGAGAAGAAGGTTGACGTCGGTGAGCGTGAGAGGACCTCCAGCCCCGTAGCAGGCGGGCCCCGGGGAGGCGCCGGCGCTCTGCGGCCCGACCCGCAGGCGGTGCCCGTCGAACCAGCAGACCGATCCGCCGCCCGCGGCCACGCTCTCGATCGCGAGCGCCGGGGCCACCAGGTGCGCGTCGCCCACCTCGTGCTCGTACGAGTACTCGAAGTCGCCATCGATGCGGGCCACGTCGGTGCTGGTGCCTCCCATGTCGAAGGCGATCAGCCGCCCGCGGCCAGCGCGCCGGCCGGCGGCGGCCGCGCCGACGACACCGCCGGCCGGCCCGCTCAGGAGACTGTCCTTGGGGTGGAATGCGGAGGCGGCGACCAACCCTCCGGCGCTGGTCATCACATGCAGCCGGCGTTTCTCGAGCGCCGCGCCCACGCGTTCGAGGTACCCGGCCACAAGAGGCGCCAGGTAGGCGTCCACGACCGCCGTCTCGGCGCGCGGCAGCAGCCGGATGAACGGGGCCAGGTCGTTCGAGCAGGAGACGTGGCGAAACCCCTCGCGCAGAAGGATCGTCCGGACCCGCTCCTCGTGGTCGGGATGGCGATAGGAGTGCAGGAGCGCCACCGCCGCGGTCCGCACGCCTCCTGCCGCCAGCCGCCGCGCCGCCCCGGCGACCTGCTCCTCCTGAAGAGGCGACAGCACCGAGCCGTCCGCCGCGAGCCGCCCGGCAACCTCGACCACTTCGTCGTAAAGAGGCGGGCGCTTGCGCACTTCGAGCGCGAAGAGGTCGGGCCGCTGCTGCGTGCCGATCTCGAGAAGGTCGCCGAAGCCCGCGGTGATGAACAGGGCCGTCCTTGCGCCCCGGCGCTCGAGCAGGGCGTTGGTGCCGAGGGTGGTCGCCAGCCGCATTTCCTCGATCGGCAGAGGACGTCCGGCAGGGGTGCGGGTCAGCAGCCGCGCCGCGAGAACAGGGGCTTCCTCCGCCCCTATCAGCTCGACACAGGTTCCGGGATTCGCGGGGACGTCGAGAGGGGCGGAGATCTCGACCAGGGAACGCCCCGCGTCATGGCGCACGACCTGCCGGGCGGGATGGACCACATCAAGGAGGCGGAACCCGAATCCCTCGAAAAAATTTTCCGGGGGATCCGGGAAACCGCCGACGAGGAAACTGGCCGGACCGATGCGGCGTTCGATACGGCCGCGCAGGGCCCCGGTGCTCAGGATCTTCGCCCGATGCATGCGGCCTTCGGGGTCGATGCCGATGGCGTCGGTGAAGGTGCCGCCGGTGTCGACGAGGACCCGCCACATCAGCGGGAGCCCGGGAGGGCCGGAGCGTTCTGCGGAGAAGGGAAATTCGTGAGGATCATGTAGCGGCCGCCGCGGGCGAGTACCGTGGCGGAACGGGTGGAGTGGCCCGAGAACTCCGCCTCGTCCTGCGCGCGCGCCAGGACGGCGAGCCGCTCGGTGGAGTTCCAGCGGCGCCAGAACTCGTCGCGGCCCAGGAAGAGCCCGCGCGGCCGCTGTCCGGCCGACCCCAGCTCGCCGCTTTCCCCGGCCACCGGGATCGGGCCCTCAAGTGTCCACGACAGGCTCGGCAGGTAGCAGCGGAACGCGATCACATCGTCCGCGCCGGAGCGCCCCGCGGCGACCGCCAGGTCGTGCCCGGATTCCGTGGCCGCGAGGATCGGCAGGCTCGCGACCAGCGCCAGCAGGACCCCGGCCCAGCCGGCGAGCGCGGCCGAGAGCCCGTCCCCGCCCCGGCGCTCGAGCCGTGCCGCGATCCAGGCGCCAGCAACGAGGGACAGTGTCGCGAAGGAAGCCAGGCCGATGGGCAGGGCTTCATGCAACCAGCCTGCGCCGACGGCGAGGGCCAGCACGGCAGGCGCCGCCACGCTCCAAAGAACCGCCTGGCGGCGGAGTCCGCGCCCGAGCCAGCCATCCGGACCGCGAGGAGCCCCGGCCAGGGCCCTCCCGGCAAGGAGGGCCGCGGCCGGAAAGGCCGGGAGGATGTAGGGCACGAGCTTGGATTGGGAGAAACTGAAAAAAAGAACGACGACGAGGATCCAGAGGCCGAAAAACAGATCGTCGCCGCGCGCGCGCAGCGTTGCGGCCCGCGGCGGCCAGAGCGGCGCCAGAGCGCGCCCGAGACAAGCCGTCCAGGGCAGAAGTCCGACGAGGAAGGCCACCACGAAGGTCAGGAAGGGACCCGCCCGGGAGGCTTCGCCGGTTGCGTAGCGCGCGAAATGCTCGCGCACGAAGAAAAACTCGGAAAACCCGGGGTTCGCTCTTTCGACCAGAATGAACCAGGGCGCCGCCACCGCCAGGAGGGCGAGCGGGGCGGGGGAGAAGACAAGATCGACGACGCGCCGCCAGCGCCCCATCACGGCGACCCACAGCAGGAAAACCAGGCCGGGCAGGACGATGCCGATGAGCCCCTTCGAGAGGACGGCAAGGCCCACCCCGAGGCCCAGGAGCGCGAGCGGGCGGCGGGCCGTCAGCCCGGCCTCGCGCCGGAGGAGAAAGTCCCGCAGCGCGAGAAACGAGAGCGTGAGGGTGAAGGTGAGCAGCCCGTCCACCAGATTGAAGCGGCCGAGGAAGAATGACAGCGCGGCCGAAAGGTAGATCAGCGCCGCCCACGCGCCGGTGCCGGCGGCGGACCAGAGCGCCAGACCCGGCGTGAGGGATCCTGGGACCGCGGCGACCAGGAGCGCCGCCGTGCCGATCGCGGACAGGCGGGTTGGCAGCCGCGCGGCGAACGGGTTTCGGCCGAAGGCGGCGAGTGAGGCGGCATTGGCCCAGTAAAGCAGCGGCGGCTTCTGGAAATAGGGCGATCCGTTGAGACGCGGCGTCAGGAAGTCGCCGGAGGCCAGCATCTCGCGCGGGATCTCGGCGTATCGGGTCTCGTCGGGGTCGAGGAGGCGGGCCCCCGGCGGATCGAAAAACAGCAGGAACAGGAAGGCAAGGAAGAGAAGGCGCCGATTCCGCAACGGTCAGCGGCCCGGCGCGGTCGCCTCGGCGCGCGCCAGGACGACGGTGACGTTGTCGTCGCCGCCGCGCGCGTTGGCGGCGGCGATCAGGGAGCGGCAGGTTTCCTCGAGTTCGCCCGGCCCGGCCTGCAGCGTGGAGAGGATGACGTGGTCCTCGATCATCGTGGTCAGGCCGTCCGAGCAGAGCAGAATCACGTCGCCCGGCTTGAGCTCCAGCTGGACGAGATCGGCCTCCACTTCCTCCTGGCTGCCCACCGCCCGGGTCAGGATGTTGCGGGCCGGGTGACGGCGCGCTTCGGCCTCGGTGAGAGTGCCGGCCCGGACCTGCTCGTTGACGAACGTGTGGTCCGAAGTCAGCTGGCGCAGCTCGGCGCCGCGCGCCAGGTACGCCCGGCTGTCGCCGACCGAGCCGATGTAGGCCCGGGTCTCCTGGACGTAGAGAATGACGACGGTCGTCCCCATGCCGCGGCGGCTCACGTCCTGGCGAACCGAGCGGACGATTTCCTGGTTGGCGAGGCGTATGGCGTTGAGCACGCGCCGGGCGGGCACCGGCAGGTGGGCCTCCTCGGGATGAGGGACGCGGAACGATGCGGGGATGGTCGGCTCGTTGCGCGGGTCGCTTCCGGAGATGTGCCTTTCGATCGACTCGACCGCGAGCTGGGAAGCCACCTCGCCCGCGGCATGGCCTCCCATGCCGTCGGCCACCACGAAAAGCTTTTTCTCGGTGGAAATGTAGAACGAGTCTTCGTTCGACTGGCGTCTCCGCCCGACGTCGGTGAGTCCCGCGCCGGCGATGCGGAGTCGTGCCGGGCCCCCGTCAGTCACCGCTCTCCCCCTGCTGGACTCGCGACCGCTCGCGCCGCGGCGCCGACAGCCCCTCGAGCAGGGCCAGCGCCGGCTGGTTCTCCGGCTCCGCCGACAAGACCGACCGCAGTTCCTCCGCGGCCGCCCTCTCCTCGCCCCCCTGGGACAGCGCGCAGGCCAGGTTGAGCCGCGCGACCAGGTAATCGGGGTTCACCTCGAGCGCCCGGCGGAACGCGGCGATCGAGTCGGGCCAGATCTCCTGCTCGCCGCAGGCCACACCGAGGAAGTTGTGCACGTCCGCGAAATTCGGCTGGAACTCGATCGCGCGGCGGAACTCCTCCGCCGCCTCCTCGTAGTGACTGTCCCTGAGCGCCTTGAGCCCGCGCCTGTAGTGAAAAGCGAAGCTCTCGGGCTGCCGCTGGAACGCCTCGCGGAACCACTCCTCGCCCTCGCTCGCTGCCCCGCGCGCCAGGGCCTCCCGTCCCTTGCGGTAGGGGCCTTCGATCGCCTGGACGGAGAGGTCGCGCGCCGCGGCGAACTGACGAGCCGCCTCCTCCTTGTCGCCGTTCTTCAAGAGGAGGAACCCGAGGTTCACCCGGGCCTCGAGGTATTCGGGATGGGACTCGACCGCGCGGCGGTAGGACTCGATAGCCTCGAGCGTCAGCCCGAAGCGCGCGCAGAGCGCCCCCATGCGGAATTGGATGTCAGGATAATCGGGTGCTATCTGCAGCGCCTGGCGGTAGGCCTCGACCGCCTTGGTGGTGTCGCCCGATTCCTCAAACTTCTCGGCCGCGGCGATGTAGGTCTGGGTCAGGTAGTACATCGCCATGCGCCGATCCGGCTCGGTCGTGTCGGGCGCCTGCAGGGCCTTCGTCAGGTACTCCACCGCCTGGCCGGCCTCTCCACGCTCGTAATGGTAGATCCCCGATTTCAGCTGGTAGTTGCCCAGCAGGTTGCGAATCGATTTGAGGAAGCGCATCAGTGGGTCTTCTTCGCCCGCTTCTTCGATGGCTGTGTCCGTGCCTGGTACAGGTTGCCGACCGTGCGTCGGACCACCTCGGGGATGTTCTTGTCCATCGAGAGAATCTTGAGATCCCTCGTTCCCAGCCTCGCCAGGTACCGCATCGAGATCCCCGGGGGGGTCTTGGGGTTGCGCACAAGATTGTGGATCACCGTATAGGACTTCGTCCACTCCCGGTGGGAGGCGATCGCCCGGAGGACCTCATCGGCAACGTTTCGCATGGCCGCGAAGGCGGTGACCTCGTTCTCCGACAATTTGGGGCTTTTCATCACCTGGAGCGCGACCATCTTGGCCGTGTCGCGCACCAGGATGGCGCGTGACTCGCTGCCCCCCTTCATCGCCAGGTGCAGGCGCTGGCCCACGTTCAGCTTCATGATTCTCTGGAACATGGGGGTGCGCCGGGTCTCCTCATCAAAATGAGCGAGGTCCTCCTCCGACATGGGGGCCGAAGTGTCGAGGCCCGCGGCCTCGGCCTCGGCGATGGCCGCGAGCGTGAGCTCGTTCAGGACCTCCTCGGAGACGGCTGCGTCCGTCGCCGCCCCCTTGGCGGTCACGGCCTCCTTGCCCACGAAGTCGTGCACCAGCTCGATCAGCCGGCGACGGTTGTCCGCGGAAAGGTTGGGGTTGGCGCGAAGCAGGTCGATCAGCTTCGGGTTGTCGATGATCCTCGTTTCGTTCGTGACGATCAGGTTGAGGACCTCGGATGGGGCCTCCGCGGCCAGCGCCTCGAGCGTCGTGTCGGGCAGC
>JANMQK010000297.1:0-5970 GCA_031370485.1 Acidobacteriota bacterium | reverse complement strand
CTTCCCGGACATGGAGCGCAACGTGACGATGGGGCTGTGCGCTCTGTCGGTCGCCACGCACCCGCTCGGCGCCCTGCGCACCGGAAGGAAGCTGCGCTCCGTGGTCGACCTGCGAAAAACACTTTTTGGAGCCGAGGCGGCGGTGCCTTCGGCTCTGACGGTCTAAGGGGATGGCCCGGTTCGATGATGTCTCCCGCGACGCGGAGCGATCAGTCTTGAGGGGGAGGACCGAGGCGCACGGGACGGCCCTCCCGGGCCGCGGCCAGGCACGCCTCGGCGATCTCAAGGGTCCGCAGCGACCGCGCGGCGGAGAAGCAGGCTGGGTTGCCGGAGAGCAGGGCGTCGATCACCTCCGTGTCCTGGTGAGCGTACCCCCACCGCTCCTCGCGGCTGAGCCGCGAGAAATCGTCGATGCGGATCGCGACACCGTCGCCCGGGGAGTGCACCACCCGCTCGAGACCCTCGACGGTGAGGGCCGCGTGATCCCCGACCAGTTCGGCCCGTTCCGCCGGTTGCAGCCAGGAGGCGTGCCCGGTGGCGGTCAGCGCCGCGATCGCCCCCCCTTCGCAGGCGAACGAGATCACGAAATCATTGAGGTCCGGGTAAAAGGGCCCTCGCGCCAGGCAGGAGACTTCGGTGACAGGCGCCATGAGCCATTCCACGAGATCGAAGAAATGCACCAGGTTCTCGTAAAGAAAGCCGCCGGACATCTCCCTATCGGCCACCCAGGCCGGCGTGCGGTAGTCCCCCTCGTGCATCTTGATGCTCGCGAGGAGCGGCCGGAATCCCTGAACCGCGATCTCCCGGACGCGCCGGTAGGCCGGGGAGTGCCTTCGGTTGTGCCCCACAACGAAAAACGCTCCGGGCCTCGCGGCGGCTTCGCAGAGGGCGCGGGCGTCCGTGAGGCTCGTGGCCATCGGCTTTTCGCAGAGCACGGCGACACCCTTCCCGAGCGCCGTGAGCGCGGCCTCGGCATGGAAGCGGTTGGGCGTGGTCACGACGAGAAGATCGATGCCGTCCGAGAGGAGTGTTGCGAGATCGGGCCGGGCGCGGCAGCCCGAAGCCGACGCGAGCGCCGCGGCACGCGCGGAATCGGCGTCGGCGACGCCCGCGATCCGGACCCGTCCGTCGCGCGCCAGCACCTCGGCATGGGTGCGGCCCATCTGGCCGGCGCCGAGGATTCCCACCCGCACGGGAACAGCCGGGCGGCCCACTCAGCGCTCCCCCGCGTCCGGGAGATCGGCGACGCGGGCGAGGACCTTCTCGATGGCGTCGGCGTACTGATCCATGAGGGCCCTCGGCTGAGGGAAGAGGGGATAGGACTGGGAGCCGATGACCAGCGAATCGTCGAGGAGGGCGACCGTCTTCGGGTAGTCCTCGCCGCGGTACCGGACGGTGCTTCCGTGGCAGGTCCAGGGACAGCCGCCGCCATATCCTTCCCGGCGGCGGAAGATCTCCATCCCGGGCACCGGCTGGGTCAGCCACAGGCCGGCCTCGACCCCCTCCGCGCGCAGCGCGGCCACGATCCGGTCGCGCAGGCGCGGCGCGGGGAGATCGACCCCGATTGCCCCGGTGTCCAGCCGGATGCGGTACTTGTGGTAGACGTGCGTCCGATCCGCGGGGCAGACCGGCGGCTTGATCCCGCGGAGTCCGGAGAGCCGCGCCGTCAGGTGTTTCGCGTTGGCGGCCGCGTTGGCGTTGAAGTCGGCCAGCCGCCGCAGCTGGGTCCGGGCGATCGCCGCGGGCAACTCGTGCGTCAGGTACATCCATCCGACGGCGGTGAACTCCGAGTTGGCGTCGTCGTCAAGCGGGTGGGTCGGATCGAACGGGGCCTCCTCGCCGGTGATCCCGTGCAGCCGGAGCGCCTTCGCCGCCGGGAGGAAGCTTTCCCTGTCGGTCACGAACAGTCCCCCTTCGCCACACGGGAGGTTTTTCGTGGCGTTCAGCGAGAAACCGGCCATGTCACCGAGAGCGCCGGCCTGCCGCGACTTGTAGGTCGCGCCGTGGGCCTGGGCCGCGTCCTCGATGACCACCAGTCCGCGGCGCCGGGCGATGGCGTTGATCGCGTCCATGTCACACGGCAGGCCCTGGATGTGGACCGGCATCAGCGCCCGGGTCCTGCCGCTGATGCGCTCCTCGATGAGACCGGGATCGATGTTGAAGGTCACGGGATCGATGTCGGCGAAGACCGGGATGGCGTTGTGGTGCAGGATCGCGAGCGCCGACGCCGGGTAGGTGAAGGCCGAGGTGATCACTTCGTCGCCCGGCCCGACGCCGGCGGCGGCCACCGCCATGTGCAGGGCGGCGGTGCCGCTGTTGGTCGCGAGGCAGTGACGCACTCCAACGAAACGGGCGAATTCGTCCTCGAGGGCCTTCACCTGGGGGGCCGCTGTGCCGTTCAGGGCTCCGCTCTCCAGAACATCGAGGACCGCCTTGCGCTCCTGGCTGCCGATGACCGGCCACCGGACAGCCAAACTCCCGTCAACCGCGGGCCTGCCGCCCCGCAACGCCAGATCCGTCATCTGAAACTCCTCTCGCGTCCTTCGGCCTCCGACGCAGGTCGAAAGTCCGCGGGACGCACAGTTCCAATGCTGTTACCATTGCGCCGAATGGCTGCGTCGACGAGGGAAGCGAGAATATCATGAATCAAGAACCTGTTCGTACGGCCCCGGCTTCCGGGCGCCTGGGTGTGCTCGCCGTGGGAATGGGGGCGCTGTCGACGTCACTGATAGCCGGTGTCGTCGCGGTCCGCCGGGGACTTGGGAAACCGATCGGTGCCCTCACTCAGATGGGCCGCGTGGCGGGGCCGAATGGGCACCAGGACACGGTGCCGGTCGGAGAGGCGGTGCCTCTCGCCGATCTCGACAGCCTGGTGTTCGGCGGATGGGACATCTTCCCGGACGATGTCTACACCGCCGCCGCGAAGGCGAAGGTCCTGGAAGGCGATCTCCTCCGCAGCCTGCGGGACGAACTCGAGTCAATCCGGCCCATGCCCGGGATCTACGACCCGCGCTACCTGCGCCGCCTCGAGGCGGTCCAGACCCACCCCCGCGCGGGACACATGGCGAGCGTGGCCGCGGTCGAGAAGGACATCGAGACCTTCCGCAAGACGTCGCGCGCCGACCGGCTCGTCCTCCTCAACACCTCCTCGACCGAGGTCTACCACCCGCTCGGCGACGTGCACGGGAGCCTGCGGCTGTTCGAGCAGGGCCTGCGGAAAGACGACGAGCGGATTACCCCTTCGATGATCTACGCCTACGCCGCGCTGCGGCAGCACGTCCCCGTGGTCAACTGCACACCGAGCCATGCGGTGGACATCCCGGCGCTTCTCGAGATGGCCGAGGAGTTGTGGGTGCCCGTCTCGGGGCGCGATCTCAAGACCGGGCAGACTCTGCTGAAGACCATCCTGGCGCCGGGCCTGAAGGCCCGGGCGCTCGGGCTTGCCGGGTGGTATTCGACCAACATCCTGGGGAACCGGGACGGCGCGGTGCTCGACGACCCGGAGTGCCTGCGCACAAAGGAAGAGAGCAAGCTCTCGGTCCTGCGCGGCATTCTCGAGCCGGAGCTGTACCCCGATCTGTACGGCGATTTCGTGCACCGCGTGCGGATCGACTACTACCCGCCGCGCAACGACAACAAGGAAGCGTGGGACAACATCGACATCTTCGGCTGGCTCGGGTACCCGATGCAGATCAAGATCAACTTCCTCTGCCGGGATTCGATCCTCGCCGCCCCGCTGGCGCTCGACCTTGTGCTGCTGTCCGACCTGGCGCAGCGCGCGGGCCTGCGTGGGGCCCAGGACTGGCTGTCGCTTTATTTCAAGAGCCCCACCACGCGTAACGGCCAGCCGGTCCATGACCTCCTGGCGCAGCGCCAGATCTGGGAAGACATGGTCCGCCGCGTTGCGGGATGGAAGGCGAACACCCGCAACGGCAAGACGGCCCGCACGCGGCTCGTCGCCGCCCGCCTGCCGGCCGCCGAGGCCTGATCGGGAAGCGCCCGACCCCCGGCCGGCGTCCAGCCGGGCGTTACTTCTGGACTTTGTAAGCCGGCCGGGGCAGCTTCACCACGGGGTGGGCCTTGAGCTCCGCGAGCGTCCATTCGATCGCCCGGTCGAGTTGCGGGTCCTGCCCCGCCACGACCCGGTCGGGAGCGTTTTCGACCTCGATGTCGGGGTCGACCCCGTGGTTCTCGATCAGCCAGTCGCTGGTCTTCGGGTCCCACATCCCGAAGTCGGGCATGGTCACGACTCCTCCGTCGACCAGCGGAAGGTTCTGGCTGATTCCCACGAGCCCCCCCCACGTGCGCATGCCGATCACCGGGCCCAGTCCGTTCAGCCGGAAGTAGTAGGGGAAGGCGTCGCCACCCGATCCGGCGTACTGGTTGATCAGGATGCACTTGGGCCCGTCGATACCGGTGGACGGGGTCCGCTGATCCTCTCCGTCGCGGTCGGACCAGTAGACCCATGTCTTCTGGCGCAGACGGTTGATGAAGAAGTCGGGGACGAATCCGCCGCCGTTCCACCTCTCGTCCACGATGACTCCCTGCGCGTCGAGCTGGGGATAGAACTGCTTGGTGAACTCCTGGATCCCCGTGATCGCCGTGTTGGGCACGTGGATGTAGGCGATGCGCCCGCCGGTCGCCCGCCGGACCTTTTCCCGGTTGGCTGCCACCCAGGACGTGTAGCGCAATGTCACCTCCTTGTCGATCGGCTTCACGGTGTACGTGCGCGGCCTGGGATCGTCCGGGGTGGAGCCGACCGCGATCGAGGTTTGCTTTCCCGTGGTGGCCGCGAACGCGGCGAAGAGGTTTTCGGGGGCGCGTACCGGACGCCCGTTGACCTCAAGGAGGTAATCCCCCTCGCGGACATCGATCCCAGGCTCCCCCAGGGGAGCGGCCACCGGGGAGTTCCAGTCGCGCTGGTGGTAAATCGTTGCAAACCGGTAGCGGCCGCTCGCGGCGTCGAGCGTGTAGTCCGCGCCAAGCAGTCCCACGTCGACCTTGGGTACTTCCGGACGGTCGCCGCCTCCGACATAGGTGTGCGAGGTCGAGAGCTCGCCGATGAGCTCGCCCAGGATGTAGTTCAGGTCGTCGCGGTGGGCCACGTAGGGGACGAGCTGGCGGTAGCGCGCGCCGATCGCCTTCCAGTCGAGCCCGCCCATGCCGGGGTCGTAGTAGAAGTCGCGCTCGAGGCGCCACGCCTCGTCGAACATCTGCGCCCACTCACGCGCCGGGTCCACAAGGGCCATCAGCGTGCCGGTCTCGATCTTGCCGTCTCCGGCCTTCTTTCCTTCCGCCACGTCGATGATCCCGAACTGGTCCTTCGCCTTGTAGAGGAGCTTCCCGCCGTCCTTCGACAGGGCGTAGCCGAGGTTGACCCCGGGAACGACCGTCGTCTCCTTCCTCTTCTCGAGGTCGTACATCAGGATCGAGCCGGTCAAAGAGCCGCCGTCATCGTCCTGATAGGCGCTCGGCAGGTCGATCTTGAGATAGACGAGCTTCCCTTTCCGGGCCGAGAGGCCGGCGTAGAGCCCGGCGGCAACCGGCACCTCGGCGACCCTCTCCCCGATCCCCTCCAGGTCGATGACCCAGGGCTTGACCGGCTCGTCCTTCTTTGGATCGTCCTTCTTCTTGTCCTTGTCGTCGTCCTTGGCCTTCTCCTCCCCCTTCTCCTCGTCGCTCTGCGGGGCCACGGTCGACGGAAGCGACCGGCGCAGCGTGGCCGCGTAAATCTTGTCGGTCGCGGTGAACTGGAAATCCAGCTCGAAGGCGCCGAAGCGCGGGTCGAGGGTGCGGCGTGAGATGAAGTAGAGGTAGTCCCCTCCCGGGTCGAAGGCCGGGTTGAAGTCCTCGTACATGCCGCTCGATATCCGCACCGTCTTGCCGCCGTCGAGCGCGTGGATGACGATGGCGTTCAGGCGGTTCGATTCGGGCCTCCGGTAGGCGAGGTAGCGCGAGTCGCCCGACCAG
>JANMQK010000294.1:0-17790 GCA_031370485.1 Acidobacteriota bacterium | reverse complement strand
GGAACGTCAAGGGGCCGAACTTCATCGCGCTTCACGAGCTGTTCGACAAGGTGAACGAGGAGGTCGAGGAGTACGTCGATCTCATCGCCGAGCGCGCCGTGGCGCTGGGCGCGGTCGCCGAGGGGACGCTGCCGGTCGTGCTGAAGCGCTCCGGCCTGGGCGAATACCCTACCGGGATCTCCGAGGCGAAGGATCATCTCGAGGCCCTGTCGACCTCCCTCGCCGCGTTCGGCAAGTCGGTCCGCAAGGCGATCGATCACTCCGTCGAGTTCGGCGACGCCAGTACCACCGACCTGTTCACCGAGGTCTCGCGGGGCATCGACAAGCACCTCTGGCTGGTCGAGGCACACCTCCAGGGCCGTTGAAAGGGACCGGCTCCGCCGCCGGAGCCTTCGTCTCCGACTTCGGGGCGCTCCGAGAGCCGGTTTTTCGCGCCCTCTGGACGGCCAACATCTTTTCAAACGTCGGCTCCTGGATGCAGGACGTCGGGGCCTCTTGGCTGATGACGTCGCTCTCCGCCTCGCCCCTGATGATCGCCCTCGTGCAGGCGGCCACGACCCTTCCCATCTTCGCGCTCGCCCTGCCCGCGGGGGCCCTCGCCGATGTCATCGATCGAAGACGCCTCCTCATCGTTACCCAGACCTGGATGCTGCTTTCGGCCGGGACGCTCGGACTGCTGACGGCCCTCGGGCTGACGGGGCCCTGGACGCTTCTGGCGCTGACCTTCGCGCTGGGGATGGGCACGGCGCTGAACGCCCCGGCCTGGCAGGCGATCGTCCCCGAGCTCGTCCCCCGTTCCGAGATCCAGCCGGCGCTCGCGCTGAACGGCATCGGAATCAATCTGGCGCGCACGGTCGGCCCGGCGCTCGGCGGGCTCGTGATCGCCGCGGCGGGGCCGGGCGCGGTCTTCCTTCTCAACTCTGTCTCGTTCGTGGGGGTCATCTTTGTCCTGAGACGCTGGCGGCGGCCGTCCCAATCGAGCACCCTGCCCGCCGAGCGGATCTTCGGCGCGATGCAGGCGGGGATCCGCTACGTGCGGCACGCCCCCGACATGCGGGCGGTCCTCGTCCGCGCGGCCGCCTTCATCTTTTTCGGCAGCGCGCTCTGGGCCCTGCTTCCGGGTGTCGTCCGCTTCGGCCTCAAACAGGGGCCGGAGGGATACGGACTGGTTCTCGGATGCCTGGGGGCGGGGGCCGTCGCCGGGGCGGCCTTCCTCGGCCGCGCCCGCAGAGCCTTCGGCGTCAACGCGCTCGTGGCCGGCTCGATCCTGGTTTTCGCGGCGGTTCTCCTGCTCATGGCCTGGGTGCCGAGCTTCGCGGCGATCTGTGTCGTGATGTTTTTGGCCGGCGGGGCGTGGCTGACGCTCCTGACTTCGTTCAACGCGAGCGCGCAGGCGATCCTCCCCCACTGGGTGCGCGGGCGGGCGCTGGCGGTGTATCTGCTGACCTTCTTCGGCGGGATGGCGGCCGGGAGCGCCCTGTGGGGGACGGTGGCCACGCACGCCGGCCCGCGCGCGGCGCTCACGGCGGCCGGCCTGGGCCTCGTCGCCGGGCTCGCTCTGACGGCCCGCCACCGGCTGGCGACCGGCGAAGGGCTGGACCTCGCCCCGTCCCGACACTGGCCGGCGCCGTTCGCGTACGACGCCGGGGAGGGGGACCGCGGCCCGGTCCTCGTGACTGTCGAGTACCAGATCGATGCGGCCCGCTCGGCGGAGTTCGCGGACGCCATGCGCGCCGTGCGACGCATCAGGCTGCGCGACGGCGCCGTCCGATGGGACCTGTTCCAGGACGCGTCGGCCCCCGGGCGCCACGTGGAGACATTTCTCGTCGAGTCCTGGATGGAGCACCTCAGGCAGCACGAGCGGCTCACCGTGAGCGACCGCGATGTCGAGCAGCGCGCGCGGTCGTTCCACACGGGCGCGCAGCCGCCGGTCGTCACGCACTACATCGCCAGGGACCTCCCGGCGTGAACCCGCGTCATCCGGCCGCGGCCTGGATGCCCGGATGATCGCGGCCCTGCGCGCCGGCCCCGCTGGGGGGGCTGCCCGCCGTCTGACACGGCCGGAGCGCGCGGCGGTGCTCGTGGCAATCGTCGACGACGGGGGGCCGCTCCGGCTCCTCCTGACCCGCCGCACCGAGGACCTGCCGACTCACGGCGGCCAGGTCGCCTTCCCCGGAGGCCTGGTGCGCCCGGGCGAGGAGGACCCGGTCGAGACCGCCCTCCGCGAGGCCGAGGAGGAGACCGGGCTGACGCCGGAAAATGTCGAGGTCCTCGGGACGCTCGACGACCTGCCCACGCGGACCGACACCGTCGCCGTGACCCCGGTCGTCGGTCGGGTGGCGCGGCTCCCCCCTCTCACGCCGCGCGCGGGTGAGGTGGCGAGGATCTTCACCATCCCCCTCGCCGAGCTTGCCCTCCCGGAGCGCTGGACCTCCACCACCGAGGAACTGGGCGGCCGCCAGCGGCGCATCCACTACTTTCATCACGAGGGAGAGGTCCTGTGGGGGCTGTCGGCCAGGATCGTCCTCGACCTGCTCCGCCTGGCCAAAGCCTGTCAGAGCCAGTAGCGCCAGAGCGACGCGAAGCGCTCGAGAAGCTTCTCGGTGGGCGGGCGGCGTTTCCAGTCCTCGAGCGTGATCTCCTTCGAGCGGCCGAACTCCGCCCCCAGGTAGTCCAGCGCCCGCCGGCTCGCTCCGTGGTCGAACACCTTCACCGAGATCTCAAGATTGTGCCGGAACGATCGGTAATCGAGATTGGCGGAGCCCGACAGCAGCACCTCGTCGTCGAACACCGCGATCTTGGCGTGGAGGACCGCGTGGGCCATCTCGCGGACGCGCACACCGGCTTCGAGGAGCGGCTCGTAGCTGGCGCGGCCGGCCCAGCGCACCATCGGCGCGTCGGTGGGGCCCGACAGCAGCATATCCACGCGCGTTCCCCTCCTGGCCGCGCGGCAGAGCGCGCGCCGCAGGAACCATTCGGGCGCGAAGTAGGCATTGGCCAGGAAGATGCGCTCCCGGGCCGTGCCGATCAGGGTGAGGTACGACTTGCGCAGCCGCCGCCTTCCCAGGAGGCCCGCGCCGCCCAGCACCTGGACGCCGGAAGCGCCCGCCTCCCGCTGGGCGACGAACAGCTCGCCGGCCGCCTCCGGCTTCCCCCCGACCCGCAGCCAGGACCCCAGGAAGAGGCGCGTCATTTCGCGCACCGCGGGACCCTCGACCCGCACGGCGAGATCCTTCCAGGCGGCCGCGCCGAGGAACTCCTCGCTGTAAACCTCCGCCAGGTTGAATCCGCCGGCGAATCCCAGGGTGCCGTCGATGAGCAGCACTTTGCGGTGGTCACGGTGGTTGGGGGACCAGGCGCGGGTCCAGGGCGCGAGCGGGTGGTACCAGCGCAGCAGCGCCCCTGCGGCTTCGAGCGAGGCCATCAATGCGGCGCTGTAAATACTGCCGAAGGCATCCACGACGACGTAGACCGGGAGCCCCGCCCGTGCCTTCGCGCGGACCTCCTCCGCGAAGCGGCGGCCAAGCCGGTCGTCCGCCCAGTGATACATCTCGATGGCGAGGCTGTGACGGGCGCCACGGACCGCCTCGACCATCGCCTCGAAGGCCGCTTCCCCCCCGGCCAGGACCTCGATGTGGTTGCCATACACGACGCGAGTCTCGGTCCGGCGCTCAATGCGCCGGATCTGCCGGAGCTTGAGCAGCCTCCGCGAGCGAACCAGGAGCGGAGGGCGGACCACCTCCCCATCGCCGCCAGCCGTCTCTGTCACCGGAGGGTCCTTATATGACGCGCGCCGCCCCGTGCACCGCGCGCACTCTACCAGAGCAGGCAAACCTCCCGCACTTCCCCGTCCAGCGGCAGCGCTCCATGGCGGCGTCCCGTGGCATCGCGATGGCTGACGGCGGAGGCCGGGCCGCCCGCCCGCCGCCGCCGCGGGATCGCGTTGACAGTCCATGGGAGATGCATTAGCATCGCGCCCGGATCGCGAACAGCGTGAACCGATACCGAGCAGATGCCGGGGAAGCCGGCGTGACGGCCGGTTCGAGCCCCGCGCGATGCGAACCACCGAACCCGGTCAGACCCGGAAGGGAGCAGCCGTAAGGCGGACCTCGCAGGTGCCGCGGGTTCGCTTGGACCGGCCCTCAGGCCGGCTTGCCCCGGGCGAGGGATGATCCCACCGTGAGCTACCAGGTCCTGGCCCGCAAGTACCGTCCCCAGACCTTCGACGAAGTGATCGGCCAGGAGCCGATCGTCACGACCCTCCAGAACGCCGTCGAGCAGAAGCGCATCCACCACGCCTACCTGTTCTCGGGGCTCAGGGGTGTCGGCAAGACCACCGTGGCGCGGCTTATGGCCAAGGCGCTCAATTGCGCCAAGGGCCCGACCCCCCGTCCCTGCAACGCCTGCGCGTCCTGCGCCGAGATCGCCGAGAGCCGCAGCCTCGACGTGCTCGAGATCGACGGCGCGAGCAACCGCGGCATCGACGCCATCCGGGAGCTCCGCGAGACGGTGCGCTACGCGCCGGCGCGCGACCGCTACAAAGTATTCATCATCGACGAAGTCCACATGCTGACGAAGGAAGCGTGGAACGCGCTGCTCAAGACCCTCGAGGAGCCCCCGGCCCAGGTGGTCTTCGTGTTCGCGACGACCGAGTACCGGCAGATTCCGCTGACCATCCTGTCGCGCTGCCAGCATTTCGAGTTCAAGAAGATCGCCACCTCGGCGCTCCTGACCCACCTTAAAGCGGTGGCCGAGGGCGAGAAGGTCGAGGTCGAGGCGCGCGCCCTGGATCTCATCTGCCGGCTCGCCGAGGGATCCCTGCGCGACGCGCAGAGCGCTCTCGACCAGGTGATCGCCTTCTCGGGGTCGAAGCTGACGACCGAGCAGGCGCGCACCATCCTGGGCGTCATCGACCACGAGTTGATCTCGGGGTTTTTTGCCGGGGTGCGCGAGCGCGACTGCGCGCGTCTCGTGCGGATCGTCGAGACGGTCTTCGAAAAAGGGTACCAGCCGGTGAAGTTCCTCGAGGACCTGATGGCCCACGCCCGGGATCTCCTGCTCGCCCGGGTCCTGAAAGAGCCGGGCCCGCACATCGCGGGGGACGCGGAGGAGATCGCCGCGCTCGTCGCGAGCGCGCAGCTCTTCTCCGAGGACGAGATGCTCCGCATGCTCGAACTGATGACGCGCGAGGAGCAGCGGCTGAAGCACACCGCCCATCCCCGGTACCTCCTCGAGGCGCTGGCGATCAAGATGGCGCGGCTCGCCGATTTGAAATCGATCGAGGACCTGGTCGCCCGGCTCGATGCGGACCCGCCACACGAGGGGCCCGACGGGCCGGACCGGAGCGTGCCGCGCGCGCGCACCGCCGTGGCGGCCCCGGAGCACGATGCGGCCCCGGGGGGGAACCGGGCCGCGGGGGGGGATGCCGCGCTCGTGGAGAAAATCCTCCAGAAGGTTCACGACGAGAGCGGCCCGCTGGGCGGGTGTCTGTCGCACGCCGACTGGGTCGAGATCGCGGGCGATACCCTGCGGATCGCCTTTCCCGAAAAACACGGCTTTTTCCGGGAGAAGGTGGAGGCCCGCGAGGCGCTGGAATATTTGAAGGGGGTTGCGCGTCATGTGACCGGCCGACCGCTGGCGGTCAGTGTCGTCGCCACTTCGCCGGAGGTCCGGGACAGGCGCGAGGCGGCGGCGGACACCCCGGAGCGCCGGTCGCAGGACCTGCGCGAGCAGGCCATGAAGGAACCGGCAGTCCGCGGCCTTCTCGACGCCTTTGGCGGCGAGATCGTGGACATCGAATCGGTCTGAGGCGGGAGCCGCGGGGACCGGAGCCGCGGGGAGGACACGCGATGGACATGCAGGCGCTGATGAAGCAGGCGCAGAAGATGCAGGAGAGGATCCAGCGCGAGATGGCCGCGCTGCGGGTGGAGGCCTCGGTCGGAGGTGGCATGGTCTCGGTCACCATGGCCGGGAACCGCGAGCTCGTCGCCGTGAAGATCCTCCCCGAGGTGCTCGAGTCGAAGGACATCGAGATGCTCGAGGACCTGGTGCGGGCCGCCGTGAACGAGGCCAACCGGAAGGTCGAGGAGGCGATGGGAGAGAAGATGGGCGGCCTGCGGCTTCCGGGATTCTGAGGCGATGCCGTTCGCAGCGCCCATCGAGCGGCTCATTGAATGCCTGAGAAGGCTCCCCGGCATCGGGGCCAAGTCGGCGCAGCGACTCGCCTTCCATATCCTGCGCGCCAGCCGCGACGAGGCCTCCGCCCTCGCCGCGGCGCTCATGGACGTCAAGGATTCAATCCGGCTCTGCACCGCCTGCTTCAACATCACCGACACCGACCCGTGCCTCGTCTGCAAGGACCCGTCCAGGGACAGCAGTTCGATCTGTGTCGTGGAGGAGCCGAACAACCTCGTGGTGATCGAAAAATCGGGGCAGTTCCGGGGGCTGTACCACGTGCTTCACGGCTCGATCTCCCCCCTGAGCGGTGTCGGCCCCGACGACCTCAAGATCAAGCCACTCCTCGAGCGCCTGCGGGACGGAAGCGTCAAGGAAGTCATCCTGGCCACCAACCCGAACGTCGAGGGGGAGGCCACGGCGGTCTATCTCTCGCGCCTCCTGAAGCCCCTGGGGGTGAGGGTCACGCGCATCGCCATGGGGCTGCCGATCGGGTCGGAGCTGGAGTACGCCGACGAGGTGACCGTCGGCAAGGCGCTCGAAGGACGACGGGATCTCTAGATGGCCGGGATCAAGCTGGGGTTGTTTCTCCGCATCGAAGAGTTCGCCCGTCGGCGCTACCGCCTGGTCTTCCTGGCGACCGCGGCCATCGTTCTCCTGTCGATCTTCCTCGGGAGCCGCCTGACGCTCGACGGGGACGTCCTCAACCTCGTGCCGAAGCACGACAGGGTCGTCAACACCTTCAAGGAGGCGATCACCGATTTCGGCGGGCTCGACTACCTGCTGTTCCTGGTCGAGACGAAGGGGGAGCAGACCTCCGAGGACCTCCAGGAGTTCGCCGATCTTCTCGCCGCCGAGCTCAAGGAAGTCCCGGACATCCGTTACGTCGAATACAAGATCGACACGACGGGGCCGTTCTTCGCCTTCTTCCGCCGCAACCAGATCCTGTTCCTTCCCCCGTCGAAGCTCGACGAGCTGGCCGCCAAGCTCACCGACCCCGCGATCCGCGAGCAGGTGCGGGATAACTCCCGCAACCTCACGGGGCCGGCTTCGTTCCTGGAGAAGAGGGTCATCGAGCAGGACCCGTTCGACATCAGCCAGTTCCTCCTCAAGGCGGTGCTTCAGAGCAAGGGGGCCATCAAGCTCGATCTGATGAGTGGCGGCCACTACCTCTCGAAGGACGGCACCGCGCTCCTGCTCTTCGCCAAGCCGATCAAACCCGCGGCCGACCTCTCCTTCGACAAGCACCTCATGCAGAAGGTGGAACGCGCCGTGGCGTCCGCCGCTGACGCGTACGCGAAGGAGCAGCGCGAAGGCGGAAGCGGTGTGCCCACGGTGGAATACGGAGGGACCTACGTCGTCGCGCTCGAAGACAGCGCTCTCATCATGCGGGACATGTGGTGGAACGGGATCATTTCGTTTTTAGCCATCATCGGGCTCTATTACCTGTGCTACCGGCGCTTCGCCGCGATCCTCTATTCCTCCATCCCCCTGATGGTCGGCCAGTTCCTGACCCTGGCGGTCGCCTACCTGGTCCTGCGGCGGCTGAACTCGGCCACGACCGGGTTCACGGCGATGCTGATGGGCCTCGGCACCGACTTCACCATCGTCATGTACGCCCGCTACGTCGAGGAACGGCAGCGCGGGAGGACCATGGATGAGGCGCTTCGCCTCATGATGGGCGCGACGGCCTTCGGGGTCTTCACCGGCGCCATCACGTCGGCGGGGACTTTCTACGCGATGTGCGTCACCGAGTACAAGGGCCTCTGGGATTTCGGATTCCTGGTCGGAACCGGCATCCTGCTCTGCCTCGTCGCGATCCTGTTCCTGCTCCCCGCCATGATCGCCTGGAACGAAGGCCCGCGTCGCAAGCGCGACATCACGGGGAAGCTTTACCTGCACTCCTTCGGTCTCGAGCGCATCATGACCTGGAGCACGCGGCATCCCTGGACCGTCGTGGCCGCTTCGAGCCTGGTCACCGTCGCCGCGGGCTATTTCGCCTGGAACGTCGAGTTCAGCGACAACGTCCAGGACCTGCGATCCAAGAGCAACCACGGCATCGCCGTACAGGAGAAGATCAAGGAGAAATTCGGCGCGGAATTCAACCCGATGATGGTCGTCTGCCGGGGCGACGACGTCGAGAACGTCCTGCGGACCAACCGCAAGGCCAACGAAATCCTCGACGGCTTCGTGGCCGGCAAGACGCTCCTGGGCTACGAGTCGATCCTGTCCTATCTCCCGGCGAGGCCCGAGCAGGAGACGGTGATCCGGGCTCTGCGCGACGGGGCGAAGGGATCGTTCGACACCCACCGCATCGAAACGACCTTCCGGAGCGCGCTTGCGGAGAGCGGCTTCCGCAAGGGCAGCTACGACGCCTACCTGGACGCCCTGCCGGCCACCCTCGATCCCGAGAGGCCGATCACCCTTCAAGACTTGCAGGAGGCGGGCCTCGATCGGTTCATCGGCCGCTACGTCCGGCGGCTCGACGACGGGACCTACCGCTCGGTCACCTACATTTTCCCCGCGGGCCCCGACGCCCGGCGCAAGGCGCCCCCCGCCCTGGTCGCGGCCCTCGACCACCCGGAGGAGGGCCTGGAGATCACCGGCGTGAACATCGTCAGCGCCGAGCTGCGCATGATCTTCCGCCGCGACGCGTGGCGCGCGGTCATCCTCGGGCTGGCGCTCGTGACGATCCTCCTGTGGCTCGATTTCCGCAGCCTCTGGCTCACGACCCTCGCCAACATCCAGCTGCTCGTCGGGGTGGTCTGGATGCTCGCCGCGATGGAGCTGCTGGGCATCAAGATGAACTTCGTGAACGCATTCGTGACCACCATGATCCTCGGGGTCGGCATTGACTACGGCATCCACATCATCCACCGCATCTCGCAGGAGGGGCTGAGCAACCCCACGGGCCTTCTCGAGACGGGCAAGGCGGTCGTCATGGCCGCCATGACCAACATCGCGGGCTTCGGAACGCTGTGGTGGTCGAACTACCCCGGCCTGTCGTCGATGGGTCTCGTGAGCGCCATCGGCTCATTCACCTGCCTGATCACGGCGCTCACGACACTCCCCGCGCTGCTGATCCTGACCGAGACGCGTATCGCCACACGAGCCTCCCTTGGCGCGCCGCCGCCCGCGGGCTAGCCGGCCGGCCGGCGGTCGGGGTGCCCGACGGGGCGCCCCGGTGGCCGCCCTCGTTGCCGCTTTCGCCCTCGTCACCGGGGCCGGCTGCGGCGCGCGCCCCGGCGCGGTCTCGATCGAGCAGGTGGACTCCTGGGAGAATGACTGGCGGGTGCGCCCCGCCGCCGCCTACCGGATCGAGGTCGAGGTGGAGCGGCCGGGCGATCGCAGGCTGAGCCGCGTCACCGTGCGCGGCGGCGGCATCGAGACCGCCGAGGTGACCTACTGGGACGCTGCCCGCGGCGCGTGGGGCGCCACCGCGCCGCTCGACGAAGCGCAGGCGCGGCCGTTCACGGTCGAAGGGCTGTACCGGACGCTGCGGGCCGAGATGGAAGCCGGCGGCCGGAGCGAGACCCGGATCGCCGTGGAGGGCGATCCGCCGGTGCCGCGGCGTATCCTGCTCGGGCCGCGGCTGCGGGACGGGCGGCCGGTGCCCGGAAGCGAAGCGGCGCTGATCGTGCGACACTTCGAGATCGAGCCGCCCCCGGGCTGAGACCCGCGGGCCGTATATGAAGGGCCGGAACGCCGGCCGCAAGGAGACGACCGACATGCTGATCGACTGCCACGTGCACCTCAACAACTACCACGAGAGCGAGCGGCGACCCACCGAGGACAGCGTCAAGGAACTGTTCGACAAGATGATCCAGTACAACGTGGACCACGCCGTCGTCATCACCTCGTACCTGGTGAACTTCGACCGGCCGAGTGTCGAGCGGCTGCTCGAGGTGCTCTCCGACGACCCGCGGGTGACGCTCGTCGAGGGGCTGCGCTGGCGGGGCGATGAGCGGACCGACCTGTTCACGCTCGAAGAGCGGATCCGCGGCGGGGCCGTGAAGGGGATCAAGCTCTATCCGGGGTACGAGCCTTACGCCATCAACGACCCTTCGCTCGAGTCGGTTTTCCGGATCGCGGAGAAATACTCCATCCCGGTCATGATCCACACGGGCGACACCTACAGCAAGCAGGCCAAGGTGCGCAACGCCCACCCCCTGCTGATTGACGACGTGGCGGTCGACTATCCCAACGTAAATTTCATCATGTGCCACCTGGGGAACCCCTGGTTCAACGACGCGGCGGAGGTGCTCTACAAGAACGACAACGTCTACGCGGACATCTCCGGGCTCACGCTGGGGGATTTCACGTACGAGTTCAAGCGCTACATGGTGCAGCGCGTGAAGGACATGATCGCCTACATGGGCAAGCCGGGGAAGCAGCTCCTGTACGGCACCGACTGGCCGCTCGTCAGGATGGGGCCCTACCTGAAATTCCTGGATGACCTCGACCTGCCGGCCGAGGAGAAGGAAGGGATCGCCTGGAGAAACGCCGCGCGACTGTTCAACATCGACACGGCGGAGCTGCTCCGGCCCGGCGGGGAGCCGGGCCGGGCAAAATCCGGGACGCCTACTTCATCGCCTGGCTGAAGCTCTCTTTCGCCATGTCCGAGCCCTTCTCGTAGGCTTCGCGCACGGCCCCGGGCACCTTCGTGAACTTGTCCCCTGCGGCGCGTGTCGCGTCGCGGAGCCGCTCCCGGGTCTCGCGACCGCTCTGCGGCGCTGTGAGCAGGGCGATGACCGCGCCTGCCGCGGCGCCCGTCAGAAACGCCAATAGCACATTGCCTCCGTTGCTGTTCATTGTCTCACCCGACATGTGACGACACCTCCTTTCGTTTTTCATTGCTGCGGTTTCTGTCATTGACTTCGTGTGATGGCTCCTCCGGGGGCGCCGGGACGGCGGACCTCGGACCGGCCGGCTCCGCGCCGGCCCCTTCCGATTCGCCCGCCGGCTTCCCGTCGTCATGGGTCCGCGAGAAAAGAACGCGCGCCGCGGCCACTACGGCCGGCGCCACCGCGCGTCCCGCGGCAAGAGCCACGTGCAGCGTTTCCTGGACTTCCCTGGCCGATCGCCCCAGCGTGCCAAGCGATTCCATCAGGACACGCAGGTCGCCGGCGCCCACTTCAAGCCCGGCAGCCAGCCGGCCGATCCGCGCCGACGTTTCGGTCACCTCGTCCAGCGCGCGATCCGCGCGCCGGCCGGTCGAATCCATGAACTCGCGCGCCCGTTTCAGCGTCAAATGAAGCTGGATGAGAACGGGCACGGACGCGCCTACAAGAAGCGCGATCAGCACAACCGCAAGAATGGAAAGTGTCTGGTCCATGGGGCGCACTCCGTGATTGGGGAGGACGCATCGCCCGCGATTTCGCGCACGAGAGTCACGCCGTTGTGGTGGTCAGCAGCAGTATACCACACGGCGGCGCGGATTCGGCGCAAATCCTTGGACGGAGAGGCGCAGGAGGGACTGCCGCCCTATTTTCCGGGCACGCCGAGCCACCCGCGCGTGGCGTAGTCGGCGAGACTCAGGCCGATCAGCAGGAGGAGCCAGAACGCCGACGCGGCCAGGACGAGCGGTGTAATCCGGGTGCCGTAGCGAACGTGCATGAAATACAGCACGACCAGCGCGGCCTTGACGCCGGCGATTCCGAGGGCGGCGAAGTTGTTGAACGGTCCGAGATCGACGAACGCCACGGAGGTCGTCGTGGCGGTCAGGAGCAGAAGCGCCGCGAACACCAACAGGTAGGTTCTGACCGGAACGACATGCACCGACATCGCTTTCGCCTCTCAGCCGTGGCGCCCCACGAGGTACAGGAGCGGGAAAAGGAAGATCCAGACGATGTCCACGAAATGCCAGTAGAGCCCCGAGACCTCCATGGGATTGTGATACGTGGAGGTGAACCTGCCGCGCCACGCCATCGCGAGCATGACCGTGAGAATGCCCAGGCCGATGATCATGTGCAGCGCGTGCAGCCCCGTCATCGCGAAATAGAGGCAGAAGAACATCTGCGCGTGGCGCGCGTCGGCCCCGGGCAGCAGGAACCCGGCGCCGGGCACGAGGTGCTCAACCCATTTGTGGTGGTACTCGAACGCCTTGACCCCGAGAAACACCGCCCCGAGGATCATGGTCAGCGGAAGGAAGGCGAGCATCGGGGCCCTCTTCCCCTGCTGCGCCCCGCGCACGGCGAGCGCCATCGTCAGGCTGCTCAGGATCAGGACGGCGGTGTTGAGCGTGCCCAGCGTGACGTCGAGCTGCCGGCTGGCGGCGATGAACGCCAGGGGGTACGAGACACGGTAAATCGTATAGGCGGCGAACAGCCCCCCGAAGAACATGATCTCGGTGGCCAGGAACACCCACATCCCCAGCGACGCCACCTCGCGCTGCTGCTCGAGGCTGTCGAACTGGTGCGCCGGAAGGGAGATCGCGTCAGAGGACACCTGGCGCCTCCGCGGGCCGCGTGTAATGGTACGGCTCGCTCGTGACCACGGGGGTCGTTTCGAAGTTGTCGGTCGGCGGCGGGGAGGTGGTCTCCCATTCGAGGCCGACGGCACCCCAGGGGTTCGAGGCGGCGTCCTTCCCGTAGCGCATCGACCAGAAGAAGTAGATGAGGGGGATGACGTAGCCGACCCCCAGAATCGTCGCCCCCGCCGAGGACATGACGTTGAGAACCTGGAACTCGGGCGGGTAGCTGTGGTAGCGGCGCGGCATGCCCAGGTAGCCCAGGATGAACTGGGGGAAGAAGGTCACGTTGAACCCGATGAAGACCACCACGGCCGCGATCCGGGACCAGACCTTCGGGTAGAGCTTCCCGGTGATTTTCGGCCACCAGTAGTGCAACCCTCCGAGGTATCCCATGATCGCGCCGCCTACCATGATGTAGTGGAAGTGGGCCACGATGAAGTAGGTGTCGTGGACGTGCAGGTCGATGCCGAGAGTAGCCAGCATCACTCCGGTGAGCCCCCCCATCGTGAACAGCCCGATGAAGCCCAGCACGTAGAGCATCGGCGTTTCCCAGGAGATCGATCCCTTGTAGAGCGTCGCGGTCCAGTTGAACACCTTGACGGCCGACGGCACCGCGACCAGCATCGAGAGCACCGAGAAGACGGTTGCGGCGTAGATCGACTGCCCGGCGACGAACATGTGGTGCCCCCAGACGAGGAACCCGAGGACCGCCAGCGCCACGCTGGCATAGGCGATGAACCGGTAGCCGAAAATTTTCTTCCGGGCGAACGCCGGGATGATCTCGCTGACCACCCCCATCGCGGGCAGGACCATGATGTAGACCGCCGGGTGCGAGTAGAACCAGAACAGGTGCTGGAACAGAAGCGGGTCCCCGCCGATGGCGGGGTCGAAGATACCGATGTGGAACAGACGTTCGGCCCCGAGGAGCAGGAGCGTGACCGCGAGCACCGGTGTTCCCAGGATGAAAATCAGGCTCGTGGCGTACATCGACCAGATGAAAAGCGGCAGCCGGAACCAGGTCAGGCCCGGGGCCCGCATGCGGTGGATCGTCACGACGAAATTGAGACCCGTCAGGATGGAGGAGAACCCGGCGATGAAGATCCCGAGCGCCACCGCGATGACGTGCGTCCCCGAGTAGGTCGAGCTGTAGGGCGTGTAGAACGTCCAGCCGGTGTCGACCCCGCCGTGGAGAAGCGCCCAGAAGGTGAACAGCCCGCCGATGTTGAAGATGTACCAGCTCAAAAGGTTCAGTCTGGGAAAGGCCAGGTCACGCGCGCCGATCATGATCGGGACGAGGAAGTTCCCCAGGACCGCCGGGATCGAGGGTATGAGGAAGAAGAAGATCATTAATATGCCGTGCATGGTGAACAATCTGTTGTATTGATCCGCCTGGAACAGATCCCCCTGGGGGGTCGCCAGCTCGAGACGGATGAGGACGGCCATCACCCCGCCCAGGGCGAAGAAGAGCGTCACCGAGATCAGGTAGAGGATCCCGATGCGCTTGTGGTCCGTGGTCAGCAGCCAGGATCGGATGCCGTAGTTGACGTTGAGGTAGTGGGTCCGCGGGGTCTCCCCCGCCTGCTCCGTGGCCGTCGTCATCGTGTCCCGCCCCGCGCCGACGCTCTCTGGCGGGCCGCCGGCGCCGCAATCCCCGAAGCCGCCTCCGGGGCCTTCAGTCCCTTGACATACTTGATGAGCTGGATCAGATCGTCCTCGCTCAGCTGATCCTTGAACGTGGGCATGATCGGCTGGTACCCGGCCACGACCTTCGCCGCCGGCAGCATTATCGACTCGCGGATGTACCCCTCGTCCGCCACCAGCGTGCGGCCGTCGGTCAGCCGAACCTTCCGGCCGAAAAGCCCCGCCAGCAGGGGCCCCCGGGACGCCGTGTCCGGGCGATGGCAGGTGTTGCAGCCCTTGGCGCTGAAAAGCTCCTCCCCCGAGGCCAGCACCGCCTGCCCCGCCCCGGCCAGCCACGCCTGGTAATCATGCGGCTCCATCACCGTGACCCAGCCTCCCATCCGCGAGTGCTCCGCCCCGCAATACTGGGAGCAGAAAAGATGAAACCGGCCGACCTTGTCGGCCTTGAACCACAGCGTCGTGTAACGGCCGGGGAGCACGTCCGCCTTGATCCGGAATGCCGGGATGAAGAACGAGTGGATCACGTCCTCGCTGGTCATCGTCAGCTTGATCGGGATGCCGATGGGAACATGCAGCTCGTTGATCTCGCGGTTCCCCTCCGGGTGCTGGATCTTCCACATCCACTGCTTGCCGACGACATAAAACTGCACCGCGTCCGCCGGGGGCCGCGCGGCGTAGAAATAGACCTTCGCGCCCCAGACGAACATGAACATGAGGATCACGAGAGGGATGACCGACCAGGCGAGCTCGAGGGCCCGGGCACCCGCCGACTCGTCATCCAAGGCCTCGCCCACCTCCTCCGGGTGGCGGCGCCGATAGCGGATTCCCAGGTAGACGATGAGCCCGGCGATCAGCAGCGAGAAGAACACCGACCCGCCCAGCGCGAAGAGAAACAGGTGATCGATCTGCCACGCGATCGTGGCGGCCTTCTCCGGAAAAAGCGGGGCCTGGGGAAACATCTCTACGAGACCCCCGCCCCGCCGGGGCGGGCACGCCGCCGCTCCCGGCGGACCATGATGACGATGAACGCCCCGAGGGCGAGGACGGTAAGTCCCCCGGCAACGCGCACCGAGCCCAGCGCGACGGCGCTGTAGCGGCCCGTCTTGGGGTCGTAGTGGTAGCAAAGGAGAAGCAGCTGGTCGGTGAGGCCGCCGATCCCGCCGCCGGCCGCCTCGATCAGCCCGAGCCGCAGATCGCGGGCCGGGTACTCGATGCCGAAGAAGTAGCGGGCGATCCGGCCCTGGGGGGTCAGCACGACGATGCCCGTAGCGTGCGCGAACTGTTTTTGCTCCTCGTCCCAGGCGTAACGAAAGCCCACGGCGTCCGTCAGGCGCCGGATGGACTCGGCGTCACCGGTCAAAAAGCGCCATCCCTCCTCCGCCCCCGGCCGGCCGTACGAAGCGAGGAAGCCCGGCTTCTTTTCGCGCGCCAGTGCGGGGGTCTCCCTCGGGTCGAAGCTGACGGTCAGCACCCGGAACTCGTTCCCGGCCGAAAAGGCGATCGTTTTCAGCGAGGCGGCCAGGCCCTGGAGCGCCATGCCGCACAGCATCGGGCAGTCGTAATAGGCGAGCGACAGGACGACCGGCTTGTCGTGGACATAGTCTCCGAGGCGGACGACCTTCCCCGACTCGTCCTTGAACTCGAGGTCGAGAGGCACCTGCCCGCCGAGCTTCTGGTCGAAGCCGATGTCCCGGATCGGCGAAACCGGTTCGGCCGCCATCACGGCCAGCCCCAGGAACGCGGCGAGCGCGCGCCAAAGCACCCGGCGGCTCACCGCTTTCTCCCCTGCCGGGAGGGCCGCGGCGCGGGCGACGGAGGCGGCCCGGGTGGCGAAGACGGGAGCCCGCTCTTCTCGAGGATCGCCATCGCGCGGCCGATCGGGATCCGCCCGATGCCCGCGCCGCGATCGACCCAGCCGTAGGTGTTCAGGGTGTCGTCCTCCCTGCGGCGCAGGAGGACCATGTCGTCGGTCTCCGAAGCCTGCAGGCGCGGCTCCGGAGGCAGGGTCGGCAGATTGGCCTCGGCGAGCGGGGACGGCGCGGGATCGCGCGCCACCTGGACCTGGCGGAAGCGCCCAAGTAGCAGCCATACGACCCCCATCAGGACGATCATGACGATCGTCAGCCCGATGCCGAAAGCGCCGATGCCGCGCACGTCGAGCTCGCGGTCGAACCCGGGCGGCGTCGCGCCGCCGGGCGGGCCTGGAACGCGCGTCTCAGCCATGGCCGAGCGCCTCCTTGAGGAACGGGTCGCCGACCGGGAGTAGCGGCCGCCGGCCGAGCTCTCCCGCGAATACCCCGATCCAGATGCCTCCCAGCGCCACCGGTGCCGCCAGGTCGAGCCAGTGCAGCGCCACGTGGTCGGGATAAAACGCCGGGGCCGCGAGCCAGAAGAGATCCACCCAGCGCATCGCCAGCACCAGGATCGCGACCACGGAAAGCCGGACCACGTTGCGCTTCAGGTCGCGGGACAGTAGCAGAACGAACGGCAGGGCGAAGTGCAGCAGGATCAGAAATAGCGAGACCCAGCGCCAGGCCCCCAGGAGGCGGCCTTCGTACCAGGTGACCTCGTGGGCGACGTTCCCCTGCCAGACGATGATGAGCTGGGACGCCGCGAAATAGGCCCAGAGCACGACGAAGGTCAGGAGCAGCTTTCCGTAGTCGTGGAAATGCTCCGGCCGGAACACCCCCGACATCGGCTCGCGGCGGGAGAGAAACAGCGCCACGATGACCATGAACGCCAGCCCGGACAGCGCCTGCCCGCCGACGAAGTAGAAGCCGTAGATCGTCGAGTACCAGCGCGGATCGAGCGACATCAGCCAGTCGATGGAGGCGAAGGTGGCGGTCAGGGCGTAGAGGGCCAGGCCCGCGGCGCTCACCTGCTGCATGCGGCGGGCGAGGTGCGGGGCGGGGTTTTGATCCTGGCGGAGGGAGAGCCGGTTCAGGATAGCGGCCAGGCCCCACCAGATCGCCAGGTAGAACAGCGCGCGGCCGATGAAGAAAGGCACGTTCAGGTAGGCCTGCTGGCCCTCGTGTATCAGCCCCTGCTCCGCGGCGCCGGGCCGGGCCCACGGGTAGATCCGGTCCAGGCCGAAAAGGAGCGGCAGGAGGAGAAGCGCCAGGACCGGGAGGGTCCTGGAAGCCGCCTCGAGGATTCGGCGCACCATCAGGCCCCAGACGCCCCGCGACAGGTGGTGCAGCATCGCGATGGCGAAGCAGCCGAGGGCAATCGACAGCCAGTAGATGTACGCGACCAGGTACGATCGGAAAAACTGCGCCGGGTCCGCCAGGCCCAGGAGGACGGTGATCGCTCCGGCGACGACACCCACGACGAGGGCCCGTGTCCGGATCCGCCCCAGGGCATCCGGGGGCGCGTACGCGGCGGCCGTCACCGGCGCTCCCGCGCTCATCGCGCCTCCTCCCGGACGACGGACGACGTCCGTTCGAGGGCTTTCCGGTCCATGTCCTGCAGGACCGGCAGCGGGGCGTGCTGCGACAATTGCA
>JANMQK010000377.1:0-1663 GCA_031370485.1 Acidobacteriota bacterium | reverse complement strand
CCCGACCGAAGATCGTGCACACAAAGACGATGAAGCGGATGCCGAGGACCCCTCCGACCTCTGCTACGTCGAGCCAGCCGACGCGGTTCACGTGGGGAATATGAGTCGGAGGATGGCACCGAACACCAAGCGGGTGTGCATCCATGAGATCAGGGCGTTGTCACGCACCCTTCGGAAATGCGAGACGCCCCCTGCCTCCCTGGCGAGGTAACGAATCCGTGTGGAAAGGTTGACGATCGGTACCTCTGCCCAGACCATGAGCACCGCGATCTCGGGGTCGAAGTCCATCGCGTTCCCCTTCGCAGCCGCCCGGATCGCGGCGTCGAGGGGATAGACACGAAAACCGCACATCGGGTCCTGAATCACCCGCCTCCCGTAGGTCTCGAGGTTCGTCCAGAAGCGGGTGATTTGGCGGCCGATGATGCGCGCTTTCGGCGCGCTCGCATCGAACAACGGCGCGCCGAGAATGAGCGCCTCGGGTTGAGCACGCGCCGCTTCGAGGAACCGGGGAATGTCCTCCACCTGATGTTGGCCGTCCGCGTCGATCTGCAGGGCGTGAGTGAAGTTCAGGCCGTGAGCGATCCGGAAGCCGTCCTTGACCGCCGCACCCTTGCCGCCGTTCTTTGCACGGCGGTGCACGTGAACCCCTGGGGTCGCCGCAATCGCCTGGACGGCCCGCCGCCCCGATTCACCGCTGCCGTCGTCGACGACGAGCACGTTGGGAAGCCAGAACCGCACGCGTTCCACGACGAGGCCGATCGTTAATGGATTATCGTAGGTCGGCACGAGCGCACAGGGACTGAATCCGGCACTCATCGCCGTGCACCTTGCGCGCTCGCGAATTCCAGCGTACCGGAACTGCAGGTCTCCCCATCCCGCTGATACTCAAAGGCCGCCCTCATCGCGCCGCGCACCCGCGTGAGGCGTAGTCGCAGCTTGTCCGACGGCCGGATCGGCTTCTGGAACTTGACGCGTGTAATCCGCTGCAACCCGGCGAGATCCGACCAGGTGGTGGTGACCAGACGGAAAACCTCATGGATCTGGACCACCGCAGGAAGGATGGGATTGCCCTCGAAGTGCCCGCGAAACCAGCGGAGGTCGGGCGGTACGTGAATTACGAACTCGTGGGTCTCGATCTCGTCCCCATCGGATCGCGCCTGCGCGCACATCACCAGATGCGCCCTTTCCCCGCCGGAGACTCTCATCCGAAGCGGATCTTCCGGACCACGTACTCCCCGGCGAACAGCGTCCCGATGAGCAGATAGGAGATGACGCCGGTATAGAGGGCCCACATCGAGAGCGGCGCGAACAGGGCTAGACCGAGCGAGGCCAGCCCGTTGGTCAAGAAGAACAGACACCAGATCCTCGTCACAGAGCGGCAATGCCGCACTCTCTCGGGCGACATATTGTTGTGGGTCATTCGGGCGAAGCGCTCGACGGCCGGCATGCGGCCAGAGAGAAGTGAGAAGCCGAAGCCGACGAGCAAGGCTGCGTTCACCCCGACCGGCATTGAAAGTAGGAAGCGTCGGTCGTCCAGCAAGACTGAGAGGAGCGCCAGAACGAAGAGTGTGATCGCGCTGCCCAGCAACTCCCGGAAGCGTCTCGTCGGGCGGCTCAGGAGGTGGAAGGAGAGGAAGATAGCGATGGCGGCAAGGAGAACGGC
>JANMQK010000286.1:0-30773 GCA_031370485.1 Acidobacteriota bacterium | reverse complement strand
CCAACGTGAAGGCTGCGGACAGGTCGCTGGCGTTGACGCAGTCATTTCCGCGCGCCGGGCTTGCCACTGTCTGGGTCGAACTCAAGCCCAAGCCGATCGATCTGACGGACGATCAGGTGGCGGAGTATCTCGACGAAATCGGCGCGACGGAGGACCTCCGTTCCGCCTGGGCCGCGCGGAAAGGACGCGTCGGGTGGAAGGAGACGTACACCAAGCACGCGAAGACCTTCGTCGCCGTGGGCAAAGTCGAGGGGGACCGGTCGTGGCAGACCCCCGTCGGAATGGGGCTTGAGATCGTTCCGCTCGGCGACCCGTCGTCGCTTCAGGTCGGCGGGGAGATTCGCATCCGGCTGCTCGGGAACGGCAAGCCGGTTGCCGGGCAGGCGGTCGGCCTTCTGATCGAAGGCACGAAAACGCGCAACATCCGGACGACGGACGCCGATGGGGGAGTGATATTCCCCGCCGGGCGTGCCGGTGCGGCCATGCTGTTCGCCGTTCATTTGCGGCCAGGCGAGGACGGAATTTCGTGGGTGAGTGACTTCACGACACTGACTGTCCGGATCCGCCCGACGCCCTAGAGCGGCCTTCCCGGCTTCCGTTTCCCCGGCTTCTTGACTTCGCCAGGATGGGTGGCCTATATTGCCGGACTCCGCACGTGGCGCGGATTGCGCGCCGTCCCCGATATCGAGACGTCGTGCCCCTGGAGAAAAAAGTGACCTCCACCTATCACGAGACGCGGCTAGAGATCGACGCGACGGCCTTCGTCGCGCCGGGGGCCGTTCTGGTCGGGGCGGTGCGGCTCGGGCGCGAGTGCTCGGTCTGGTTCAACGCGACGCTCCGAGGCGACCTGGCGCCGATCGAGATCGGCGCCGGGTCGAACGTGCAGGACGGGTGCGTCGTGCACGTCGATCGTGGAATGCCGGCGCAGATCGGCGAGCGGGTCACGCTGGGGCACGGGGCGATCGTGCACGGGGCGGTGATCGAGGACGACGTGCTCGTCGCGATGCGCGCCGTCATCCTGAGCGGCTGCCGGGTCGGCCGTGACTGCCTGATTGGCGCCGGCGCCGTGGTGCCGGAGGAGACGACCATTCCACCCGGCTCTCTCGTCCTCGGGATACCGGGCCGTGTCGTGCGCCCGCTCCGTCCCGAGGAGATCGAGCGCATCCACAAGAACGCCGCGTCGTACGTCGACCTGGCCCGCGCCTACCGCGAGGGCCGCATCCGCCTTCCGGAGGAGCGGCCGTGACCGCGCGGGACCGGGCCCTTCTTGATGACGCCGCGGCCCGGCTCGAGCCGCTCCTGCGCGCGGCAAAGACCGTCGCCCTCTGCACGCATGTCAACCCGGACGGGGACGGCATCGGCGCCGAGATCTGTCTTCACGGCTACCTCAAGTCCCGCGGGCTGGACGCCCGCATCATCAACACCGAGCCGCTGACGACCCGCTACCGCTTCCTCGACCCTGCGGGGGTCGTCGAGCCGTTCGACGCGGCCCGGCACGCCGCGTTCCTGAAGGAGGCGGACCTTGTCTTCATGCTCGACAATTCCGCCGTCAACCGGCTCGGGCCGCTCGAGCCGGCCGTCAGGGCCTCGCGCGCGGTCACGGTCTGCATCGACCACCATAACGTGGTCGAGCCGTTCTGGAAGGTGAACATCATCGACCCCGAGGCCAGCGCCACCGGAGAGCTGGTGTTCCAGATCATCAAGGCGCTCGGAGGCACGGTCGATCTCGCGGGAGCGCAGGCTGCCTACGTGTCGCTCGTGACCGACACCGGTTATTTCCGGTTCTCGAAGACCTCGCCCCGCTCGCACGAGGCGGCAGCCGAGATGCTGCGGGCCGGCGTCAGCCCGCCCCGCGTCTACGAAGAGGTCTACGAGCGCGACACCCCCGCCATCGTGCGGCTGGGAGGAGTCGCGATGTCCGGTTTCAAGCTGGAGGAGGACGGAAGGCTCGCCTGGTTCGCCCTGACGCATTCCGAAGTGCTCGCCTGCGACGCCGAGAGCGAGGACACCTCCGACGTGGTGAATAGCCTCCTGTCGATCGACGGGGTGCGCATCGCCGTCATGTTCAAGGAACTCGGCGGCGGCGAGGTCAAGCTGTCGTTCCGGAGCAAGAACCCGTTCGACGTGAACGCCGTGGCGGCCCGGTTCGGGGGCGGCGGACACACGAACGCCGCCGGCGCCGTGGTGGAGGGAGACCTCCCGGGCGTGATCGCGCGCGTTCTCCCGGCCTGCCGCCAGATCCTGAAACAGCCGGCGTGAACGGCGGCGACCCCCTTCCGCCCCTCGTCCTGCGCTGCCGGCTTCCGTACCTGGCGATCTATGGCGGCGGCGCCGTCGTCTTCATGGGGATCGGGATCGCGGGTCTGGCCATGGGTTGGCCCTGGCTCGGGACCCCCGGTCACGTCGTCCTGCTCCTGCTGGGGGCCGGTTGCGCCTGGTTCACCGCCCGCCATGCCCTGGCGCGCGTGCTCCTTGATGCCCAAGGATTCCGGCTGGTGGGCCCGCTGCGGCGGGACGACGTCGCCTGGCGCGAGGTCGTCCGGTGGGAACGGCGCCCCCACCCGGGCGGACCGGCGACTCTCCGGGTGGTCCACGGCCCATCGCAGAAACGGCTCTCGATACCGATGATCTACGAGTCCTGCCACTTCCTCGAGGTCGGCCTCGCGCAGGGCCGCTTCCCCGAGTTCTGAAGAGAGGGCCCGGGACACGCCCTGCAGATCAGGGAAGGCTCTCGAGCGGGGGGAATCCGAGCGCTTCCATGAACAGGTCGTTGAAGTCGGCCCGTCCCGAGAGCTCCACGTACTCGACCCGCCGCGGCATCGCCTCGGCCGCTTCGCGCTCACGGTAGGAGAGCAGGGCGATCTTCGCACCCTCTCCCGCGGCGTTGCCCACGGCCCGGATGCGCGACAGAGCGACGTTCGGCACCAGCCCCAGGATGCGGGCCGAATCGGGATGGATGTACGAGCCGAAGGCTCCCGCCAGCAGGACCTCCTCGATGTCGGCGGGGCCAACTCCCATCTCGTTCATCAGCACCCGGATCCCCGTGGCGATCGAGCCCTTGGCGAACTGCAGCTGCCGGACGTCTTTCTGGGACAGGACAACCGGCTTCGCCCCGGTCTCGGCGACGGTGGCCAGGACGAAGGCGCGCACTCCCTCGATCTCAACGAGGCGCGAGACGAGGGAAGCGGGAAGGTCGGCTCCCGCCTCGTGGGCCTTGCGCATGCGCCCCGTGGCGTCGATGATCCCGCGCGCGTACAGCTGGGCCACGGCGTCGATGAGGCCCGACCCGCACAGCCCGGCCGGACGCTCCTCTCCGATCGTCTGCAGCGTCACGCCGTCCGCGGTGATCCGGACACCCTCGATGGCACCATTCGTGGCCCGCATGCCGCAGGCGATCTCGGCCCCCTCGAAGGCCGGGCCCGCGGGCGCGGCCGTGGCGAGCGTGCGCGTCTCGCTTCCGAGGGCGATTTCGCCGTTCGTGCCGACGTCGACGAAAAGCCTCAGCCGATCGCTCCGCGGCAGCGAGGTGGCCAGGAGCCCCGCGACGATGTCGCCCCCCACGTAGGCCCCGATGCTCGGAAAAAGATAGGCCCGTCCCTGCGGATGAATCCCCAGGCCGAGGCTTGCGGCCTTCAGGCTGAGCCCGTGGGCGACGGCCGGCGTGAACGGGGTGACGGAGATCGGCTCCGGATCGATCGCCATCAGAAGGTGCAGCATGGTCGAATTGCCCGCGATGGTCATCTCGTAGATGCGATCGATGCGGGTCCCCGACTCATGCGCCAGGCTTTCGATGATGCCGTTGATCGCCGACGCGGCGAGCCCTTGTAGATCGTGGATGCCTTACCCGCCGGACATGGCGTGGGAGATGCGCGACAGGACGTCGCCGCCGTGCACCGCCTGCGCGTTGAGCGACGAGGCGACGGCAAGCGCCTCGCCGCTTGTGAGGTCGAGCAGGGTGCCGACGACTGTCGTGGTGCCGAGGTCGAGTGCAATGCCGCAGGCCTCGCGGACCGTGTCGCCCGCTTCGACGGCGAGCAGATCCTCCCCGCAGAGCACGGCCGTCACGTCGAAGTCGGCATCCCGCAGGGCCCGGGGGAGCGTCCTCAAGAGATCGAGGTCGGCGCGCATCGGGAAACCTGCCACGCGCAGGGCCTCTTCAATCCGGTTGTAATCCGGCCTCTGGTCGTGCAGCTCGGGGGGATCGAGGTGCAGGTGGACCTTGTGGACGTTCGGATCGAGCAGCACCTGCCGTCCGACGCCGAACATCGCGGTCCTGGGGGCCGTGAGGAGGCGGGGAACGACCGCGGTCAGGTCCTCGCGCACTTCCGCCTGGCAGGAGAGACGCCAGCCGGCGTCGATCTCCCCGGCATCCAGATGCTGGCGGTCGGCGGGCGTCGCGGGGGAGAGCCCGGCGACGATCTGCACGCGGCACTTGCCGCAGGTGCCCCGCCCGCCGCAGGTCGACTCGACGGGCTGGCCGACCCAGGCGGCCGCATGGAAGAGGGTGGTCCCCGGGGGGACGCGGGTCGTTGTCCTCTTCGGCAGGAAGGTGACGAGGCACCGCCCGCCCTTGAGCGTGTCCGCGTCCATGCCGGTGCGGTCCACTCTCAGCCGGCGCCCGGAGCGGCTGCGCCCGCGCGCAGGGTCCCCGCGCGCTTGAGCGTCATCAGCTCCTTGGCCACGCGCACCGCCTCGGTGGCGTTCTCGCCGTAACCGTCGGCGCCGATCTCCCTGGCCCAGGAGGGACTCGTCGGGGCCCCGCCGACCATGACGATGTAGGCGTCACGGATCCCCTCCTTAACCATCAGCTTGATCACCTTGCCCTGGTTAGGGGCGGTCGTCGTGAGCAGTGCCGACATGGCGACGATGTCCGGCTTGCGGGTTTTGATCTCCTCCACGAACCGCTCGACCTTGACGTTCACCCCCAGGTCCGTGACGGTGAAGCCGTTGGCCGAGAGCATGGTGCAGACGATCCGCTTGCCGATGTCGTGGATGTCCCCCTGCACCGTGCAGGCCAGCACGGCTCCCTCGCTCTGGCGCGCCTCGGTCCCCTTGGCGAGCTCCGGCTCGAGGATCGCGAGCGCCGCCTTCATCGCCTCGGCGCTCATGACCAGCTCGGGGAGGAACATGTCGCCGGCGCCGAAACGGTCGCCGACGATGCGGATACCCTTCACGAAGCCGTTGTCGATCGCGTCGAGGGGACGGATGCCGGCCTCGAGGGCGCGGCGGGCGAGCGCGGCGGCCTTCTCCTTCTCGCCACAGATGACGCTCTGGGCCATCTCCTCGTAGAGGGCGTCGTGGCTCACGGGCGGGGGCTCCGCGAACCCGCCCCGGGGTATCCGAGGCGCGCCGAGATCCGCGCGCAGATTTCGAGGCCCGTGCGGATGAGGCCCGGCAGCTTCTCAGGGGTGACGCGCGTGTCCGGTCCGGAAATGCTGATGGCGGCTAGCGCATCGCCGTTGCGGCCGCGGATCGGCATCGCCACCGCCACCAGGTGATCCTCCAGCTCGCCGCGGGAGACGGCGTACCCCTGCGCGCGGGCCCTGGCGATCTCGCGCGCCAGGGTCTTCGGGTCGGCGATGGTGCGCGGGGTGTAGCGCTTGAGCGCCCGCGCCAGGACCTGGCGCTGCTTCTCGAGAGGCTGGTTCGCAAGGAGGATCTTCCCGGTGGAGGTGGCGTGGGCGGCCCACGGCATGCCGACGGCGCCCCCGGCCGACACCAGGTGCCTGCCGGCGATCTCCTCGATTGTGACGACGTTCCCGCCGCTCAGGATCTCGAGATCGATCGTCTCACCGGTCTTGTCGGCAAGCTCCCTCAGGAACGGAAGCGCGACGCGGTGGACATCGGTGTGCCGCAGCGCCTGCTCGCCGAGGACTATCAGCTCGGGCCCCAGCCTGTACCGGCCGTTCTCGGGATTACGGGCGATCAGCCCTTCCCCCTCGAAGGCGGAGAGCAGCCGGTACACGGTGCTTTTGTGCAGGCCGATCTTGCGGCCGACCTCCGTGACCCCCATTTCGGGGGCGTCATCGCTGAACGCCTTGAGAACGGCGATCGCGCGGCAGACTGCCTGGTTGCCGGCGGCACGGCCCTCGACGCGCGCCTTCGCGGTCCCGGGTCTTCGGACTCCTCTCCGCTGGGCCATGCTCCTCGACTCTCCCGTGCACGGGCAGCGGGCCTGTCCTCCGCCGACCTTCTGTTGTTTCGTATTGAGAAACTACTTATTACAATGCGGACTCAAGCATAACGCCGCCGCCCGGGACCGGTCAACGGTGAGGGTCGCCGGAGTATCCTCCACTTGGGGGGCGCTCCCCTCGGGGCATATAATCAGTTTCTCACTGATCAGGAATAAGGAGACACCGCGGTGCGCATTGGAGTCCTCCTCGGCGGCTGCGGGATGTACGACGGCAGCGACATCCACGAGACCGTGTTCACCCTCCTGGCCCTCGAGGCTGCGCGGGAGAAGCCGATCATGCTGGCGCCCGACATCCTGCAGGACAGGACGGTCGATCACCTGACGGGCGACGAGATGGCGGGGGAGCAGCGCCGGGTCCTGCGGGAGTCGGCGCGCCTGGCGCGAGGGTCGGTCCACCCTCTTTCCGGGCAGCGCCCCGGCGATCTCGAGGCGCTGATCGTTCCGGGCGGCTACGGCCCGGTGGTGAACTTCGCCACCGGGTTCGCGCGCGTCGGCGAGGCGCTGCGCCTCGTGCCCGAGGTTAAGGAGTTCCTGGGCCATTTCCTCGAGGCGCGCAAGCCGATTGGCCTGGTCGGTCTCGGCGAGGTTCCCGTGCGGACCCTCCTCGGGCAGGAGGTGGAGATCCCCGCTCCCCGAAGCGACCCGCGGCAGATCAGCGTGGACCGGGAGCGCGCCATCGTCCACACGCCGGGCTTCGTCCTCTTCACCCGGCTTCAGGATGTCCGTCTGGGGATCGAGACGATGGTCGCCGAGGTGCTTCGGCTCATGGAGGACAGAATGCGCCAGGGCGCTCCCGCCGGCAGCGGGCGGGATCCCGCATGACCATAACCGTTCTGCTGTTCGCCCGCTACCGCGAGGCGGCCGGCCGGGATTCGGTGCAGGTCGAGGTCAAGGACGGCGCCACGCTCGGGGAGGTCTGGGAGCGGGTGATGTCCACCGTCCCGGCCCTGCGGGCGGAGACCGCCCCGTTGATGGCGTGCGATCGGGCCTACGCGCGGCGCGACAGGACGCTGCGCGGCACGGAAGAGGTGGCCGTGTTCCCGCCGGTCAGCGGGGGGTAGGGAGTAGCATGCCGGGGCTTTTCCGCATCGTCCATGGACCGATCGGGCTGCAGGAAGCCGTCGATGCGGTCCGCCGGCCGGACCACGGCGCCATCGCCACCTTCGCGGGTATCGTGCGCGACCATCATGCCGGCCGCCGGGTCGTCCGGCTCGAGTACCACGCCTACGAGGAGATGGCCCGGGCGGTGCTCGAGGCCATCGGCCGGGAGGTCGAAGAGCGGTTCGCCACCCCTCATGTCGCCCTGCTGCACCGTATCGGCGCCCTGGAAATCGGCGACCTTAGCGTCATCATCGCGGTGGGGGCGGCCCACCGGCGCGAGGCGCTGGCCGCCTGCGCCCACGCCATCGACCGCGTGAAGGCCAGCGCTCCCATCTGGAAGAAGGAGTTCTACGAGGACGGCGCCGTCTGGCTCGAGGGCCCCGAATCGTGCCAACGGGAGGCCTGACGTATGGAGCCCCCGGATCGGGGAAGATCCGGGAGTTCGGCGCGTTGCGTCCCTGCGCCGCGGGGTGCTATACTTCGCCCGAAGGTGGCGCGCGTTTGCGCCTGAATGATCCTTTCACCCGGCACCTGACGCCGGGCCCATTCGGGTCCGGCCGATGAAGGGGGGGCGGGGTGGCGCACGGACGGCACGATAACCAGGCTCCTCGACCGCGGTCCCGGGGCCTCTTAAGCAGGCAGGTCGACGCGACGTGGAACCAGCCGACTTGACGATGTGCGTCAGCAAGACCCGGGGTCACGAACTTTTGCGCCCCTCCCATTCCCCCCTTTTGCTCCTTCGCAATCCCATCACCCCTTGCCAAATCCGCCGAGGCGACCCCGACCACGGGGACGACGGTGCGGCGCCACGATCCCGGAGGCGCCCACCGGGCGCTCCCGGAGCGGGCCGGGGGGTGTCGACGATTGGGAATGGGGCCCATGACCGGGCGAGGATCCCGCCGCGCCGTTTCATCATCGGCGGCGCAGGAGGCACGGCATGGGCACGTCCATCATCAACGTCCTCGCCCCGGGAGTTCTGCTCGGCCTAGCGGGCGGGGCGATTCTCGGTTGGTTTCTGAAGACCCGCTTGCGCCGCACCGAGGTCGAGAAGGCGCGAAAAGAAGCCCAGGACATTCTTCGTCAGACCCGCTCCGAGGCGGAAACCCACAAGCGCCAAGCACTGGTGGAAGCGCGCCAGGAGTGGCTCAAGACCAAGGCGCGGCTCGAGCAGGATCTGCGGACCAAGGCGCGCGAAGCGCAGGAGCTGCAGCGCGCGCTCGACGAGCGGGAAGCCGGGCTGCGGGAACGGGACTCGCGGATGCGCAGCCGGGAGAAGGACCAGGAAGGCAGCGAAGCCGAGCTGGAGAAAGTCCGGGCCCAGGTGGGCCGCGATAGAGAGCGCTGCCGCAAGCTGGGTGAGGACCTCAATGCCCGCCTCGTCAAGATCACCGGAATGTCCACCGAGGACGCGAAGCAGATGCTGCTGACCAATATGAAGCAGGAGGTCCGCTTCGAGGCGGCCAAGATGGTGCGCGAGGCCCGCGAGGAGGCCCAGAAGAAGGCCGAGGTCGAGGCCGGGAAAATCATCTCTCTCGCGATCGAGCGCACCGCCTCCGATTGGTCCGCCGAGCGCAGCGTCTCGACCTTCCCCCTGAACGGCGACAAGATGAAGGGGCGCATCATCGGCCACGAGGGCAGGAACATCCGCGCCTTCGAGCGCGCGACCGGCGTGCAGCTGCTGATGGACGAGCAGCCCGGGGCCCTGGTGCTCTCCTGCTTCAACCCCATCAAGAGGGAGGTTGCCCGGCTGACCCTCGATCGGCTGATCAAGGAAGGAAACATCAACCCGGGCCGCATCGAGGAGCTCGTCGTGAAGTTCCAGGCCCGCGTCGAGGAGCAGATGCTGAAGGCGGGCCAGGAGGCCTTGAAGGAGCTCGGCATCAACGGGGTCCATCCGGAGATGGTGCGCACCCTGGGGCGTCTGCGGTACCGGACCTCCTACGGGCAGAACGTCCTGATGCACTCGATCGAGGTTGCGAAGCTCTGCTCGATCATGGCCTCCGAGCTGAGGCTCGACGACTCGATGGCGAAACGCGCGGGGTTGTTCCACGACATCGGCAAGGCGATAGACTTCGAGCGCGAGGGGACGCATCCCGAGATCGGGGTCGAGGTGGCCACGCGCTACAAGGAGCATCCGATTGTCATCAACGCCATCGGGTCGCACCACGACGACGTCGAGATGATCCACCCGATCTCCGTCCTCGTGTCCGCGGGAGACGCGATCTCGGGCTCCCGCCCCGGAGCGCGGCGCAAGAACGTCGTGGACTACGTCCAGCGCATCGAGCAGTTGGAAGGGCTGGCGAACGGCACGGAGGGTGTCGAGCAATCGTATGCCATTCAGGCAGGACGGGAGATCCGCGTTATCGCGCGCCCCGACAAGGTCGACGACGATCAACTGGCCCTTCTGGCCGCGGAGCTGGCCAAGAAGATCCAGGCCCAGATGGAGTACCCCGGACGTATCAAGGTGACAGTGATTCGCGAGATGCGTGCGACCGAGACGGCGCACTGAGGAGCCCCCCATGACCCAGATGGAAGAGGCGAAGCGCGGCAGGACCACGGACGAGATGAAATACGTCGCGGCCGTCGAAGGGATGGATCCCGAGGAGCTGCGGCGCAGGATAGCCTGCGGTGCCGCGATCATCCCCAAGAACGTGAACCATGATTTCAATCCCATTGGCGTGGGCAGCGGCCTCTCCACGAAGGTCAACGCCAATATCGGCACGTCCGGCCACCATCAGCAGCTGCACGAGGAGATCGAGAAGCTGCGGGTGGCCATCGCCTGCGGCGCCGAGATGATCATGGATCTCTCCACGGGCGACGAGCTGGACCATGTGCGCCGCGAGATCCTCCGCCGCTGCGGCGTCATCCTGGGCTCGGTGCCGATCTACCAGGCAGTCGCCGACCGCGGGTCGGTCCATGACATGACGGCCGACGACCTGTTCGGGACAATCGAGCAGCATGCTAAAGACGGCCTCGACTTCGTGACCGTCCATTGCGGCGTGACACGCGAGGCGGTGCGGCGCGTGGATCAGGACGGGCGTGTCGCCGGCATCGTCTCGCGCGGGGGCTCGATGCTGGCCTCCTGGATCGCGCGGCGGGAGGAGGAGAATCCCCTCCTGGTGCAGTACGACCGCCTCCTCGACATCGCCTTCGAATACGACATGACCCTGTCCCTCGGGGATGGCATACGCCCGGGCGCCACGGCCGACGCCACCGACGCGGCGCAGCTCACCGAACTCCTGACGCTGGGCGAGCTTACGCGCCGGGCCCACGAGCGCAGCGTCCAGGTGATGATCGAGGGCCCCGGGCACGTGCCGATCGATCAGATCGTGGCCAACGTGACGCTCGAGAAGCGGGTCTGCCACGGGGCGCCGTTCTATGTCCTGGGCCCGCTCACGACCGACATCGGGGCGGGGTACGACCACATCACGGGGGCCATCGGCGGGGCGGTCGCCTCCGCCGCCGGCGCCGATGTCCTCTGCTACCTCACGCCCGCCGAACACCTGAGGCTGCCGACGGTCCAGGACGTGCGCGACGGTGTCCTCGCGACGAAGATAGCCGCGCACTCCGGCGACATGGCGAAGCGTGTCCCCGGGGCCGTCGAGCGGGACCGGCAGATGTCGATCTACCGCAAGAATCTCGACTGGGAGGGGCAGTACCGCCTGTCGCTCGACCCCGAGAAGGCGCGCGAAATCCGGAGAATGAGCGAGGACTACGACAAGGCGGTCTGCACCATGTGCGGGACGCTCTGCTCGATGGCGCTCGAGAACACGCGCGCCAAACTCGGGGAGACGATGGCCCCCGGTGTCCCCGGCGCCCCCGGTGTCCCCGGTGCCGACGATGCGACCCACCGGCACGTGCGGGTCGGCTCGCCGGAGTACCGCAGGTCGGTTTCCCAGGCGAAGGCCCCGGAGGCCTGAGCCCGATGACACCGCTGCAGCAGCGCTATATCGAGCAGGCCGGGCTGGGCGGTATCGCCCTCAAGGTGCTCTCCGGCGGGCGGCTGACGCGCGACGAGGGCCTGGCCCTCTACCGGCACCCCGACCTCCTGGCGGTCGGAGCCCTGGCGAATCACGTGCGCGAGAGGATGCACGGCCACACCGCCTACTACATCGTCAACCAGCACATCAACCACACGAACATCTGTGTCGCGGGATGCAAGTTCTGCGCGTTCTACCGTACCGCGAAGCAGCCCGATGCCTACGTCCTCTCGATGCAGGAGGTCGAGAAGCGGATGATGGACCAGATCGACGAGCCGATCCGCGAGATTCACATGGTCGGCGGCGTCAATCCGGATCTGCCATTCAGCTACTACACCGACGTCATCCGCACCATGAAGCGGGTGCGCCCCGAGGTGCACGTCAAGGCCTTCACGATGGTCGAGATCGCGGCCATGGCCGAAAACTTCTCGATGACGGCCGAGGAGGTATTGCTGCGGCTGAAGGAGGCCGGCCTCGGCTCGATCCCGGGCGGCGGCGCCGAGATCCTCACCGACCACGCCCACCAGGTCCTGTTCAAGGGGAAGATCGATCACCGCGCCTGGATGGAGATCGCCAAGACGGCGCACCGGCTCGGCCTGAAGAGCAACGCCACCATGCTCTACGGGCATGTCGAGACCATCGAGGAGCGGATCGACCACATGATCCTGCTCCGCGAGGCGCAGGACGAGACGTCCGGCTTCATGGCCTTCATCCCCCTCGCCTTCCATCCGGAGAATACGCGGCTGTCGCACCTGCTGAAACCCTCCGCCGCGGACGACCTGCGCCAGCTGGCGGTGGGGCGCCTGATGCTCGACAACTTCCCGCACATCAAGGCCTACTGGATCATGATGACACCGCGGGTCGCCCAGGCGGGGCTGCATTTCGGGGCGGACGACTTGGACGGCACGGTGGTGAGCGAGGAGATCTTCCACCGCGCCGGGGCGGAATCGCCGCAGCGGGTGGCCAGGGAGCGCCTCATCGCGCTGATCGAGGAGGCGGGGCGCGTCCCGGTGGAGCGCGACACTCTCTACAACGCCGTCGGGCCGCTGCCCGCCGCAGCCCGGCAGCCCGGACTCCCGCGCGTCCCCGGCCGCGCCCCGGAAGGACTCGCCGCCGCCGCGGAGGCCGCCCGCTAGGTGCGCGTCCATCTCAACGGGCGGATCGTCCCTGACACCGAAGCGCGGGTCTCGGTCTTCGACCGCGGGTTCCTCTTCGGCGACGGGATCTTCGAATCGATGCGGGCCCGGAACGGCAGGGTGTTCCGGCTCGACCGCCACCTCACGCGCCTCGAGCAATCCGCGTCCCTGATCGACCTCACGCTCCCCGGGACTGACCTGCTCGCGCTCGCGGTGCGCGAGCTGCTGGACGCGGAAAGGCTGCGCGACGCGCGGATCCGGCTCACGGTGACCCGGGGGCCGGGCCGTCCCGGGGACTATGTCGACGCCCCGGGGCCCCCGACGGTCGTCATTTCGGCGGTGCCGTTCGCGGGAATCGACCAGCGGCTTCGCGAGCGGGGCGTCGAGGTGGCGATCGCGCGGAGGCGGGCCATGCCGGCGGAGGTCCTCGATTCCTCCATCAAGACCACCAGCCGGCTCGTCTCCGTGCTGGCCCGGCGCGAGGCGCATCAGCGCGGGGCGTTCGAGTCGGTCTGGGTCGACGCGTCGGGCTGTATCACGGAGGGGACGGCGAGCAACCTTTTCCTGGTCTCAGAGGGGCGGCTCTGCACGCCGGCCATCGCCGACGGCAGCCTGCCCGGCATCACGCGCGAGGCTATCATCGAACAGGCGCGGGAGGCCGGCGTCCCGGTGGTCGAGGAGCGGCTTCCCGTCGGGCGCCTCGAGCGGGCCGAGGAAGCGTTCCTGACGAACACCTCCTGGGAGGTGCTTCCGGTCGTCGGTGTAGACGGGCGGCCGGCGGGGGGCGGCCGGCCGGGGCCCGTGACGCGCGATCTCCAGAGGCGCTACGCGGATCTCGTCGCACGCGAGTGCTCCGGTGAATGACGCGATCCGCTGGTTCGCTCCCGCCGCGACCCCGCTGATCGAGCAGATTCCGGAGTGGGTGGATCCCCTCGCGGTCCTCGAAACCTGCGGGAGCGAGCCCCACGCGGCGCTTCTTCTGAGCGGCCTCGAGAGCCATCCGGCCGCGCGGTACTCGATCCTCGGAGCCGACCCGCCGCTGGTCCTCTCGGTGCGGGACGGGGAGGCGACGCTTCAGTGGGCCGGTTGGACCGGGCGAAAGAGCCAGACGGTCCGCTGCGACGATCCGTTTGAGCTTCTCCGGGCGCTTTCGCCGGCGGGCTCCGTGCCGGGCGTCGCCGGGCTTCCGTTCACCGGTGGCGCGATCGGCTACCTCGGGTACGGCCTCGGGAGAAAACCGCTCCCGCCCGATGCGACGGGTCGCGACCCTTCCGGCCTGCCGGACTGCTGGTTCGGTCTCTATGACCGGGCGGCCGTTTTCGACCACCGCGAGCGGCGACTGTTTCTCGTCGCGTTGGAAAGCGTGGCGCCGCCCGAAGTGGGCGATGGGAGCGGAAGGGGACGAGGCATCGCCAGGGCCCGCCTGGCGGGACTGCGCGCGCACATCGAGGCCGCCCGCCCGGCGCGCGCCGGCCCAAAGGATCCTCCGCTGCGACCCCGGGAGGCCCGGTTCCGGACCTCCCGAGCCGAGTACCTGGAGCGCATCGGGCGCGCCCTCGGCTATATAGCGGCCGGAGACCTTTACCAGGTCAACCTCTCCCATCGGATCGAGTGCCCGTTCGAGGAGAATCCGCGGGCGCTCTTCCGGGCGCTTTGCGTCCGGAACCCGGCTCCATTTGCGGCCTTCATCGATGGCGGGCCCTTCCAGGTCGTATCGGCATCCCCCGAGCGCCTGCTGATGCTGCGCGACGGGGTGGCGCTGAGCAGCCCGATCAAGGGGACGCGGCCCCGGGGCGCCACCCCCGGCGAGGACGCTCGCCTGGCCGAGGATCTCTCCTCCTGCGCCAAAGACCGGGCCGAGAATGTGATGATCGCCGACCTCGTCAGGAACGACCTGGGGCGGGCCTGCCGGCCCGGGAGTGTCGTCGTGCGCGATCTCTGCGCCCTGGAAACCTATGCCACGGTGCACCACCTCGTCTCAACGGTAGCAGGCAGCCTGCGGCACGACCGCGACCGGATTGATCTGCTGCGCGCGCTCTTCCCGGGAGGGTCGATGACCGGGGCCCCGAAGGTCCGGGCGATGGAGGTGATCGACGAGCTGGAAAGGGAGGAACGGGGAGTCTACGCGGGGAGCCTGGGCTACCTGTCGCTCGACGGCGGCATGGACTTCAATATCGTGATCCGGAGCATCGTGTGCGCGCGCGGGCGTGCGACCCTGCGCGTCGGCGGCGGCATCGTGGCCGACTCCGTCCCCGAGCAGGAGTATCGGGAGACCCTCGACAAGGGCCGGGCGCTTCTGGACGTGTTGAGTGCCGGGATTGAGGCCGAGGTCAGAACGCCACGGTGAAGCCAAGCGTGGCCCATCTGTGTCCGTCGCGCTCCATCCCGCCGCTCAGCCTGGCGGCGGACCTGGGAGTGAGCTCGCGGTCGAGGGTGAGACGGAGGGGATCGCCGGACAGCAGGGGCAGGTCGATCCTCCCTCGGAATTTCAGATACTCGGCGCCCAGCTGGATTCTGGGGTGGGCGTCGAGCCGCAACCTGGCGGACCCGGTGAACCGGGGCTGATCGATCGCCCCCGGTTCGGTGTCGGCAAGCCGTCCCGGATCCCCGGAGCCATGACGCCGCAGGGTCATCCCCAGCCCCTGCAGCATGGCGAGGGTGGATCCGATCCCGGGAGTGGCGGCCGCTATGGCGTCGAGGCGCTGATCGAGCGACCGGCGGAACGACCGCGTGATGACTCTCTCAGCCTGCCGGGACATCTCCGCCTCGGCCAGCGAATCCGCCAGGATCATCGGGCTCCAGGCCGTCGGGAGCGCCCCGGGCTGCAGGCGGCGCGCCTCGCGCGTCATGCGGCCTACGATCTGCTCCGGGATCTGCACGACCAGGGCTGGCCGCAGGCTGCCGGGCGAGGCCACGAAGGAACCGCGGAAAGCGTTGCTCGGCTCGCTGGTGGCGGAGTCCTCGTCAACTCCCCGCGCCCAGGCACCCGGCGCCTGCCAGCCGGGGAGGATCAGTGAAGGCGCAGGCCGGAACGTTGCCGCGCGCGCGACGCCTGCCGCGGAGGGGATTGCGGCCGGTTCGGCGAAGAGCAGCGTCGCGGCGCTTATCGTTGCGACGAGCCCCGACAGGGCAGCCAGTCCTGTACGGAATCTGGACGCTCCCGCGTTCGGCCTTGAGTTTTGCATGGAGGATTGCATGGAGGAATATACGGACGATATCCAGGAATGTCAAGTGCCACAAGGCTTTTCGCGGGGTCGATGCAGCAGCGACGGCGCCTGGAGCCTGCCGCCGCCAGGCTGACAGTCGGGGGAGTACGGCGGGGCGGATGCTATAATCCGCCCCCGTCACACCAGACGGATCCGGTACCCCCGGTCCGGCGGAGATCCGGTGGACAGCACGGACATCCTGCTCTTTTTCTCGGCCTGCGCCACCGCAGTCATTCATGCGTTGATTCCCGATCATTGGCTGCCCTTTGCGATCATGGCCCGCGCCCAGCGCTGGACCGACAGGAAGACGGCTGTGATGGTGGGCCTGACCGGGGTGATCCACGTCGCGGTGTCCATCCTGGTCGGCCTGCCGGTCATCGCCCTGGGGTCGCTATCCTCCCGGGACAGCCTGGCGTCGCACGGGCAGTCACTCGAGCTTCTGGCCGGGTACCTGCTCGTTGCGTTCGGAGTGGGCTACGGCCTGTGGGCGCACCGCCGTGAGGCCAGGGCCCACGGTGCGGCGCCCGGGGGAGCGGCGCCCCGCGGCGCGGGCGGGGATCATCCCCACGTCCACGGTCACATCCTCGAGCGGTGGTTCCACGGCACGTTGAGCGGTGGGGGGCTGGTCGCAGTGGTAGGCATCAGCCCCTGCATCCTCCTCGTGCCGATCCTGTTCGCCGCGGCGGCGTCCGGCCGGGCGGCTGTCGCCTTTGCGGTGGCCGGGTTCACGATCTGCACGGTCGTGACGATGGTTGGCGTCGCCCTGTTCGCCACCCACGGTCTGAGACGGCTGGACCTCCCTTTCTTCACGCGCTACGGCGACCTCCTGAGCGGCCTGCTGATCGCCGCCATCGGCGTCCTGGTGATCGTGCGTGAAGCCTGAGATTCGCGGTCCGGCGCGACATCCCGCCTTTACATGTCGTCTTGATTCTGGTATAAACCGCGCCGATCGTCGCGGCCGCGTCCGCTTCGCGGGGCGCGTCGCCCCGAATGAGGTAACACGATGACGCACCTGACGATCCGAGAGGCCTCCCAGCTCATCGGCCGGACGCCGGCCACCGTGCGCCGCTACATCCGCTCCGGAAGACTTCCGGCCTTGAAGGAGGTCGGCAAGTTCGGCGAGGAGTACAAGATCCTCCGCGACGATCTCCTGGCGCTTGGGCTCTCCCCCTCATCGAGCGACCTGCCGGCCAGGGTGGAGGAGGACACCGCAATCGCTCACCGCCAGGCCAGGCCCGAGCACAGCGTGCCGATCTCCCTCTACAACGAGTTGCTCATGAAACACGAGCAGATTCTGGTGCAGTACGGCATGATCCGGGCCGGAGGTCAGAAGCTTCTCGAATTCAAGGCGGACGCCGAGGCGAAAACCGAGGAGTTGATCCACTCTCAGGAACGCTACCAGGCGCTGCGTACCAGGGCTCTCAGGGAAATCGACCTCCTCCGAAAGCAGGTCAGGCAGGCGAGGGTCGATATCGAGGACCGCGACATCGCGATCGCCCTCCTCGAGGAAAAGGTGAAAAGGCTCGAGATGGCCGCCCCGGGTCCGCTTTCAATGGATCACTTCGATGCCCAGGTGGCTGAAATCCGCGAGAAGGAGCGGGCCATCGCCAAGCTCGAAGTCGCGGCCGCCGGCGGCAACTCGGGGGCGCTTGCGGCTCCCGGGACCTGGATGCAGGGCTATCCCCCGGACGGGAGAGAAGAGGATCACTGAAGCGCGGGCCGTTGGCTCAGGTCGTGCGCCCGCGCCGCGCTCCACGCCGGCGGGGACTCACGCGGGCGCCGGTCTGAGGATCCTGAAGGGTGGTGCGCCCTTGGGCGGCCGTGCATGGCGTGGCCCCCACGAGGCCGCCGCCGGCAGCGGGGGAGCGCCGCATGTGGCAGGGGCGTCCGGACTTCCTGTGAGCCTCGTGCGAGCCGCATTCCTCGACAATCCTTCTCATCAGGTCCGCTTTGGTCATTGCGTCAACACCTCTGTGCCCGACTCCGGGATAGGCCCCGGTACGAATATAGGGACGGCCCAGGCTCGATCAAGGGAGGGGCGCGCGGCTACGAATCTGCAACGCAGGTCGCTCGCGTCCCGCCCGGATCACCGGGGCCGGAACGCGGCGCTGGGGATGGCGATCTGTCTCCTGGCCCCCGTCGCGCCGGCCCTGGCGGCGGAGGGAACGGTGCCGGGGCTGATCACCGGCGATCACCGGCTCATCCGTGGGTTCGTGGAGGACGGCGGGATCGTCCAGAAAGGCTGGCTCGAGGTGGCCGCCGCGTATGCCGGTGAGGAAAAGGGACGCGACCTGTCGGGAAGCATCACCATCGCGTTCCGTTTCGGGAGGGATGTCGAGGCGGGACTCGTCGCCGGGCTGCTGTCGCGGCAGCGGGAGGCCGGCGCGACGTTGTTCGGCGCGGAGATCCCGGACAGCCTCGACGGAACGGGGTTCTCCGACGCGATGATCTACGGAAAGTACCGGGTCATCAGGAGTCCTTTCGAACTGGCGGTCGGAGCGGGCGCGATCCTCCCGCTGGCGCAGGAGGAATCGGGGCGCGGGCCAGGTGTCGTTCAGTACCGGACCTTTGCCGGAGCGAGAAAGAAGTTCTCGCGGGCCACCCTGGTCGGCAGCGTCGGAGCGGCGTTCAGGGACGATTCGCGGTCGTCCGGGAAGGCGGAGGGCCGAACGTCCCTACTGGCGGCGCTCGGCGTTCTCGTGCCGATCCGTTCGACCTGGACTTTCGTCGGGGAGATCGACCACGAGAGCACGCCGTTCGGGAGGAGAATGCCGGACGGTCGCGTCCTGGCCGGGCTCGACTGGCGGCCCATGGCGAATTTCGGCGTGCGGGGCGCCCTGGGGACGGCCCTGACACGGAGCGCCCCGGACCGTCTGGCGATCGCGTCACTGTTTTTTCACTTCTGAAGCCGAAAGGGGCCAAGCATGAAACGAGTCGTGATCGTATCCACCGTCCTCCTGGGCCTGGCCCTCCTCCTGCTCCTGCCGGTCAGGGGGGCGGGAGCGTCCGACATCACTCTCTTCGACGCGCCCCGGGGAGGCTGGATCGCGACGCTGCGGGGGGATGCGCCGTTGACGGTGCTGGAGGAGCGATCCGGGTGGCGCCGAGTGCGGGTCGAGGGATGGGTGGCAGGACCCGCGACCCAGGCGGGCGGCGAGGCCCCCCCGGCCGCCGGCGAGGCCTCTTCGACCGCCGTTCCTGCTCCATCCGCCCCGCCGGAGCCTCCCCCGGCGCTTTCCGGCGCCGTGGTACGAGGCATTCTCCTGCCTTCGCCCAGCGACCGTGCTGCGACCCCCGGAGCGGGGCTGATCGTCCTTCTGGTCTCCGACCTGCAGACGCTCGACGCCGAGCATTCCAAGGAAGGGGAGAAGTGCCGTGCCGGCCTGGGCGCGGCGGATGCGCGCATCGAGGCGCTTCGCTCGCAGTATGACAAGGCGCTCAACTCGACCCCAATCTTCCGCGAGGCCGCCAACCGGAGCGACCGCCTGAAGAAGGAAATCGGCGTCGAGGAGAAGGCGCGGCAGGATCGCGTTGACGCCTGCCTGCGCACCGCCGACGGCCTCCTGCAGGCCCACGCCGCGCAGCGGGCCATCACCGACGACGCAGGCCGGTTCGAGTTCACCCGCGTTCCGCCGGGAACCTACCGCCTGGTGGCGACCGAAGCCGGGGTCCGGCAGCCCCGCGCGTGGGCCCTCGACTGCGTCGTGTCGGGGCCGGAGACCCTGGTCCTCGACCCGCGCAAGGACGCCTCCTCCTTCAAGCCTTACTGGGGGATTCGCTGATCGGACGGCGTGGCAGGGCGGGGTCCATCGGGACCGCCGGCGGACTCAGGGTCTCAGGGTGACGATGGTCACGCCGGCGCCCCCCTTGTCGGAGGGGGCGCGCACAAAGGTGTCAACGTGGGGATGGCCGGCCAGCATCTCGCCGACGGCCCGTTTCAGCCGGCCCGACCCGACCCCGTGGATGAGCCGCACCTGGCTCAGGCTCGCCAGATAGGCATCGTCGAGGAATTTGTCCACCCGTTCGAGGGCCTCCTCGACGCTCAGCCCGAGCAGGCGGATCTCGTCCTCGGAAGGGACGGGGTGGCGCTCGAACGTGACCCCCGCGGGGAGGCGGAGTCCCCGCGCTCCGGTCTCGACAGAGGATCCCCCCTCGGGGTGGCAGTCCTGGCGCGGCACGGTCACTCTTTTGCCGCGGACCGAAATCACGACGCGATCCCCCTGCGCCGACTCGACCGTCCCGCTCAGCCCCATCCCGTCCACGACCACCCTGGTTCCCGGGGCAAGATCGGGTGCCTCCATCCCCTTGCGATCGGGCTCGCGGGTGACGCTGCGGATCATGCGTCGCGCCTCGGTGCGGAGTTTAGACGCCGCCTTGGCCTCCTCGCGGCGCATTCTGACCGACACCTCGCGCTCCTTCAGCGACTCGAGGTATCGCTCGCCCTCCTCGCGGATGCCGCCGACCGCCATCTCGATCTCGGCGACGATCGCCTGGCGCTGGCGCGCCTCCTTGTCCCGGAAGCCGCTCTCGAGGGCCGCCCGCTCGGCGTCGAGGCGCGTCCGCTCCTCGGTCGCGGCGCGAAGACGCGTCTCGAGATCGGCCGAAAGGGACTGGAGCCGTGCGAGGTAGTCGGCGATAAGCCGATCCGAGTGACCGCGCAGCCCGCGCGCCGCCGTCAGGATCTCAGTGGGGAGATCCAGCCGCTCGGCGATCTCCAGCGCGTTGCTGCGTCCAGGGATCCCGAGGACCAGGCGGTAGGTCGGCGCGAAGGTCGCTTCGTCGAACTCCATGGCGGCGTTGACGCACCCGGGAGTCGACGCCGCGTAGGCTTTCAGCGCCTCGAGATGTGTCGTGGCCACCACGGTCGCGCCGCGGGTCCGGAAGTAATCGATGATCGCCGTCCCCAGCGCCACCCCCTCCTCGGGATCGGTGCCGGTTCCGATCTCGTCGAGCAGGATCAGGGTCGGCGGATTGAGATCGCGGGCGATATCCGCGATGGTCTTTATGCGCGCGGAAAATGTGCTCAGACGGTCCGAGATCGACTGGTGGTCGCCGATGTCAACGGAGATTCGCCTGTACACCGGGAGCCTGGCGCCATCGGCTGGGACGAGGAGACCCGACTGGGCCATCAGGCTCAATAGACCGATGGTCTTGAGCGCGACGGTCTTTCCGCCGGTGTTGGGCCCGCTGATCATCAGGACCCGGCTTCCCGCCGGCAGGGAAATGTCGAGCGGCGCGAGGGCGGCGCCTTGCGATCGCAGGCTGATCTCGACCAGGGGGTGACGGGCGCCGCGCAACTCCACCTCGCCCGCGGCGGACGGCTCCGCCCGCGTACCCCGCATGCTGCGGCCGAGCCGCGCCTTGGCCATCAGGAGATCGAGCCGGGCGAGGGTCCGGGTCAGCATCCGCAGCTCCGCCAGGCGCCCCCGGAGCAGGTCGCTGTACTCCTGGAGCAGCCGCTTCACCTCTGCCATCTCGAGCTCGCGCAGAGTCACGATCTCGTTGTTGAGGTCCACGGTCTCCAGGGGCTCGACATAGACCGTAGCCCCGCTCCCGGATACGCCGTGCACGATTCCCTGGAACGCAGAGCGCGCCTCGGCGCGGATCGGGATCACGTGGCGCTCGTTGCGAATGGAGACAAAGGTGTCTTGAAGGGACCGCGCGACCTCGGGACGCGCGGTCACCACCTCCAGGAGGGCATTGAGCCGCCGCGTTCGCTCCTGGATTTGCTGGCGGATCCCGCGCAGGTCGTCACTGGCGTGATCGAGCACCTCGCCCGAGGACGAGATTTTGCCGTCCAGGAACCTCAGAAGGTTTCCGAGATCCGGCAGATCACCCGCGAGATCCCAGATCCTGGGGAACTCAGCGCGGCTCTCCGCCGCCGCCCCCTTGACGTTGCGGCCGGCCTGGAGAAGGGTGAGGAGGTCGAGGATCTCGAGAGGCGCCAGGACGCTCGCCTCGACTCCGAGCCGGGCGAGCAGTGGTTCCGGGTCAGGAAGTGTGCCGAATGGCAGCGTACCGCGGCGCGTGAGGTGTTCGACCGCCTCGACCGTGCGCAGCGTCTCGGCCGCCACCGCGGCCGGTTCGAGGGCCGGGGTCAGGGTCAGGGCGAGTACACCCCCCGGCGGCGTTACCGTCTCAGCCCTGAGCAGGGCCAGAACGGCCGGGAATTCGAGGTCCTCCAGGACTCTTGCGATCACCCCGCCGGCCTACAAAATGTTGTACTTGGGTCTTGACATGACCCCACGTATTGGGTAAAGTGCGCCAATCATACCCCTAAACCACAAGTGCGATTCTGGCTGGAGTGGGAGACGACGTGAGATTCCCGGAACTGCCCTCCTTCCTGAAGTTGACCACGCTTTGGAAGCTCTTTCCGCGCCATCACCACGCCACTTAGGCTGGAGGATTTTGCTCCCAGCTCTGCGTTCGTCAACCTCGCTGGACGAAGCACGGGCAGTTCCGGGAAGTCGTCGACACATTGAAGTCCCCTTGGTGCCTCGCGTCCCCCGGCAGTATAATTCCTCTTCGCTGACAGTTGCTCCGTCAATCAAGGGATTTATGGCGAGACCCATGGCATTGACGACCTTCCGGCGCGCCGCTGTGATCCTGCTGACCCTTGCCTCGATGATCCCGGGATCCCGGGCCGAGGGGGAGAACGGGGCGGCCCCGCCCGGCCCGCTGGGAGTCAAAGGGCCAATCCTGCCGGCGAAGCCGGCGACGGGCAAAGGGCGACTGGCCGTGGCCTTCTCCGGCAACCGGCGCTGGTGCACCTACCCCGACGACCGGGTGGTCAGGCTGCCGGAGGGACCGGACCAGGCGGAACAGAAGAAAAATGCCGTTTATACGTTTGGATACCAGTTTTCCATCGCCGCGGTGGAACGATCCTCCCCTCAGACGACGATCCTGCTCTTCGAGTCTCCCATCGTGCGGACGGCCGCCATGCGACAGGTGGCCAAGATACCGGGCCCCCGCAAGCCCGCGGTGTCGGGCCCGAAGATCATCACGGACCTGAACAAAAAAAACAGGGTCCTGCCGGAGACCTCCCCAGGGATGATCGTGCCCTACTGGATGGAGCAGTATCGCTGCACCTCGGTGTCCGACAGGTTCGATTTCGACCTGGACCCTGGGGTGTACGACGTCTACATCGCCTTCGACCTGCTCACCCGCGGCGGAGGCTGGGTCCACCGTTCCACGGGTTACCTGACGGACATTAACGTTGCCGCCGGCCAGCGCACGGTGGTCGAGGGGGCGATCAACCTGACGGCCGGGGGCAACCGCGAGGTGGCGCTTCTCGGGTCGAGCCTCCAGGCTTCAGACTACTCGCCGGGTGCGGTCGTCCCTTGACGGGCCGGCGGACGGCCCTTGTTCTCGCGCCGCTCGTCGCGATCCTCATCTACCTTCCGACCTTCCGCAACGGATTCGTCCTCGACGACGAAGCGATCGTCGTCGGGAACCCGTTGATGCAGGATCTCCGGTCGGTGCCGCGCCTGCTGGTCGCGCCCTACTGGAACCGGCCCTTGCAGGACGGCCGGCTCTACCGCCCGCTCACCAGCCTGACCTTCGCCCTCGATCGCGCCCTGGCCGGAGGCCTGCGGCCGGGGTGGTTCCATGTGGTCAACACGCTCCTCCACGGCCTCGCGACGCTGCTGGTCACACTGCTCGCCCTCGAAATCTTCCAGGGCGGCGCCGCCGCCCTCGCCGCGGGGCTGCTGTTCGCGGTTCACCCGGTGCATGTCGAGGCCGTCGCCGGAGTCGTAGGGAGGGCCGAGCTCCTCGCGGCGTCGTGTGTCATCGCCTCGCTGCTCCTCCATCGCAGGGCGCAGCGTCTTGCGGGACGCGCCGGGCGTCGTCTGGCGATGCTCGGGGCCTGGGCGGCAGCCCTCCTGGGGATGATGGCCAAGGAATCAGCGGTGGTCGCCGTGCTGTTGTGTGTCGTGTGGGACATTGCGTTCCCGCAACAGACCGGATCCGGCCGGCGCCGGGCGCTGTACGCGGGCCACGCCGCAGCGCTGGCGGTGTTCTTCGGCGCACGGCTCCTTGTTGTCGGCGCGATCGGCGCCGGAGGATCCATTCCGTTCGTGGACAACCCGGCGGCCTCCGCCGGGCCCGTGGACGGGCGCCTCACGGCCCTCGGCACGGTGGCGCGGTATGCGACGCTCCTGCTGTGGCCGCGGCGGCTTTCGGCGGACTACTCCTTCGATCAGATCCCGATCATCGTTTCGATTTTCGACCCGCTGGCGCTTGCCGGCCTTCTGATCGTGATCCTGCTGGTCGCTGGGGGGGCCTTCATGCTGCGCCGCGCCCCTGCGGCCGGCTTTGCGCTCCTGTGGATCGCGATCGCCTCGCTGCCGGCTTCCAACCTCGTGGTCTTCATCGGCACCCTGATGGCGGAGAGGCTGATGTACCTGCCCAGTGTCGGGCTTTGCCTGCTGGCCGGCTGGGGTGTCGCCCGGGCGGCCGCGAGGGGTCACGCCAGGCTCGCGCTGGCCGCGGCCCTCTGCGCCTGCGCGGCCATGGGGGCGCGAGCCTGGACGAGGCTGCCGGACTGGCGGGACAACTTCGCGCTCTACAGCAGCGCGGCCAGGGTCTCGCCGAGATCCGCCCGCATCCGCTACAACCTCGGCAACGCGTTCCTGAAGCGCGAGGAATACAAGAGCGCCGAGGAGAACTACCGTGTGGCCCTCTCGATCTACCCTGGCTTCAACGACGCCAGGGTGAACCTGGGCATGGCGCTGCTGCAGCAGGGACGCTCGGCCGAGGCTCTGGAGGACTTCCAGAGCGCGGCCCAGGAGCGTCCCCTCAGGGCCGACATCGCGCTGAACCTCGGGAGCTCGTACCAGGCGCTGCGCCGCTTCGGCGAGGCTGAGGAGGCGTTCCGACGGGCCATCGCTCTCGACCCCGGATCGGCCAGTGCGTGGAACAATCTCGGTTCGATCGCCATGGCACGCGGCGAACATGACGCCGCGATCGGGCATCTTCGCAAGGCGGTCGAACTCGACCCGGAGGTGGCGATCTACAGGGTGAATCTGGCCGACGCGCTCGTGGCCTCGGGCCGGGCGGCCGAGGCGGCCTCCCAGTTCGAGAAGGCCGCACGCCTTGCGCCCGATTTTCCCGAGGCGCAGCGCGGACTCGGAGAGGTGGCGCTGGGCCGGGGGGACAGGGCCGAAGCGGAGCGTGAGTTCCGCAAGGCGGCCGGCGGACACCCAGGGTCGGCGCGGGCGGCGAATTTCCTCGGCTATCTCCTCACGCTCAAAGGCGACACCCGGGGAGCCGTGGAAAGCTATGAACGGGCCCTGGCGCTCGACCCGACCCTGCACGACGCCCACAGGAGCCTCGGGATGCTGTATGCGCGCGCGCTGGGCGACCGGGAGCGCGGCGCGCTCCACCTGAAGGCCTCATTGAGGCTGGCGCCGGACCAGCCGGACGCTGCGACGGTGCGCCGGGTGTTGCGGGAACTCGGTCGTTGAGGATTGCCGGAACGGGTCAGTTCGAGGAGCGGTTGCCGCTCTTGGCGGCCGACGCCGGGGAGGTGCGGAGCGCCGCCAACTCCTCCTGAATCGCCTTCTTGAATCCCTCGAAATTGCGCTCGTGGATTCTCTTGCCGTTGACGAAGATACTGGGCGTGCCCACGACCTTGGCCGCGGCGCCGTCGGCGATGTCTTTTTGCAGAACCCCTTCGTACTTTCCCGACTGCATTGTCTTCTCGAAGTCGGGCATGCTGAGGCCGATCTCCTTGGCCCACTTCTTGATGTTCTCCTCGTTGATGGCGCTGAAATTCTGGAACATCTTGTCGTGCAGCTCCCAGAACTTCCCCTGGCTGTGGGCGGCGAGGGCGGCGAGGGCCGCCTGCCGGGCGTATTGATGGATGTTCAGCGGGTACTGTTTGAACACCAGCTTGACATCCTTCGGGAAGGTCTTGAGAACCTTGTCGAGAGTTTCCTGCACTCCCGCGCAGTAGGGGCACTGGAAGTCCGAGAACTCCACGATCGAGATCGGGGCGTTCTTCGGCCCGCGCACAGGACTGCTCGTGACGTCAATGTTGTAGACCACGCCGGTGTCGTCGGGAAGCCGGGCCTCGACGAAGGTGTCGGTCTTCGCCTTCAGGACCCGGGCGACCTCGGTCTCGCTCTTGCCCTCCCTGAGGGCGTCAACGATCGTGCGGGCGAAAATCAGGCTGCGCCGGCACGAGCTGTCGCGCAGGCGGCATTCCGCGATGTGCATCTTGCACCCGCAATTGCACGGGTTTTCGTTCATCAGCTTGAGGGCGATCTTCTTCTGCTGGTCGGTCAGCCCGGTGAAGTCGATTTCCTTCACCTGGGAGGTGCTGGTGATGGTCTCGGCCTTGAGGAGGACCGGGGGGAGCAGCATGCCGCACACGGTGAGTGCCGCGAAAACCTTGAACCGCAAGTGCTGCGTTGGCATGGCGACAATTCTACCCGGCGATCCTCAAAAGTCAAGCAAAGGGGATATTGCCGCGCGGGGGGCGCGGCGAACGCGTCCCGGGGCCAGCGCCCTCGCCGCTGCATCGGCCCTGGAAAGTCATTGGCGGGGAATCGCCTTGCGATCCGGCGACCCGCCCCTATATTGGAATGGCGGCGTCCGCTGCCTTCGCCGCTGGAGGGGCTGTGCCTTTCAAGTCCGCCATTATCGACATGCAACCCGCCGACTCCGAAACCGTCCGTCCCGCCCTGCGCTGGCTGCTGATCCTGGCGACCGCCCTGCTGCTGTTCCATCCGGGGCGGATGCGCCAGGACCTGCTGCTCGACTCGATCCTGATCGCCGGGTTCGCGGCCAGCAACCTCCTGTTCTGGCGGTATCTCAAGGCGCGCCGCGAGGCGAGCCATTTCGATCACGTTGTCGTGATCGCAGACACCTTCCTGGTGGCGGCCGCCCTCTACCGGGCGGGGCTCGAGAACAGCGGCCTCCCGCTGGTGTTTTTCGTCGTCCTGTTCCTCGCCGCCATCGGGCCCAGCCTGCCGCGCCTCATCGTGGGCGTGACCCTCGTATCGGGCCTCTACATCTATCTTGCGGCGGGAAGCAGCTTCGCCTCAGCCCTCGACGGGGTGACCCTGCTGCTGCGCGTGCCGTTTCTTTTCGTGGTCGCGCTCTACTATGGCCAGCTCGTCAGCCAGGTGCGCGAGCAGCAGGAGGTCGCCCGCCGCCTGGAACGGGAAAAGCGGGATCTCGAGGCGTTTGTCGAAATCACCTCGACGGTAAATTCAACCCTCGACCTGCACCAGATCCTCTACCTGATCGTGAGCCGGATCGCCTCCCTGGTGGACGCACTGCGTTGCTCGATCCTGACCGTGGACGAGGACCGGGGGGAGGGCCTGATCCTGGCGAGCAGCGACGACGCGAGCGTCAGGGACCTCAAGATCGATCTTCAGAAATACCCCGAGGTCCGGCGGGTCATGGTCACGCATGAGGCGATGGTCATCAACGACGTCGCGCGGGAGGAAGTCGTCAAGGATGTGGCCGCGAAGATCGAGGACGCCGGGTTCCGGTCCATCCTTATCCTGCCGCTCATGGCACGCAGGGACCTGCTGGGGATGCTCATCCTGCGCGCAGCCCGGCGCCGCTCGTGCTTCACGCCTGAGGAAATCGCCGCGTGCCAGATCGTCGCCAACGCGAGCGCGAACGCCGTCGCGAACGCCACGCTTTTCGAGCAGATGCGCAGCGAGGTTCGTGTCCGCAAGGAGGCGCTGCACAAACTGCAGAACATCATGGACCATTTCCCGGACCTGATCTACACGACGGACATGGAGGGGAGGCTGACCGAGTTCAGCCGCGGCGGCACGTCGATGCTGGGCTATTCCCGCGCGGAGGCTCTGGCGCTGACCTGCGCCGACCTGTATCCGGAGCCCGCGGCGCGGGAGAGGATGCACGCCCTTCTCCACGAGGGGATTCCGCTCCACAATTTCGAGACCACCGTGCGTGGCCGGGACGGCCTGGTGCGTGACGTGCTGGTGGCGACCGCGGTCCTGAAGGACGACACCGGGGTTCCCTCGGGAACGGTCGGGATCATCAAGAACGTGACCGATCTCAAGGCGGCGCGCACGAACCTGATCCAGGCCGAAAAGCTTTCGGCACTCGGAGAAGTCGTCAGCGGCGTGGCCCACGAGCTCAATAACCCGCTGGCGGGAGTGCTCGGCTATGCCCAGCTTCTGATGAGCGGTCCCATGGAGAGCCGCCAGCAGCGGTCGGTCGAGCGGATATTCGAGTCGGCGCTGCGCTGTCAGAAAATCGTCCAGAACCTGCTGGCCTTCGCCCGGCGGTATCCTTCGGCCAAGCGCTACCTCGGCCTGAACGGGATCATCGAGAAAACCCTGGACCTGAAGGCTTACCAGCTGCGCGTGAACAACCTGCAGGTGGTCAAGCGTCTCGAGCAGGGGCTTCCGAAGACCATGCTCGACTTCAACCAGATCCAGCAGGTTCTGCTGAACATCATCAACAACGCCCAGTACGCGATCACGTCCGACCGGGGCCAGGGGACCCTGACCGTTTCCACCAGGGTCGAGGACGGGCGGATCCAGCTCCGGGTTGCCGATGACGGCCCGGGTATTGCCCCGGAAATCCTGGGAAGGATCTTCGACCCCTTCTTCACCACGAAGCCCGTGGGAGAGGGTTCGGGCCTGGGACTCTCGGTGTCGTACGGGATCGTCCGGGATCATGGAGGACGCATCTGGGGCGAGTCCGTCGCGCCCCGGGGCACGGCCGTCTTCGTCGAGTTGCCCATCGTCGCGGCCGAGGACGGCGACAGCGCGGCCAGGGGCGGGGATGACGTTGCCGGCAGGAAGGAGTCCGACCGGATCCTCCGGATCCTGGCGGTGGATGACGAGCCGGTGATCCTGGACCTGATCGTCGACGCCCTCAGCCGGGACCGGCACTCCGTCGTCACCGCGTCGAACGCCCGGGAGGCGCTGACGAAAATCGAGCAGGGGTCCTACGACGTGCTGCTGATTGACCTCAAGATGCCCGAGATGGACGGCCACCAGCTGTTCGACGTCATCCGGGCGCGCTGGCCCGAGAAGGCCCGGCGCGTGGTCTTCGCGTCGGGCGACGTCCTCCACCCGGATACCGGCCGATTCATCGAGCAGTCCGGACGGCCCTGCGTGGACAAGCCGTTCCGGCTCGAGACCCTGATCGGGGTAATCCTCGAGGTCGCGCGCGGCGCCGATTCCGATGAGGTCGTTGCCGCCACCGGCGGCTAGCCACCCCCGGCGTGACCGGGCCGTCCCGGCCGCGCATGTTATACTCGCCCTCCGTGAGACACCTCCCCCAAGCATCCGCCCGGCCATGAATCGACACATGCGCCATCAGGCGGCGCGTTTTCTTGTGGCGTTGGGCCTGCTGGCAGCGGGACCCGCGCCGTCCGGCGGCGTGTGGGCCCAGGAAGCACCGCCGGCCGGGGATGCCAGGCCGGAGGGCTCCCCTCCGGCCGCCGCCCCCGACACCGCGTTGCCGGAAATCCCGCCGGACGCAGTCTCCTCCTTTCAGACGCGTCTCTACGACATCAAGCCCAGAAAGTTATGGAAGGGGCTCCTCGAGACGCTAGCGTCCGCCGGCTACCCTCCGGAAGAGGTCGACCAGGCGGCGATGAAGGTCAAGACCTCATTCGTCGATTTCGGCGCCAAAGATTTTTCGGAGCACGTGGGGGACCCGCCTCCAGCCCTGACCCGGACCTATCACATCCTGCAAATGGTGCAGGTCAAGCAGGGGAAGGTTTCCCTGCAAGTGATCCTGGCGCCGGCGGAAGGGGGAACGGCGCTGAGCGTGCGGGCCCGCATTCTCGTGCAGGGGCTGGACAGGCAAACGCGGGTCATGTTGCTCACGGACAGGCGTTCCTCGGGCGTGATCGAAGATGCCTTTCTCGAGAAGCTCGAGGATTCCCTCGGTTTGAAGCGCGCCTGAGGGGGGTCGCGTGCCGATCATTCATTCCTTCCGGGCACTGCGGTATGCGCCCCGGCTGCGCCACGAACTGCCCCACCTCATCGCCCCTCCTTACGACGTCATCTCGGAGGATGCGCGGGAGAGGCTCGCCGCGCGCCACGCTAACAGCATCGTGCGGCTTGATCTCCCGCGCGCGGAGGGGGACGACGATCCCTACCGCCAGGCCGTGCGGCTGCTCGGCGAGTGGATCCGGGAGGGCGTGCTCGTCAGGGACACAACCCCCGCCCTCCATCTTTGCGAGCAGACCTACCGCGCCCCCTCGGGGGAGGTGAGGGCCCGGCGCGGGTTGTTTGCGCGGCTTCGCCTTGAGCCGCTCGACTCCGGACGGATCATCCCCCACGAGAGGACACTATCGCGCCCCCGCGAGGACCGGCGACAGCTGCTCGCATCAACCCGCACCCATCTGAGCGCCGTGTTCATGCTGCACTCCGATCCGGACGCCAGGGTCGCCCGCGCGTTGGGGGAGGCGGCGATCCGCGGTCCGGCCGAGGAATTCGTGGACGACTCGGGGACGGCGATACGACTGGTGCGGCTCGAGGATGGGGAAACGACCCGGTCTCTGGCCGCCGGGCTGAAAGACCAGTGGGCGCTCATCGCCGACGGGCATCATCGTTACGAATCGGCGCTCGCCTACAGCGAGACGCGGCGGGCGGCCGGGTCGGACGACGCGGGGCACGTTCTGGCATTCCTTTGCAGCCTCGAGGACCCGGGTTTGAGCATCTTCCCGATCCACCGCTTAATCCACTCCCTCCCGGGCTTCGATGCGGGGCCGTTCCGGGACCGGCTCGCCTCCTTTTTCTCGCTCACCGCAGTGGAGGGAAGCGAGGCCCTGCGCGCGGCGGTCGGTTCGCGAAGCGCCGGGCCGGGAGTCTTCGGCCTCGTCTTCGCCGAGGCCCCGCGTTTCTGGCTGGCGGAATGGAAGAAGGGGACCGGTTTCGATCGCCCGGCCCTGAAGGGGGTCCCGGCGCCACTGAGAAGCCTCGACGTCATTCTCCTCCACCGGCTCGTGCTCGAGGACACGCTCGGGATCGACCATGAGGCCCAGGTCCGCCAGAGCCATCTCGACTACCTGACCGACGCCGACCAGGTCATCGCGAGGGCGGGGGATGGCGGCGTGGCGTTCGGGGTCCTGCTGAACGCGACGCGGATTGACCAGGTCATCGAAGTGACGAAGAGCGGGTTGCGCCTGCCCCAGAAATCGACCTAC
>JANMQK010000301.1:0-2522 GCA_031370485.1 Acidobacteriota bacterium | reverse complement strand
CGCGCGGGTTAGGCCGACGGCGCCGCGATAGAAAACGCATATGCTTCTCGCAAGTATGGCTTCAAGGTTGAAAGGCTCGTCTCATCTCGCAGCTTGGCCACATGAGAGACACGCTTCCGATCCGCGCCAATCTTGAAAAAGATCGGATCCGCCACCCGCCGACCGAGATGAACTGCGACTCGTAGGGCATCCGTCATGACAACCAAATCCGCAAATATGCGACTGCTGCGAAAGAGCACATACCTGTCACGAGCGACAAACTCCACCGGTCCGAGAGTCTTGGCAAACGACTCGAGCGAAGAATACAGTGCCACGAGTGAATCTGGTCTGCCTCGAAGCACCTCCAAACGATTACCAGTGCCGCACGCGTGCCTCTGATTCTTGCGCGTGAAACCTCGCTTGCATTTTGGGCAAGACCACATTGTGCTCATGGTTGGCCTAACGAGTAGTAGATGGTTCGGTGTAACCGAATGTGCAGCAGGTCTTGGTCTGGCCAAATGGGTCTTTCGTCTCAGGCCTCGCGATTCTGTGCCTCCGCCGCAACGCTTTCCACCCACCGCATTCGCGCGATAAGCAGATACGCTGCGAGCCCGCGGCCCCGTAGCGCGCGAGCAGCGCGTCATCTTCTCCATGGGAGCGCCCACCCGGAGGATGCCGCGCAGCGCAAATCATCAGCGGCACATGGAGCGGTGTCAATCAGCCGCATCGCGCCGCGTAAAATGTAACCCGAGGCACCATCGTCGCGACATTAGGTATGTAACCCTCCCTTGGGGAGGGACAGGAGATGACCGGCATGGGACGACGGGAGTATCTCAGGGCGATCCACGACCGCTACCGACGCAGCTGCGCTGTGAAGAAGAGCACGATCCTGGACGAGTTCTGCAAGGTGTGCGACTACCATCGCAAGTACGCCATCCGCCTGCTGAGCGGGCCACGGCCCGAGGCCCAGCCCCGGCCACGCCGGTTCCGGGGTCCGAGCTACGGGCGGACGGCGATCCAGGCCCTGGCCGTCCTCTGGGAGGCGGCCGGCTATCCCTGGTCGGTGCGGCTGAAGGCCCTCCTGCCGCTCTGGCTCCCCTGGCTACGCAAGCGCCTGGCCCTGACCCCCGCAATCGAGCGGGAGCTGCGGGCCATCAGCCCGCGCCAGATCGACCGTCGGCTGGCCTCCCGCAAGCGCGTCCTGCGGCGGCGACTCTACGGGCGCACCAAGCCCGGCACGCTGCTCAAGCACCACATCCCGATTAAGACCGACCACTGGGACGTCACCCGGGCCGGCTTCACCGAGATCGACCTGGTCTCCCACTCGGGCGACTGCGCCGAGGGCGAGTTCGCCCACTCGTTCAACCTCACCGACATCCACACCACCTGGACCGAGACCTATGCCGTGCTCGGCAAGGGCCAGACCGGGATCGTGGCCGGCCTCGAGGAGATGCGCCAGGCCCTGCCCTTCGCGCTCCAGGGCATCGACTCCGACAACGGCAGCGAGTTCCTCAACGACCACCTGCTCCGCTACTGCCGCGCCGGGCAGATCCAGTTCACCCGCGGCCGCCCCTACAAGAAGGACGACAACGCCCACATCGAGCAGAAGAACTGGACCCACGTCCGCAAGCTGATCGGCTGGGACCGCTACGACAGCGAGGCCGCGGTCGGCCTGCTCAACGACCTCTACCGCCACGAACTGCGGCTGATGATGAACCTGTTCCAGCCCTCGGTGAAGTTGCGGCGCAAGGTGCGCGTCGGCTCGCGACTCACCCGGGTCTACGACCCCCCGCAGACACCGCTCGATCGGCTGCGGGCCGGCAAGGACTTCAACCGCGAGGAGGTGAACCGACTCTTGCAGCTGCGGGCCACGACCGATCCGTTCGTGCTGGCCAAGACGATCGAGAGAAAACTCGACCGCATCGCCACCCTGGCACGGCGCCGGGACGGGCCCGCGCGGGTTACATCGCAAACGGCTTGACGATGACCCAGCGGGTTACATTCTCAAATGGCTTGACAGGCCCCGGCGGAGACGCCCCGTTGCGCAGGCGCGAGGGCTGACCTACGCTGCCGCGATGATGCCCGCGCACCCGAACCCGGAGGGAATCCCATGCGTCGCTCCGTTCACCTCGTGCCGCCGCTCGTCGCGGCGCTCGCCCTGCTCGTGAGCACCCCGTCCACGCCCGCCGAATGGCCCGCCAGCGGCCGCGGCCAGGCCACGCGCTCCGTGGTTCATGCCGCGCACGGCATGGTGTGCGCCGCCCAGCCGCTCGCGGTGCAGGCCGGGCTCGAGGTGCTCAAGCAGGGCGGGAGCGCCGTCGATGCGGCGATCGCCGTCAACGCCTGCCTCGGGCTGATGGAGCCCACGGCGAACGGCCTGGGCGGCGACCTGTTCGCGATGGTGTGGGACCCGAAGGCCGGAAAGCTCGCCGGGCTCAACGCCTCGGGACGGGCACCCCTGGCCCTCACGGTGGACCAGGTGAAGCCCGAGAAGGACGGCACCATCCCGCTCTACTCGCCGTTCTCGTGGACCGTGCCCGGCG
>JANMQK010000272.1:0-2538 GCA_031370485.1 Acidobacteriota bacterium | reverse complement strand
CACCGTAGAGACATGGGACTTAAATCGAATCAAAAACTGTATCGACTGTTCTATACACCGAATTTTGGAAACCGCGTTACGAAAATGATCGCCAAACCGATTGCCATTTTTACACGATTTGACTACTGTATTTTTCATTTTGGCAACTCTACCCGCCGGGAGCCCCGCCGGTTCGTGATCCTCGACGCCCGCGGCCCGGAGGCCGACGTGCACCGGCGCGTCCTGCAGGCGGTCGAGAGCATCCTCTAGGGCGATCTTCGGGAGGCACGAGGTGGCTGATCGGGTGAGTGCGTTCGACACGATCGTCGGCCAGGATCGGGCGACGGACGCGCTCCGGAAGGCGATCGAATCGGGGCGCCTCTTCCCCTCCCTCGTGTTCCACGGCCCGGCCGGTGTCGGGAAGCTATCGACCGCTTTCGCCCTCTGCCGCGCCCTGCTCTGCCCGGCGCCCGGGTCCGTCCCCCACGACACGTGCGCCGTCTGCCGCCGGATTGACGAACGTGCCCTGATGCATCCCGATGTCCGGGTCGTCCTCCCGGAGAAGCTCAGCGATTTCGAGAAAGGTGACGACAACGAGGGACACCCCGGCGCCGACATCCAGGAGAGGCAGGAGGAGGCCGTCGCGAACCCAGTCTGGACCATCCTCGTTGACCGCATACGCCAGTGCCTCGGCTTCGTGCATCGCCGCCCCTCCGAGGGAGCGCGTTCGGTCCTCATCATTGACCAGGCCCACCGCATGGGAGGCGAGTCCGCCAATGCGCTCTTGAAGACCCTCGAGGAGCCTCCCGACCACACGGTCCTCGTTCTCCTCACCACCTCGTACCACGCCCTGCTTCCGACCATCCGGTCGAGATGCCGTCCGCTTCCCTTCCAGATGGTCCCGGCACCGCAAATTGCCGCATGGCTCATCGACCGGCGGCACATGGACCGGGACGGGGCGGTTCTCCGCGCCGCGCTCTGCGCGGGGAGGATTGGCGTCGCGCTGGAACTCGACCTGGAGGACTACCGCGCCCGCCGCGACATCCTCATGACGCTCGTCGAGACTCTGGTGACGACCGCGGACCCGGGGCTGGCCGTGGCGCGAGCCGAGGAGATGGCGCGTGGCGGCGAGGCCCTCGAAGGGACGCTCGAGGTCCTCATGACCCTCCTGCGGGACCTCATGCTGCTCGAGGCGGCCGGCTCCGGAGCGCCGATCATGAACCTCGATCTTGCGTCCCGGCTCGAGGCCCTCGCCCGCCGGACTCCCCCCGGGGGCCCCCAGGCCCTGCTCGCTCTCGAGGAAGCCATCGAGGGGATCCGGCGCAAGGGAAACCGCCAGCTCCTTGTCGAGAACGCCCTTCTGGGTCTCGTGCCGGCGGCCCGTGCGACCCGTCCGGCCCGGCCGGGCTAGGCCTGCGCCGTGTCCTTGATCCTCCGGTACATCCGGCTCTACAGGCGGGACTTCCTGCTGGGGCTCGCATGCCTCGTGGCCACCAACGGCATGACGCTCGGCATCCCCTGGCTTCTGAAGGACGCCATCGAGGCGCTGCGCCGGGGCTCGCCGCTGCGCGTGGTCGCGTCCTACGCCGCCGCCATCTCGGTCATCGCGGCGATCCTGGCCCTGATCCGGACCTGGTCGCGCCAGTTCGTCCTCGGCGCCGCGCGCCGCATCGTCTGCGACATCCGCAACGAGCTGTTCGCGCACCTCCAGACGCTGCCCGCTTCGTTCTACGCGCGCCGCCGCACAGGGGAGATCATGTCGCGCGCCGTCAACGACCTGATGCTTCTCCGATCGCTGTTCGGCCCCGGCGTCCTGAACGTCATCAACGTGTCGCTGCTCTACACCGCCGGTCTCGGGCTGATGGCGATCATCGACCCCACGCTGACTCTGGCGGCCGTCCTTCCCTATCCGCTCCTCCTCTTCGCGGTCGTCCGGGTGAGCCGGGTGATCCACGAGCGTAGCAACGCCACCCAGGAGCAGCTGGCCGAGATCAGCAACAAGGCCCAGGAAAACCTGAGCGGCATCAACCTGGTCAAGGCCTACGGGCGGGAGGAGTTCGAAACCGGGGAGTTCTCCGGCCTCAGCGGGGAGTACCGCCGGCGCTCGCTCGCGCTCGCCCGCAGCCGCGGGCTGATCGTCACGCTCATGGGCGGACTCGGCGGGGCCAGCACCATCGTCGTGTTCTGGCTCGGCGGGCGCCACGTCATCGAGGGTACGCTCACGCTCGGCGGGTTTGTCGCCTTCACGTCCTACCTGGCGCTGCTGACGGGCCCGACCATCATGATGGGCTGGGTCCTGGGGGTGTTCCAGCGGGGACTGGGGGCCATCCGCCGGATCGAGGAGATCCGGGCCGAGAGAAGCGACCTGGCGGGGGATCGGGTCGAGGGGCCCGGCCCGCCGCTGCGGGGCTCCATCGAGTTCCGCGGTCTCGACTTCGCCTACCCCGACGGCACAGGCCCGCGGCGGCCGGTCCTGCGGGACATCCGGCTCGAGGTGCCCGCCGGCAGCACCGTGGGGGTCGTGGGGCGGGTGGGCTCTGGGAAGTCCACGCTCGTGAG
>JANMQK010000109.1:0-3291 GCA_031370485.1 Acidobacteriota bacterium | reverse complement strand
CTTTGTTTGTGCGGCAGGGTCACGTTGCTGGCAACGGATTGAGAAACGGATCCTCCGGAGGCGGACAGGTAAACAGAGCGTGGCGTTGATCCCACCCGCTCATCCTGCCTGCCCGCCGCGGAGGGAGCCTGTCGAAGGACGCGCAGATTGAGCCTGCCGAAGTCATTGGACGCACGCTCCCCCCGGCGCCACCCCAAAGGTCAGGCTAAAGCCTGACCCCCGAAGTTGCGCTGACCGCTGAGTGCTGACTGCTGATAGCTGACTGCTAACCCTCGACCCCCGTCCGTCCCTTCACTCTTCACCCTTCACTATTCACTCTTCCGTCTCCTTCACTCTTAACGCGACCTAAACCAGTCGTAAACCGGAGGCGAACCTCGGCCTTGTCACAGTTCACCGTCCGTCTGTTAGGTTCTAACGCAACGGGGACAATTCAAAGGGGAGGCCGCTATGCGCGCACTGGATTTGAATAGGGCAAGCGATGGGCCGAGGGTTGGGGGCCGACGTGAGGTTCAGAGCGAACGGTTCGGGATGTACTTCCCACGGCTGTTTGCGTACGCGTGCGCCTCGACCGGGGATGATGAGGCGGCGCGAGATGTAGCGGTGTCGGCGTTCTCGGATGCGTTTGCGCGGCCGGATGTGCGTGAGGACGAGTTCGAGCTGGACTTGTTCCGGACAGCGCGGGCGATCTGCCAGAGTGGTGAGTACCGGGTGCGCCGGCACAACGATGGGCTAACGCCCCGCGAGCGGGAAGTGATCTCGCTGCTGTTTGATGCCCAGCTAAACCAATTGCAGATCAGTGTGCTGCTGGGGATACGGCAGGAGGCTGTGGCGTCGACGCTGGTGCGGGGGCTGCGGAAGTTGCGTGCTTCGTTCGCGACGGGGACGGCGGGCGCGGCTGTGCCGAGCTTTTCTTAGCAAGATCGTCTCTGGTGATCGGAGCCCGGTGGAGACGCCGGGCTCTCTGTTTTGGGAGACGTTCACGCCCATCGGTGGGTGCGCGGCGAACGTCGCCGATCAGTCGAGTGTGACGGGGCCGCGCACCCGCCGCCACGGCGAGCCCCGCCACGCTTCCGTCAGGTAATCCTTCCCGTGCCCGACGGCGCGCCTTCCCGGTTGACCATCGAAGGGGGTCAACCGGGTTCTCGGGGCTGGGCGGCTAATGCTCGAAGCAGCCGTCACCGACGAAGACGGACTGGTCGTTGCTGCGGGCGATGAGGGTCCCGGATCCAGTTTCTCCACGCGTGTGGTCGGTGCTGCCAACGGTGACGAGTCCTTCCACCTCGGCGGGACGGCCCGTGAAGCGGAAGTGGGCGTTCGCTATGCAGCCCTCGAACCGATCGTGGAAGGCGCCGTGGTGGCTCTCCATGGGACCCGTGGCCGTCCACACGAGGTCAGCGCTGATCGCCGTCTCAGTGCAGCTCCCCGGCGGTGGCGGCTCCGGCCCCGGAGGCCCGATGAAGGTGCAGTCCTCTGCCGGTATGGTTAGCTGGAGGGTGGCCCAGTCCATATCCTTGCCGGACAGCGCCAGTTCGCCGGTTCCCAGTTCCTCGAAGCCAGCGATCCTCCTGAAGACATCGTCGGACGGGTCCTCCGGGTCGGCGCCCGGAGAAAAGCGAAAGACCTCGATGTAGACGTTCCGCGAATTCTGCGAACCCGGCGCTGCCTGCGCGTCGGCAGACACGAAAACGCTGGTGAAGCTGCCGTTTGCATCCGGAAACTCCCAGAACGCCTGCACGGCGCGCCCGAAGGAGAATCTGTTGACCTCGCTTGCGGCTTTCGCGTCCGACGTCGAAAGAAGCGAGAAACAGACAACAGCGAGACCTGTGATGAGCAGCACCGACTTTCGCATGGCAACCTCCCTTTTGCTGGGGCGATGGCCTCATTGCAGGCACCACCGCGTCCCGAATGCCGTCAGTTCACTACGTTATGGCAAGTCTTGTCAACCCCTTTAGTCTGCGCTTGCGTGCCCGATGGCGTGGCGACGGACTCACCCCACGCGAGGGACGCGGCATTCCAGAACAGGGGTGGTCCGACTGTGCGTGCGCCGCGTTGAGGCCCCTGGCGGAGTGTTTGGGTGGAGGTCTGAAGGTGCTCCGTTGCGGAGCGGAGGGAGGGGGCTAGTACTTCGAGACGTTGTCGGGGACGCGGCCTTCGACGAGGAAGATGACGCGTTCGCAGATGTTGGTGGAGCGGTCCGCGCAGCGCTCCAGGTTGTGAGCGACCCAGATGAGGTACGTCCCGCGCTGGGTGACGTGCGGGTCTTTGATCATGAACATCAGCAGCTCGTGGTAGACCTGCTCGTAGAGGGCGTCGACGGTGTCGTCCATGTTGATGATATCGTTTGCGCGCTTCGTGTCGCGCAGCTTGTACGCCTCGACGGCGCCGTGCAGCATCTCGATGGCGATCTCGGCCATGCGTGGTATGTCGATGAGGGGCTTGATCGGCGGCTCGTCGGCGAGCATGAGGGCGATCTTGGCGATGCCCTCGGCGTGGTCGCCCATGCGCTCGAGGTCGACGGTGATCTGGAGCACGGAGATGATGGTGCGGAGGTCGCTGGCGAGCGGGGCCTGGAGGGAGATGAGCTCGATGCAGCGCTCTTCGATGTCGTAGCGCCGCTTGTTGATGGCGGCGTCGTTTTCGACGATGCGGCGAGCAAGGGCGACGTCGCGCAGGCGGAGGGCCTCGATGCTCTGGGTGATGGCGCTCTCGACCATGCCGGCCATCACCAGCATGTCCTCCTGGACTTCCGAGAGCTGCCGTTCGAATACAGAGCGTGTCACGTTTGTCTCCCGGGCTAGCCGAAGCGGCCCGTGATGTAGTCCTCTGTCCGCTTGTCGCGGGGATGGGTGAAGATTTCGCTGGTAGGCCCGTACTCTATCAGATGGCCGTTCACGCCGTGCTCAGCAGCGAGGAGGAAGGCGGTGTAGTCGGAGACGCGGGCGGCCTGCTGCATGTTGTGGGTGACCATGACGATCGTGTAGTTCTGGCAGAGCTCGCGGATCAGGTCTTCGATCTTGAGGGTGGCGATGGGGTCGAGGGCGGAGCAGGGCTCGTCCATGAGGATGACCTCGGGCTGGACGGCGAGGGCGCGGGCGATGCACAAACGCTGCTGCTGGCCGCCGGAGAGCGCGAGCGCGGACTTCTTGAGGTCGTTCTTGACCTCGTCCCAGAGCGCAGCCTGCCGAATTGAGCGCTCCACGATCTCGTCCATGTTGCCCTTAATCCCATTGACGCGCGCGCCGAACGCCACGTTGTCTTCGATCGACTTGGGGAATGGGTTCGGCTTCTGGA
>JANMQK010000055.1:0-23079 GCA_031370485.1 Acidobacteriota bacterium | reverse complement strand
GGCCTGCCGGGCATCGCCGTCTACGCGCTCTTTCTCGTCGGCGATCTGGGGATGCGCGACGTGATGACCGAAGCCGCCGCGGGGACGCTGAAGCGCCAGATGGCGGGGCCGATTGGCGCCGGCACTCTTGTCCTCGGGAAGGCGGCCTTCACCGCGGTCCTGTCGCTTTTGGCGCTTGTCGTGATGTCGGTGGTCGGTGTGCTCGTCGGGGGCGGAGGCGCCAGCCCCCTCGGGTATCTCGTCCTGTCATTCGCCGTCATCCTGGCCGTCACCGGGGCCTCCGCGACCATCTACGGGCTGGCGCGCACCGAGAGGCAGGGGGCGACCCTGTCGAGCATCGTCTACCTGTTCATGGCGTTCGCGGGGGGGAGCTTCATCCCGCTCGAATCGCTTCCGCCGGCGGCCCGGGCGATCGCTCCGCTGACGCCTTTCTACTGGGGCGGGCGGGGATACCGCGCGCTGATCCAGGACGGAGCGGGGCTTGGGGACATCCTGCCGAACGTCGCCGTGCTGGCCGGAATCGGAGTCGTCCTGCTGGCGTTCGGCTCGCGGGCGCTCGGGCGGTCCTTGAGACGGGGGGCGGCCGCATGAGACGCGGGCGCATGCAGCGCGGGGTGCTCGCATGAGGCGCATTTGGCTCATGGCGCTGAACGACGTGCGGCTGACCGCCCGCGACCGGTGGTCGTTTTTCTGGATGCTCCTCATGCCGGTGGCGATGATGTGGTTCTTCGGTCAGATGGGTGGGCAGGACAATGGCCCGCCGAAGATCACCCTGACGGTCGTCGATCGGGACGGCGGCTGGCTGGCGCGCGCCTTCGTCCACGAGCTGGCCACCGAAAGCGTCGAGCTGAAGGAGGTCCTCCCCGCCGACCTTGAGAAGACCGAAAAGAAGGTCCGCACTCTCGTCCTGCCGGCGGGGTTCACGAAGAATGTCCTCGCGGGCCGGCAGCAGAAGCTGCGCCTCGACAAGGACGAAGACGCGGCGAAGGAGTTCTCGCGCGCCGCGGAAGTCCAGATCGTCCGCGCCATCGCCCGCACCCTGGCGCTGCTCGTCGAGATGAAGGACGCCGGGACGCTGGACGGCGCCCCGGCGGCGGAGTTTGCGCGGCTCGAGGCGCGTCCGCCGCTCGTGCGGCTGGAGGTGACGACGGCGGGGAGGGGGCACGCCGTGCCGACCGGGCTGGCGCAGAGCGTTCCGGGCATCCTGACGATGCTGGTTCTGATGATGACCGTGATCTACGGCGGGGTCTTCCTGACTCTCGAGAAACGGGACGGGATGCTCCGCCGGCAGAGCGGTCTGCCGGTCAGCCGCGCGGACATTTTCACCGGCAAGCTATGCGGACGGCTGATGGTCGGGGCGTTCCAGACCGTTGTACTCCTTCTGGCGGGCCGGTTCATCTTCCACGTGAGTTTCGGCTCCTCTCCGGCAGGGCTGGCGCTGCTGCTTGGGTCCTACATCTTCGCCGTCGCCGGGCTGGCTACGTTGTTCGGCGCCGTACTCAAGACCCCGGAGCAGGCCTCCGCCATCGGCTGGATAGCCAGCATGGTCATGGCGGCCATGGGAGGGTGCTGGTGGCCGAGCGAAATCGTCCCGCGCTGGCTCTGGCACGCCGCGCACATTTTCCCCACCGCCTGGGCGATGGACGCCTTCCATGCGCTCATCAGCTTCGGGAAGGGAGTTGAAGCGGTGGCGCTGCCAGCGGCGGTTCTTTTCGGCTTCGGGCTGGTTTTCTCGGCTCTGGGCGCTCACTATCTCAAAGCCGTTTGACCTATCGGGAAACGATTGAATTCTCGCCGCTTAGACGCTGCGGCCCGGCCGCCGGGCCGCAAGCACCAACGGCTTGCACCCTGTCAGGGCTATGTCTTCAGAACATTTACTAATTGACAGAATACAATTTTGACCGTACCAGATGACGGCCCAAGCATGCGTCTGATGGCATGTGGGGGCGGTAGCCCAATTCGAACCGCAATCTTTCGCTGAATGTCGCATTCAAACTGGAGGGAAATCCAACCATGAAGAGGCTCCTGCTGACTTTTGTGTTCGTGCTTGTGCTCGTCTCGGTCCCCTTCGCGGGCGCGAGCACCGGAAAGGTCACGGTCGGTGAGTTCGCAGTCAAGGTGTCGCAAGCATTGGGGTTCGAGACCAGGACCCAGACGGCCGCGGTCAACACTCTCAGGGTGGCAGGCGTGTCGCTGGGCAGCGACCTCAACGCGCCGCTCACCGAGCGGATGGCGGCCGACATCATGGGCAGCCTGGGTCTCAAGGTCACGACCACGAATCCGTCGAACGTCCTGACTCCAGGGAAAGCCGATGCCCTGGCCACCAACCTGGCTCTCAGCAGCCTCGCCGGGCCCTCCGCCGGTACCCTCCCGCCTCCCCCCGAAGCCTGCCGGATGATCTTCAAGAAGGACGGCCGGATCGACAAGGGAAAGTGCATCAAGTGCTGCAAGATGGCGGTCATGTCGCCCGGCAGTAAGGACAAGTCAAACGGGGGCGGCAAGCTCGGAAGGCTCTGCGACCGGTTCTGCAAGACCGGCGAGTTTCCCAGCCCCAGCGAACCGGAGTTCTGAGCTAAGTCATCAATCAAGCCGGATGATCCAGGGGGTCCCGCCGGATGAACGGCGGGGCCCCCGAGTGCCGGTCCGGGCGCCGCCGGACGGCGGATCTCCCTCCCCGAGTTTCTCCCCCTTGATGCGAGCCGCATCTCCACGTGACATCCAGGCGGCCGATCTGTAGGCTCTCGTCGAGCAGATCGGCCGGTCAGCCGGCCCGGGGGAACCACGAAGTGAATCGCGACAACCACGCAACCGGCCGGCCCGCCCGACCCGCGCGCGGAGCTGAAGACGTTGTAAGGCGCCGAAGCCGAAGCGCGCTTTTCGTCGCCGCCAGCGGGGTGGCGCTGGCGGCTGCCGCCTCGATCCCCGCGGCGGCCCACCCCCTGAGCTACCTCTCGATCAAAGGCCGGGAGGGGATAGAGGGGCTGTCGCCCACCTGGGGGGCGCTCGGCATCCTGGGGCTCGGTTTTCTGTTCGGCCTCAAGCACGCGACCGAAACGGACCATCTTGCGGCCGTCGGCAGCATGGTGAGCGAACAGGGAGGTCTGCGCCGGGCCCTGATGACAGGGGGGCTCTGGGGAGCGGGGCACACATTGTCGATCGTCGTCGCCGGGCTGTTCGTTCTTGGCCTGCACCTCGTGATCCCCGAGTCGACGGCGCGCTGGCTCGAGATCGGCGTAGCGCTGATGATCATCGGGCTGGGGAGTGCCGCGCTGTCGCGGGCCCTCAGGAACCACCCGACGGCGCATCTGCATACTCATCGTCACGGCAGCGAGACGCATGCGCACCTCCATTTTCACGACGAGGGGGATGACCACGCGTCGCATCGGATCGTCCGGATCGGCGTGAAGCCGGTGCTGGTCGGGATGATGCACGGGCTCGCCGGGTCGGCGGCGCTGACCCTGCTGGTCTTGGCGCAGATCAAGTCGGCCGCCCTCGGCGTCCTGTATCTGCTGGTGTTCGGCGCCGGCTCGGTCGTGGGGATGGCCCTGATGAGCCTGGCGATCGGACTGCCGTTCGCTGCGACCGCCTCACGTCCCGGGATGAACCGGGGGCTTCGCACGGCCACCGGGGCCTTCAGCCTGGTGTTCGGCCTGTTCTACGCCTGGAGTCTTCTGGTCGTGCGCTGAGGTTGCGGCGGCGCTTCCCGGATCGGGATGCCGCCTCAGGGATCGAGCCGGGAGATCGCCTCGGGGTCCGTTCCCGGCGCCGCTTCGAGAGGCACGCCGAGGTTCGTCAGCAGGCGAGCGAGCAGGCTTGAAACCCGCGGCGAGAGGCATGTGTCGGCATCGGGCAGCGTGAGCGCGACCAGGGTGCCTCGCCCGACCCCATAGCGGACGAGCCCCGGCGCCACGAGGATCGGCTCGATCGGATCGTCCCCGCCGCGGGGCCGCAGCCGGAACTCGGGACGCCCGTCGACCCGCAGCAGATCGAGATCTTCGTCGGCGATCCCCTGCAGCATCGGCAGCGTGCCTCCAGCCGTGGCGGCATCTACGTTCAGCTTTCTGCCGGAATCCTCGAACGTGACCGGCGCGCCGATCACGCCTCGCAGGTACTCCACCGCGATCACCTGGGGGTTGATGAGCACCAGGGTGCCTCCCTCGTGCAGGAAGCGCGCGGCGCGCACCAGCGGCGGATGATCCGGCGACCGGTGGCGCGAGGCCCGCCAGTCGGCGGGCACCAGCAGCAGGTCCACTCCCTTGAGATCGGTCGGCCCCGCCGCCGCGGGCAGGGAAAGGTGGGTCAGGCAGCGCGGCAGATCGTCCGCCCCCCGGCCGTATAGAAAGGTCCGCACCAGGCGGGGGCGATCGCCGATGAGGTAATCGATGGCGTTCGCCAGCAGGATCCGCGCCCGGGCATCGCTCGCGTAGTCGGAGCAGAGGGAGGCCTGGGCCGCCAGGACGGTCCCCCGGCCCATGGGGAACTCGAGCAGCGCGACCCCCTCCTGTGAGGCGGGGCCGCTGCGGGCCCGCACTTCGGCGAGCACCCGGAAGTTGCCCCGCGTCGGAGGCAGCAGGGGACGGGTCCCGCCGCGCTGCGCGGCGAAGTAGCTCGCGCCCCGCCTGACATGCAGGCCGCGAAGCACCGGGTGCCCGGGGGCGAAGAGCACGTCGGAAGCGGATGTGCGGCTGAAGGAGGGCCAGAGACGCAGCCCCTCGGTCAGTGTTCCCGGCAGCGTCGGCTGGTCGAGGATCAGGACCGGCATCCCGGTCCGCGCCCGGGCCGCGAGGATCGGGCCGAGTGCTTCCTGTCCGCGGGCGAACCCGCCGGGGCCGATGACGATCAGGTCGGCCTGACGAAGCGCCAGGTCCTCGATCGTTGAGGCGGCATCGGCATTGATCCCGAGGGCGCGAAGCGCCGGCCGCGCCCGGTCGAGCGGGTCGTATAGCGCAACGCGCGCCCGCGCCAGGCGGCCGGTGAGCGGACCGCCCAGTTCTTCCGGATAGACGGTGAAGGGGAATGCCGCCTCCCCCACGACCTCGCCCCGCAGCAGCGCGCGCGCCCGGACCTCGAGCCCGGCGGGAGCCTCGGCCGCCGGAGGGGTGAAGGAAATCGTCACGAGCGCGGGGGCATTCCGCGGGAGCCTCACGCGCTCTTCCCCATGCGCCACGACGATCTCCCCCTTCAGCGCCTCCCAGTGAATGTCGAGGGCATCGCGAATCTCTTTCGTTCCCAAAAGCGACAGCGTCCGGCTCGCCGGTTTGCCCGCTGTCAGGATGTCCCCCTGCTCGACGATGCTCCACGAGAGCGTGCGGGCGCTTCCGGGCGCTTCGGTGTTGCTCGCGCCCTGGGCGGTGGCGGCCGCGCGCACCAGCACGACGATGGTGACGAGGATGAGGAAGAAGAGGACGGCGCGACGGGCCCGGGCATCGGAGACCATGGGTTCTCCTCGGATTACGTTCCTGAAACTCGGCGCAACCGCCGCACCCCGGCAATATAGGTCTCCCCGCCGGCGCGGCAATCGGGGGGCCGCAAGCCGCACCCGGAGCGCTTTACAAGGGGGGGTTTTCCTGTGCTAACATCTGCCGTGTCGGAGCGGGGAACCGCACCTATAGGAGGCCTTCACCGTGTCCTACGTCATCACCGAGAAATGCCTGGGCGAGCGGTACGCAACCTGCGTGGCGGTCTGCCCGGTCGATTGCATCCATCCCGGGGACTACCAGGGCGAAGTCTTCATGATCATCAATCCCGAGGAGTGCATCGACTGCGGGGCGTGCCTCCCGGAGTGTCCGATCGAGGCGATCGTCGAAACCGAGGAAGAATCGCCCGAGTGGGCCGTGATCAATAAAGACCTGACCCCGTCGTTCAAGCCGAACCCGGCGGTGGCGCTGCGCCCCGCGAACGATCCCCCCAGGAAACCGGGGAACAAGCTGCGCGCCTGATCGCGACCGCGGAACGGCGTCCTCCACGGGGCCGCGCCGCGTGCGTCCTGGTGAGCGGCGGACTCGACTCGGGCGTGCTTCTGGCCGAGTCGCTTCGAACGTTCCGCACTGTCCAGCCTCTCTATGTCCGGGGTGGGCTTCTCTGGGAAAAAGACGAGCTGGCGTACCTGCGGCGGTTCCTCCGGGCCATCCGCTCGCCGCGGCTTCTGCCCCTCGTCCGCATCGACGTGCCGGTAGCGGATCTTTACGCCGGCCACTGGAGCACGACCGGCAAGGGCTCGCCCGGCTACCATGACGGCGACGCCTCGGTATACATCCCCGGACGGAACATCGCCCTCCTGGGGAAGGCCGCGACCTTCTGCGCGCTGCGGCGCATACCGGTGCTTCTGTCCGGGATCCTTAGCGCCAACCCCTTCCCCGACGGCACCCCGTCCTTTTTCAAGTCGATCGAGCGGGCTCTGGCGCAGGGCCTTGCCTGGCCGCTGCGCATCCGCACTCCCTACCGGCTGCTGAAGAAGCACCAGGTCATAAGACGGGGCCGCGACCTGCCGCTTCGGCACACGCTCTCCTGCCTCAGCCCGGTGCGCGCCAGGCACTGCGGTGACTGCGCCAAGTGCTGGGAGAGGTTCGAATCGTTCCGGCGGGCGGGCGTGCCCGACAGGACCGTTTACGCCGGAGGCCCCGCGGGGGGCGAGGGGGCGGTTGCCCCGGCGCCCTCGCGGTCGCGCTCGACCTGGAGCATGACCCGCGTGGCGCCGAAGAACGCGACGAGACCCAGGTAGGAGGTCGCGAAGAGCACCAGTGCGTCCGCGACGTCGGGGGGCGCGTCCTTCGCGGAGGGTCCCCGCGTGTAGCTGAGCCCCGCCCCTAGCGCGGCGATCACAAGCAGGAGAAGCAGCAGCCAGCGGGAGGCGACGGGAGCGGCCGGGAACAGCCCCATCCCCTCGCGGATCGGGGCCCGGCGCCGCCCCTTCTCGCGCGCCCGGATGCAGATCGGCATGCTGTAGAGCGCCAGCACCTGCACCGCCAGTCCCACGAACGGCTCGGTCCAGAACATCACCGTCGTCAGCCAGGGCTCGAACGGCGTCTCGACCGATGCCACGGAGTGATACCCGTACGCGGCGAACGCGAGCAGGCCGTAGACCAGGACGACGATCTTGAACGAAAGCCAGAGCATCGGAAGAAAGATCATGCCGGCCCAGCGCATGACATGGATGCGCGGCTGGGTGTCCGAGGCCTCCTGGTACACAAGACCCAGCACTCCGAAGACACAGGCATAGAAGAGCACGAGCCCCGCCGCGAGGAACCCGGCGTAGGCCGGGTCTTCCAGATTGCCCCTCTGGGCAAGCTGCAGGACCAGCGCTGACAGCGTGTAGATACCCGCCAGGTGGAAGCGGGCATTGATCCCTGCGAAGGCGGCGGGTAGGGGATTCAAGGGTAGGCGAGGCCCGACGTCGTCAACGCGGGGCGGGAGAGTAGGCGGCGACCGAGGAATCGGTTTCCCACAGCCGGACCTCTGAAACCTTGAGCCCCTGCGAGGCCGCGTGGTCATAGATCAACCGGGCGATCGCCTCAGCCGTCGGATCCGCGTCCATGAGAAACACCGGCTCGTCGTGGCTCTGCAGCACCTTCGCCAGGGGGTCGTCCTTGTGAAGCAGCAGCTTGTGGTCGAGGTTCTCGTCGATCCAGCCCTGGACGACGCGGTTGATATCCGAGAAATCGGCGACCATCGACTGCGCGTCGAGCGACGGCGAGGCGAGGACTATCTCGACCTTGCCGTTGTGCCCGTGCAGCCGCGAGCACTTCCCCTGGTAGTGGAGAAGGCGGTGGCCGTAACAGAAATGGACGATCTCGGTGACCCTGTACATGGAGGAACCGAACGCTAACACAAGCCCGGAAGGGGCGTCAAACCGCACCGCCGCCACACGCGCGGCCGCCAACCGCGCGGCCGCCAATGCAAGCGGCATCGAGGACTTTCCGCACCAGGGAGGAGGCCGGCAGCCGGCGCGCCTGCGCCGGCGTCACCCAGCGGTAGCCATCGCGCGGGCGCGGCTCCGAGACGAGGCGCGCCCTGTGGACCTCGACGCGCAGGCGGCGGTAGGTGATCGAGTGCCGTAGATCCGCCACGCGTCCCAGGGAAAGGACCCGGACCCCTCGGCCGTCCATGGGATCGAGCGACGGGAACTCCCACAGGCCGTCCATGAGGCCGCTCCCGCCCCGGCGCCGCATCAGGTACCTGCCCCGCCGCTCGACCAGGGCCACGGACGAATGCACGCTCACCGGATCACGCAAGCGGCGGCGCGCCGGAATCGATTCCTGGACGCCGGCGGCCCGGGCGGCGCAGCGGCGCGCCACGGGGCAGGCGGTACATTCGGGCGCCGCCGGCGCGCAGATCAGGGCGCCCAGCTCCATCAGTGCCTGGTTGAGATCGCCCGGCGCCGCCGTCGATTCGACCAGCGAGCGGGCGATCGCCCAGAGCCGCTTCGCGTTCGGGCCGCTTCGCGGGTCCCCCCGCAGCAGGAACAGCCGCGACAGGACCCGCGCGACGTTCCCGTCGAGGACCGGCTCTTTCAGGCCGAAGGCGATGCTGAGCACGGCGCCGGCGGTGTAGCGCCCGACCCCCGGCAGGGCGCGCACCGCATCGGGGTCGCGGGGAAACCTGCCGCGATGCGTTTCCAGGATGAGGCGGGCGGCCGCGTGCAATTGGCGCGCGCGGCGGTAGTAGCCGAGTCCCGACCAGGCCCCGAGGACGTCGTCCAGCGGTGCGCGCGCCAGGGAGCGCAGTGTCGGGAAGCGGGCCAGGAATTTCCGGTAATAGGGGATGACGGTCTTCACTGTCGTCTGCTGCAGCATCACCTCGGAGATCCAGATCCGGTAGGGGTTGTTGGTCCCTCTCCACGGCAGGTCGCGCCGGTGGCGCCGGTACCACAGGAGAAGGGAACGGGTCAGGCCGGGTGCCACGACCGTGGTGCGCATGGGGCCGATTATAATGTCGCGATGAAGAACGACAGCCTTCCCCCCGGCGCCCCCGCCGTGTCGGTGCAGCGCCATGCGCGCGCCTACGGCGGGAACCTGTACGTCTACCCGGTGCTGTCGCGGCGGGCCCGGGGGATTTCGATCGGCATCAACCTGAACCCCGACAAGGTCTGCAACTTCGACTGCATCTACTGCCAGGTGGACCGGACGACCCCCCCCGAGGTGCGCGAGGTGGACGAGCCGCGCCTCTATGACGAACTGCGCGCCATGCTGGTTGAGGCGAAAAGCGGCTCCCTGTTCGAGCGGCCCGAGTTCAAGGAGGTCAAGGAAGAGTTCCGTGTCGTGCGCGACATCACCTTCGCCGGGGACGGCGAGCCGCCGTCCTATCCGAACTTCCCGGGGGTGGTGGAGCAGACGGTGCGTATAAAGAAGGAAACGGGGTTCGCCGATCTCAGAATCGTGCTTTTGACCAACGCGACCCTGATCGACCGCGCCAGGGTCAAGGAGGCGCTGCGCCTGCTCGATGAGAATCACGGCGAGCTCTGGCTGAAGCTCGATGCCGGGACGGAGGAGTACTACGCCCTGATCGATCGGACCACCATCCCCTTCAAGAAGGTCCTGCGCAACATCCTCGAGGCGGCACGGGTCCGCCCGGTCGTGCTGCAGAGCCTGTTCATGAAGGTGCGGGGCGAAGGGCCCCCGCCGTCTGAGATCGCCGCGTTCTGCGATCGCGTGCGCGAAATCCTCGAGGGGGGTGGGCAGGTCAGCCTGATCCAGGTTTACACCGTCGCGCGCCGGCCCGCCGAGGCGTATGTGACCCCGCTGTCGGACGACGAAGTGGACCTTCTGGCGGCGGAGGTGCGGCGGCGCCTGCCGGCGACACCGGTCGAGACCTACTACAGCGAGCGACTTTCCCAGGCGAAGCGATGACCCTGGTTTCGCGCCCGCCGATGCCCCCGCCCCGCGTCCGCCCGGCCAGGGTCGTCCGGGCCCTGCACGGCTCTCTCGACAGCTATCGCATCTGGCACAAGATCACCTTCGCGCGCGGCCGTATCCTGGCGACGGAAGGGGAGGCCTGGCAGTCGCTGGACGATCCGGCCTACTTCAGGGACCCGGCGCTTTTCTACCGCAACGGAGGCACGCTGCCCGCCGTCGAACAGAAGGTCGTCGGGCGGGTCGGCGGCGCCGAGGTCACGAGATTCACCTTCCCGACGCTTCACCCGCTGCGCTTCCCCGAGACGAATGTCGCAGTCGGGCGCCTGTACCGCCGGCCGGGAGGCGGCGCCTCCCCGGTCGTCATGATCAGCCACGGCTGGGCGCACCGCTCCATCGGGACGATCGAGCACCTCTATGTCCGCCCTCTCTTGAAAGCCGGCTTCTCGGTGGCCTTCGTCCTTCACCCTCTCCACTTCGAGCGCACGCCCAGGGGCTCTTACAGCGGCGAGTGGGTGGTCTCGGCCGACGTCGTCCTGACGGTGGAGGCGTTTCGCCAGGGGGTCGTCGACCTGGTCGCGGCCGCCGACTGGCTGCGGGCCGAGGGACTTGGCCCCGTGGGAATCTTCGGCTACTCGCTGGGAGGATATCTCGCGGGGATCATGGCGGCCCTCAGGGACGACTGGGCCTTCGTCGTCCTGGGCGGCTCGGGGGACTCCCCGGTCTCGCCCATCCTGGATACCTCGCTCGGAAAGAACCTCCGTGAGGATCTGAAAGCCTGCGGCATGCTCGATCGGGCCCGCCTGACCCGGGCCTGGAAGATCATCTCGCCCGGGTCGCTGAAGCCGCGCGTGCCCAGGGAGCGCATCCTGCTGATCGCCGGACGCTACGACCGCATCATGCTGCCGAAGTCGGTGCGCCGGCTCTGGAGCGCCTGGGGCCGCCCCCGACTCTGCTGGCTCAACCGGGGCCACTACACGCTGCTTGCCACCAACCGCGGCCTGATGTCCCAGGCCGTTCCCTTCATGCAGGAAATGTCGCAACGGCCGGCGCCCGGGCCGCGGGGAGGAGATAGTGCGTGACGGAATCCTGAAGGTGGTGACGGCATCAATCCTGGTGGCGCTCTCCCTCGCCCTGGTGAGCGGCCTGGGGGGAGACGGTGTTGCGGAGGCGGCGGTCGCGGAATCTCCAGACCTGGCCGCCGCGCGGGCGCTCTTCGACGCCAATCTCGACGCGATCAGGCACCGTGACCGCGACGCCTACCTGGCCTGCTATTTACAGGCTCCCACGCTGGCGAGGACCGGGCCGGAGGGGGCCGTCCTGGGTTACGACGACTTCCTGAAGCAGGCGGGAGAGGAGTGGCCGGACCTGTTCGAAGGACAGGATCTGCGCCTGGTGCCGCTGCGCCCCGGCCTGGTGTACGGCACCTACAGGTACCGCGTGCGGTACGGCGACAAGGAGCATACCGGCTTGTCGGAGCGCTTCTTCCTGAAGACCGATGCAGGTTGGCGGATCGCGGTGACGACCGCCTTCGAGGCGCCGCCCGGCACCCCTCCGCCCCCCCGCGCCCTTGTCGGGGCGACCCTTGTCGACGGCACGGGCGACAAGCCGGTGAAGGACGCTGTGGTGATCCTCCGGGCCGGCAAGGTCGAGTGCGCGGGGACGCGTGGCCAGTGCCCGGTTCCCGAGGGGGTCGGCGTCATGGATCTCAAGGGGCTCTTTGTGACGCCGGGGCTCGTGGACGCCCACGTCCATTTCTCGCAGACCGGCTGGGCCGATGGCCGCCCCGACGCGCTCGACGTGCGCGACCGTTATCCCTACGACGAGGTCCAGGCGGGGCTGCGGGCGCACCCGGAGCGCTGGTTCCGCGCGTATCTCTGCTCGGGGGTGACTGCGGTGTTCGACGTCGGGGGGTATCCCTGGACCTGGTCGCGCCGCAACCGCGCCGAAAGTGACACGCTCGCTCCCCACGTCGCGGCGGTGGGGCCGCTGTTGTCGACCCTCGATTTCTGGCTGAACCTCCCGGCCGAGCGGCAGTTCATCTATCTTGCCGACGAGAAAACGGGGCGCGACGGCGTCCATTACCTGGCCAGTCATGGGAGCGACGCGGTCAAGGTCTGGTTCATCCCGGACGAGAAGCGCGATTTCGGCGCGATGTCACAGGCCGTCCGCGCGGCCGGCGAGGAGGCCCGGCGTCGGAAGATCCCGCTCATCGTCCACGCCACGGGACTGCGGGAGGCGAAGGCGGCGCTCGCGGCCGGCGCCGGGCTGCTGGTCCACAGCGTGTGGGACCGGCCGGTGGACGACGAGTTCCTGCGCCTGGCGAAAGAGAACGGCACGATCTACTGCCCGACGCTGACCGTTCCGGACGGCTACGAGCGTCTCTTTCTGTCGGCGGTGTCGGGGAAAGCGCCCGCGGTCGACGACCCGAACGGCTGCGTCGACGCCCTTACGCTGAAGCGGGTGGGGGAGACGCCGGCCCTTGGCGCCGGCAAGGTGGACGGCGCGGCCCTGGAGAAGCGTCTCGCCGCAGGAACGGAGCGCCGGAAGACCATGGCGGGAAACCTCCTGCGAGTCTTCAAGGCGGGCATCCCGGTGGCGATGGGCACGGATGCCGGGAATCCCCTGACCCTGCACGGCCCCGCGGTCTACGCCGAGATGGAGGCGATGCAGGCGGCCGGGATGACGCCGATGGAAGTGCTCGTGGCCTCCACGCGCGGCGGGGCGCTGGCCATGCGCCGGCTGGACGAGATCGGGACGGTGGCCAATGGGATGCTTGCCGATCTGCTGGTGGTCGCCGCCGACCCCGCGGCCGACATCGCCAGTCTGAGGAAAGTGCGGTTCGTCGTGCGTGGCGGGGAAGTGCGGGCCATCGGCGAGCTTCGCGCCGTAAGCGGGCCGGGCGCCGCCCGGTGATTTCCGCGGCGCTTGCCGTCTATGACCTCAGTGCGTCGAGCAGTGGGACTGACCCCGCTTCTCGAGGTAGCGCTGGTGATACTCCTCCCCCCTGTAGAACGTGACCGCAGGCACGATCTCGGTCACGATCGGACGGGGGAAGCGGCCGCCGGCCTGGAGCTGCTCGCGGCCGGCCTTCGCGGCGGCCTCCTGGGCCGGGGAGTGAAAGAAGACCGCCGACCTGTATTGCGAGCCGACGTCGGAGCCCTGCCGGTTCGGGGTCGTGGGATCGTGGTTCTCCCAGAATATCTGGAGGAGCCGCTCGTAGGAGACCACCGCCGGGTCGTACTCCACCTGCACGACTTCGGCATGTCCCGTCCGGTTCGTGCAGACATCTTCGTATGTCGGGTTCGCGAGCGTGCCGCCCATGTACCCCACCGCGGTCCCGGTCACCCCCTTGATTGCCCGGAAGGTCTCCTCGACCCCCCAGAAGCAGCCCGCCCCGAACGTCGCTTTCTCGGTCATTTCCTGTTGGCCTCCGTTCGCTAGGTTACCACCGACCGGCCCGGCCGCTTCCACAGCACCCCGGCCCAGGTGTAGACGCAGTTGCCGATCGTCAGGACGATGCAGGTCATCATGGCCACCGTCAGGCCGGCGTTGAGATATCCCTGGAAGCGGGCGGAGGGGAGCGCGCCCTCGCGGGTCATCGGCAGGAAGATATCGGTTATCGACTGCCACCCCGCCGTCAGCGTTGTGACCGCGACGAAGCTCAAGGGCAGAAGCGTCACCCAGGCGTAGCGCGCCTTCCCGGACTTGATGATGACCGTGGTGCCGATCGACAGCGCCATCGCGGCCAGAAGCTGGTTGGCGATCCCGAACATCGGCCAGATCGTGCTGATCGTCCCAGTGTGGATGAAGTAGCCCCACGCGGCGTCCTCCAGCTGGGTCGCAACGATGGAGCCCGGCATCCAATCGGTCCGCTCCATCCGGCGGTTGAACCTCCCCAGGAACTCCTGCACGAGAAAGCGCGCCACGCGCGTCCCGGTGTCGATCGTCGTCAGGATGAAGAGCGCCTCGAACATGATGGCGAAGTGGTACCAGTAGGCCATCAGTCCCTTGAGCCCGGGGATGCTCGAGAAGATGTGGGCCATGCCGACAGCGAGGGAGACCGCGCCGCCGGTGCGCCCGGCGACGTTCTCGCCCACGGCGGCCGACAGCTCCGGCAGGTCCACGACCGCCATGCCGAGGGTCTGGAAGCGGTCGGGGGCCACGTTGATGGCGAAGTAGTCCTGGGGAGCGAGCGACAGCGCGGCGATGAAGGCCATGACGCCGACGAACCCCTCGCACAGCATCGCGCCGTAGCCGATCGGCCGGCAGTCCGACTCGCGGTCGATCATCTTGGGGGTCGTGCCCGAGCCGATGAGGGCGTGAAAGCCCGAGATGGCGCCGCAGGCGATCGTGATGAAGCAGAAGGGGAAGATCTTGCCGGGGATGATCGGTCCCCCGCCTCCCACGAACTCGGTCAGGGCGGGCATCCTTATGGTCGGCGCCACCGCGAACACCCCCAGGGCGAGCGCCGCCACGGTGCCGATCTTCAAGTACGACGAGAGGTAGTCGCGCGGGCAGAGGAGCACCCAGACCGGCAGGACCGAGGCGATGAATCCGTAGGAGCAGAGAAGAAGCGTCAGCTGCCCCCGAGAGAAGGTGAACCAGGGCCCGAGAAACGATCCCGGCACGAACCGTCCCAGGATGACCGCGAGCAGCAGCCCGGCGACGCCGACGACGGTGGCGCTCTTGAAGGAGCCCGGCCGCCAGCGGTACATGTAGAGCCCCATGAAAAGCGCCAGCGGGATCGTCATGGCGATGGTGAAGGTCCCCCACGGCGAATCCTGCAGCGCGTTCACGACCGCGAGCCCCAGTCCGGCGAGGGCGATCACCACGATGAAAAGTATCGCGACCATCGCGGTGAACCCGGCGAATGGGTTGATCTCGAGCCGCGCGATCTCGGCCAGCGACTTGCCGTTTCTGCGCACCGACGAGCAGAGGATCACGAAGTCGTGGACCGCCCCTCCCATCACGACCCCGATCACGAGCCACAAAAGCCCTGGCAGCCAGCCGAACTGCGCCGCGAGCACCGGGCCTATGAGAGGCCCCGCCCCGGCGATCGCCGCGAAATGATGGCCGAAGAGCACCCAGCGGTTGGTGGGATGGTAGTCCTTTCCATCCTCCAGCCGGTGCGCCGGTGTGACCCGCGTGTCGTCGAGCACCATCACCTTCGCCGCCAAGAACGCCGAGTAGTAGCGGTACCCGATCGTCATGACGCAGATGGCGAAGATGAGCAGGGGCAGGGCGTTCATTGGGCGAATGCTAGCACAGGGGCAGGGCTGGGGCCGGAAGGAAGAAAAGCCCGAGAAAATCGCAAGCGCTTCCGAATCAGGCGGATAGGGCCCCGCGAGGGGGCGTCGGGGGCGCCAGGTTCAAGGATTGGTCAAGCAGCCCCCTCCACACTCCCGCGCGAAGGGTCGGGGTCGCATGGGGCGAGCCTCGCAATCTCGAGGATTGACGGACGATGAAAAGATTCAAGTTTCGCATTCGCCACTACCGTAGCCTGGTGCTCGGAGTCCTGCTACTCGTCGCTTTCCTGGCCGCGCCCGGCGGGAGCGCACTCTCCGCCGTGGATCGGCGCTCGATCGTCGTCGAGCTGGATGGCCTGCCGCCCGTCGTCGTGGCGGCCCACCGGGCTCAACTGGAGGGAGCCGTCTTCGATGCCGCGGCGCACGAGCGCGCGGTAACCGACCTGCAGGACGCGTTCTTCGCAGAGCTTGGCGTTCGCGGCATCGATGCCAAGGTGACCGCGACCCCAATGTTTCTCGCCGGGGTCAGGACCTCGAAGCCGAACCGCTTCAGCCACCTCATCAACGCAGTGGGGCTCGATGTCCCCGCGGCCGCGGTTGCGGTCATCCGGAAAATGCCTGGCGTCAAGCATGTCACGCTCGACGCGCCGGTGCGGCTTCACCTCGATCACAGCGTCCGGTACGTCAGGGCGAACGACGGGCCCGGGAACAAGACGATCTTCACCCAGGGGGGCGGACCGCTTTCGAGATTCGACGGCACTGGCCAGGTAATCGCGATTCTCGACACCGGGATCGAGCACACGCACCCGGCGTTTGATACCCGCTTCGACGACTCGCAATTCACGCAGAGAACCGGGGACGTCAGGCCGGTCCGCCAAGCGGGACAGTCCTACGCCGAGGGGGTGAACCATCCCAAGGTCGTCTACTTCCTGCCGCTGACCGCGACGACGAACGAAGACGATGTGGGACACGGCACGCACGGCGCGTCCGATTCCGCCGGGCTCAAGGTGATGGGGCCGGGCCTCGACCGGATCCCCGGCACGGCCGACGATCAGATCATCGAGGGGGTCGCCCCGGGGGCGCTCTTGATGAACTACAAGGTCTGCGAGACGCTCTTCACCTGCGTCGGGACGGTGAACATCGTCACGGCCCTCGAGGACGCCGTCTCGCCGACCGACCCCGCCGGGAACCCCAAGCCGATCGCCACGGTGATCAACATGAGCTTCGGCGGTTCGAGCGGCGACCCGAACGACAGCGACGCGGTGGCCGCCAGCAACGCGGCCCTCGCGGGCGCCGTCGCCGTCGCCTCCGCCGGCAACTCGGGTCCCAACGAAAACACCCTCGGCTCGCCCGCGGCCGGCCGCGGGGTCATCGCCGTCGCCGCGACGAACGACCCCGGGGCGACGACCGACGAGGTGGACGTCCTGGTGGACGAACCGCTGCGCTATACGGCGCTGGGGGTCTCGACCGGCGCCCAGAACGATACGGGACGGCCGGTGGCGTCGCAGGACCGGTACATCGTGGCGAACCTCATGGGAGGAGCGCCCGACGTGACTTTCCCCCTCGGGCAGCATTACGTCTACGCCGGCTTCGCCGACACGCCCGACCAGGTGCCCGCCGCGGTCCAGGGGCGGATCGCCCTCGTGTCACGCGGCAGCACTGTGGACGCCGGCGCTTCGGGGACCGGCCTGTTCGCGAACAAGGCGAACGAAGCCGCGGCCAAGGGGGCCGTCGCCGTGCTGATCTTCAATAACGTGGATGGCGAGCTCGAAGCGGCGACCACCCAAGCGTCCGCCATCCCGGTCTTCGGCCTCTCGAGGGCGAATGGCGAGTACCTGCGCGACGCGCTCGGCTTCCAATCCGGGACTTTCGACAAGAACACCCCTGCAACCTGGAGCGTGATCTCCAATTTGCCGGTCCGGATCAACCCGCCGTCGCCCGCCTCCTTCGCGGCCGCGACGACCGGCTTCTCCTCGCGCGGCCCGGTCGACACCTTCCAGTACCTCAAGCCGGACGTGACCGCGCCGGGACTGAACGTCTACTCCGCCACGATCGCGGCGGGGGGAGCGAGCACCGGCGGTGGCACCATGAGCGACCCGAGCCGGTTCATCAGCGTCTCGGGGACCAGCTTCTCCGGACCGCACGTGACCGGCTCCGCGGCGCTCGTGCGCCAGGCGCTCCTGTCACTGAAGGGGCAGTCGCCGATCAACCCGATCGATCTCCGGAGCGGCGCCGGCGCCTCCGCCCAGCAGGCGCAGAACAGCGTCGTCCCGCAGAGCCTCGTGCGCGCGGCGCTGACCAACACCGCGACCAATCTGAGGGGCGCGGACAACGTGACGCCAGTGTCCGATACCGATCCCCGCACCTTCATCCACGAGATCGGCTCGGGCCTGGTCCACAACGTGCGGGCGTCGGACGCGCGGGCGGCCCTGGGCACCAACGACACGAACGGCAGCGGAGGGCCCGACGACGCGCGGGACGCCAACTTCCTGCCGACGCACAGCTTCGGCCAGAGGGTGGTGATCAACACGGGCGTGCCCGCGCAGATCAACTCCGTCACCGTGACGCTGCAGAACTTCTCCGGGGCCTCGGCCGCGGGTACCTGGACCCTGAGCCTCGTGGACGGGGGGGCGCTGCGCGGGACGGTGACCCGGCCGATCGTGGGAACGACCGGCTTCTCGGTCACGTTGAGCGCGCCTTCGGTCTCCCTTGGCGCGGTCTCCGGGTCTCAGGCCACCTTCGATGTCACCACCACCGTGGACGGCCGGCCGACTCCGACCGGCCTCGCGCCAGCGGGTGTCGACCCGAACGGCGATCAGGCCACGGAATTCCTCTGGTGGGTCGTGGCTACGAAATCGGGCGGCGAGACGCTCCGGATGCCTTTCTACTACCGGGCGTCGGCGTCGCCCCTGGTCGTCCGGGAACAGCCCTTCCTGAACGGGGTCCTGGACGACACGCCGCCCGACCAGGTGGGCGGTGTCGACCGCGACGGCAACTGGCGGCTGACCTGGACATTCCCGGCGTCGCCGGCCGAGCAGGCCTGTGCCTTCCAGGTCGAGGAGGCGAGCACGCTTTCCTCGATCTTCACCGACGACGGCAGCGAGCCTCTCGTCGGCGGGTCGAACTCGAAATGGACTGGGGATCCGCAGTGGGTCTCCTCCGCGCACCCGGACACCACGACGGAGGGCTACTCGGTCGTCTACACCGACGACATCAATGTCTCCCTGACGCTCGCAAACCCGATCGCCATCCCGGCGGGAACCCGGGCCCAGCTGGTCTACGACTCCTACCAGGACCTGGAGGACGGATTCGACTTCGGCTTTGTGGAGGTCAGTGACGGAGGGGTGGGGTTCCTGAAAGTGGCCGTCTACTCGGGTTTCTTCTCCGGCCAGCGCGTCGTCGATCTCAGCGGCTTCGCCGGCAAGTCGATCAAGGTCCGGTTCCGCGTGGCGAGCGACCTCATCATCTCCTCGCCGCTGTACCTCGGCTGGTTCATCGACAACATCACGCTGCAGACGGCGAACTGGAACATCATTGGGACGACGGGCGCCTCGACGAAGGCGCTCAACCTGACCGGCCGGGTCACCGGGACCTATGACTATCGGGTCGCCAGTCTGTTCGGCACTCCCTGCAACCAAATCGGTCCGTACTCCAATCTCCGCGAGATCCGCGCCGTCGTCTGCCGCGACCTCGACGGCGACGGATACGGATCGCCCGGGGACCCCTCCTGTTCGAACGGCGCCCAGACCGACTGCGACGATACCAGCGCGGCGAGCCATCCCGGCGGTACCGAGGTGTGCGACGGGCGGGACAACGACTGCAACGGCGCGGTCGATGACGTCCCCACGCCGTCGGGGACCGCCTCGGTGAACGCCGATGCGTCCGGGAGCGACACGCTCCTGGCCTGGAGTGCGGTGGCGGGCGCCACGGGGTACGACGTCGTGCGCGGCAGCCTCGCGACTCTGCGCGCCGGCGGCGGGAACTTCACGACAGCGGTCGGGGCCTGCCTGGCGAACGATCAGGGCGCGACCACGCTATCGGACACGGACACGCCCGCGACGGGGGATGCCTTCTTCTACCTCGTCCGGGGGGTCAACTGCGGAGGAGGCGGCAGCTACGACAGCGGCGGCGCGGGGCAGGCAGGCTCGCGCGACGCCGAGATCGCCGCCTCGAGCCAGGCCTGCCCGTGACCGACCGCTGAGCGGCGCGGGCGGTCTCAGTCGAGCCGGGATCGCTCGCGCAGCGGACGATTGGGGGCGTGCCCCTCGGTGACTCGGGTGGGGACCTGCGGGACGAAGATCATCTCCACCCGCCGTGCCGGCAGCCTGCCCGAAGCGATCATGCCGGGCAGGCGATCGAGGAGCCGCTCGAAGGCAAGCCTCGGGAAGCGGCGCGTGAAGTAACGGGCCGAAGAGACTCCGAGTCCCAGGTGCTCGAGCGCCTTGAAGCTCGCGACGGTGCAGTTGTTCGCCGTGGGATGGTAGGGGCTTCGCCCCTCCTGGATGTCCTCGATCTGCCGCCGCATCTCCTCGTGCAGCGCGGCGACCATCTCCGCGGGCAGCCCTCCGATGCGGAGGATCCAGTTCGGCCTGCGGAGCGCCTGTCCCCGCTGCGTGTTGAAGAGGTAGTCCCCGATCGGCACCGCCTCCGGGGCGCCCCTGTCACCCCCCTTGGGATAGACGTTGTAGATCAGCCCGCCCCCTCCCACGGCGATGTGGCCGAAGAAGCCGGTGGAGCCGTCCGCCCCCGACAGGAGGATGTCGACCGATGTTTCGGCGGGCGGGACCTCGCCGGACCCCAGCAGGCTGACCCGCCATGGCGCGTGCCCGCGGGCGGCTTCGTTGGAGAAAATCTCCTCTTCGAGGATCGACGCGGCCACGCGGCTTCCCGGCCCCTCGTCGCGGTGGTCCGTACCGTCCCCCGCCGCCACGACACCGGCTGCCCGGCGGAGGACCCCGCCGTAGGTCAGCGCCGCGGCCCGGAGGGACGGCGCGTCATCCCTCCGCATCAGGTCGAGCGCGGGGTCGATCCGGTCCTGGACGAGGATCGCCGGGAAGATCGCGTCCACGTAAAAGGTGTCGTCTCGTAGCGAACAGTCGTCCTGCAGGATCGGACGGCCCCAGACTCCCACCACACCGTCGAGAAACGGGTACGCGAACAGCCAGTCCGCCATGGAGGCGTTCGTCACCAGCTCGATTCTCCGCCCCGAATCGCCGACATCGAGCGCCGCGCCGCGCGGGCCGGCGTGGAGCCTCCCTTCGAGGAGCGCGTGCTCGTCGGCGAGATTGACCTGGAACTGCGTGTAGGAGCGATCCACACCCACGTCCATGCACGGATTCCCCGCGGAGTAGGGAGCGAACCGGCCGGGCGATCCGGGGTTCGCGACGGGGGAGGGGGAAGAGCCCAGGAGCATCGCGCCAAGGGCCAGGACGGTCAGGGTCATCGGCATCATGCATCACCTGGTTCGGGGCTTGTGATGCAGGACGGGCCGGGGAGTTTCAATCATTCCTGCACCCGCGTGCCCGGAGATAGTCTGCTAGAATCCGCCCGCGGAGGGTTCATCCCATGCGCGCCATGCTTCCGATCCTCACTGTCTTCATTGCGATGACATTCATCAACGCCTGCTCCGGCCTGACGCCAAAGCCGACCTCCACGTCGAAAACTCCGACGCCCCAGGGGAACAGCCTGACGGCGGAGTGGTCCGGCCCGTACGGCGGCGTGCCCGCCTTCGACACGATGAACCTGGGCGCGCTGAAACTGGCGCTCGAGGCCGGCATGGCGAAGAATCTCCAGGAGATCGACGACATCGCGGGCAACCCCGATCCGCCGACGTTCGAGAACACAATCGCCGCCATGGAGGACGCCGGGCGCGAGCTCGATCGGGTGCTCGTGTACTGGGGTATCTGGAGCTCGAATCTCAGCACCGCCGACTTCCGCGTGATCCAGAAGGAGATGGCGCCAAGGCTCGCCGATTTCCGCACGAAAATCACCCAGAACGCGGCGCTTTTCGCCCGGGTCAAGTCGGTTTACGAGAGCAAGAGCGAAACGCTGCGGCCGGACCAGAAGCGGCTCGTCTGGCTGGTGTACGACGGCTTCGCGCGCGACGGCGCCCGCCTCGAAGGAGAGGCCAGGAAGCGCTACGCGGCGATCGACACGCGGCTGGCCGAGCTCTACACGGCGTTCGGCAACAACGTTCTGGCCGACGAGGAAGGATACGTCCAGTTCATCACGAAGGACCAGCTCCGCGGGCTGCCCGACTCGTTCATTCAGTCGAGCGCCGCGGCCGCCGCGGAGCGGGGGCGCGCGGGGGAGTACGCCATCACCAACACACGCTCATCCATGGACCCGTTCCTGACTTATTCCGACGAGCGGGCCCTGCGCGAGAAGGTCTGGCGGGCCTATTACGCCCGCGGCGACAACGGCGGCGAGCACGACAACAACGCCGTCATCGCCGAGATTCTGAGGTTGCGGAACGAGCGGGTCCACCTGCTCGGGTACGACAACTACGCCGCCTGGCAGCTCGAGAACCGGATGGCAAAGACCCCCGGGAAAGCCTTGGCGCTCATGGAGGCCGTCTGGCCCGCCGCGCTGGCGCGGGTCAAGGAAGAGGTCGCCGACATGCAGGCGCTCGCCGACAAGGAAGGCGCCGGGATCAAGATTGCTCCGTGGGACTATCGCTATTACTCCGAGAAGGTCCGCCGCGCCAGGTACGATCTCGATTCCGACGAGGTGCGGCAGTACCTGCAGCTGGACAAGCTGCGCGAGGCGATGTTTTTCGTCGCCGGCGCCCTGTTCAACTTCGACTTCAAGCCGGTGCCGCCAGGCTCGGTGCCGGTCTACCAGGAGGACATGCGGGTCTGGGAGGTCACCGACCGCGATTCCGGGCGGCACGTCGGCCTGTGGTACCTCGACCCGTACGCCAGGCCGGGCAAGCAATCGGGGGCCTGGGCCAACACCTATCGCGGCCACGAGTCGTTTCACGGGAAGAGGACGGTCCTTGCCTCGAACAACTCGAACTTCATCAAGGGGGCCCCGGGGGAGCCGGTGCTGATCTCCTGGAGCGACGCCAGGACGCTGTTCCACGAGTTCGGCCATGCGCTGCACTATTTTTCCTCGACCGTGGAGTACCCCACGCTCAACGGCGGCGTGCGGGACTACACGGAGTTCCAGTCGCAGCTTCTCGAGCGCTGGGTGCTGACCGACAAGGTGATTAACGGCTACCTCGTGCACTGGAAGACCGGGAAGCCGATACCCCCCGCGCTCGTCGCGAAGATCAAGAAGGCCGCGACCTTCAACAAGGGGTTCGACACGACGGAGTACCTGGCATCCGCGCTTATCGACATGAAGTACCACATGACCGACCCCGCGGGCATCGACCCGGACACGTTTGAGCGCGACATGCTGGCTGCGCTGAAGATGCCGGACGAGATCGTCATGCGGCATCGAAGCCCGCACTTCCGGCACATCTTCGAAGGGGAATCGTACGCCGCGGGGTACTATGGCTACCTGTGGGCCGACGTGCTGACCTCGGATGCGGCGGAAGCCTTCGAACAGGCCCCCGGCGGCTTCTACGACAAGGCCATCGCGAAGAAGCTGGTGGAGAACCTCTTCGCCGTGCGGAACGCGGTCGATCCGGCTGAAGCGTACCGCGCGTTCCGTGGGAGAGACGCGAGCATCGACGCCCTGATGCGCGACCGGGGCTTCCCGGTCCCTCCAGGGAGCGGCGCCGCGGCGCGGTAGGAAGCGGGCGTTCACACCATTTCATGGAGGTGCAGATGCGGAAAACGGGGTTCTGGATGTCAGGGACTCTTCTTGCAGTGCTGGGTTTGACTCTGGCGCTCTCCTGCTCGCAGGAGGCACCGAAGGCCCCGTCCCAGACGGCGGTCGAGGTGACGTACTACTACCTTCCTGGGTGAATGATCTGCGCGAAGCTGAAGCCCGCCGTGAGCGGGCTCGAGCAGGAGTTCCCGGGACAGGTGAAG
>JANMQK010000253.1:0-13860 GCA_031370485.1 Acidobacteriota bacterium | reverse complement strand
GTCTCCGAACTGCTGGGTGAGCATCGACTCTTCTTTCTTCGCTTTAAAGCAATATCCCGCCACTACCAGGCACACTCCCAGGACGCATCGCCATCTGTCGATGACCATCGCAGAGCCAATCGTCGCAAGGATTAGTCCCGTATAGATCGGGTGCCGCAGGCGCGCATACGGTCCCAACGCGACTCGACCGGCTCGGCGCATACCTCGCGCACCTATATGAACGCGGCGTGATCTGGTCGCTGGCGCACACGGGCACGGTGTTGCAAGCGTACACCGACAGCGACAGACGGTCCGTGCTGCCGTATTCGACCCCCGTGTGGCCCGCCGGCCGTGGCAGGCGGCCGCTGAACGGGATACCAAGAACGCCTGTGTTGCCTTGGGTCACGCTCCCGGTCAGCGGCCGCCTGCCACGGCAGGCGGACCTCACGGGGCTCGAATCCGGCAGCTCGTACCGTCTGTCGCTGACGGTGACCGATGGCAACACGGTGCCGGTGAGCGCCGGGGCGGAGTTCATCTACCAGGGTGAAACGCATCTGGTCATCAACAATCCGTCCCACGCGGCGATCGCGACGCCGGCGGCGGTCGAGTGCGACCGGCCGGAAGGGGGTGTCGTCACGCTCGACGGCTCGGCGTCCGAAGACATCGACTCGAGCCCCGGGACGCACGACGACATCGCGTCGTACGAGTGGCTCGAGGACGCGGGGCTGCCCGCGGAGCGGATCCTGGGGACGGGGCCGGTGCTGGCCGTGACGCTGCCTCTGGGCGCACACCGGGTGACGCTGCGGGTGACCGATATCTACGGCGAGACGGACCTCGGCAACACGACCATCACGGTGCAGGACACGGCGCCGCCTTTGCTCTCCTGCCCGCAGGTGGAGCCCTCCGAGTGCGCCGGGCCGGAGGGGACAGAGGTGAGCCTTGTCGCGGCAGCCACGGATGTCTGCGGCGCGGCGCCGCGGGTGACCAACAGCCGCAACGGGAATGGAGCCGACGCCTCGGGGGACTACCCCCTGGGGACCACGTCGGTGACCTTCACGGCGACCGACGCGGCGGGCAATATCGCGACCTGTGCCGTGCCCGTGACGGTCCGGGATACGCAGCCGTCGGTCCTGACGCTGCCCGCCGCGCTTACGGTGGACGCGACGACCCCGGCCGGAGCGGTCGTGACCTACGCGGCGTCGGCTCGCGATACCTGCGCCGGCTCCGTCATGGCGGTCTGCACCCCGCCTTCGGGGAGCACCTTCCCGATCAACGCTCCCGGTCAGGTGACGATGGTCGCTTGCAAAGCGACGGACGGGGCGCACAACGGGACGACCGGCAGCTTCACGGTGCACGTGGCAGGGGCGGCGGAGCAGCTGGAGGCACTGCGGGCGGTTCTGGAGAGCTTCCATTTCCATGGCGGGCTGGCGAACGACCTCGATAACAAGCTCAACGAAGCGCTGAAGGAGCTGGGCAAGGGGAAGCCGGACCATGCGTGCAAGAAGCTGGAGGAGTTTTCGAAGAAGGTAACACAGGAGTCGACGAAGAAAAAGCCGAAGATCACCCCGGGCCAGGCGTCCACCATGATGACGGCGGCGCGGCGGATCGGCGGCGTGCTTGGATGCGGCGCGGGCCCGTAGCGGTTCCAGGCCCGCAAGGCGCCCACGCAAGTCTTCCTTCAGAGTGCCGATGGTGCCATAATCCCGGGTGCGCGGCAGGGAACACACTGTTCCGGTCGCCGTATGTTTCCGGGAATGACTTTGCGGAGCCGGGCGCCTCGGGAGAGGGTGTCAACGGGCCGGGAGGTATCCTGACGCTATGGCCCTGCGTCCTTCGACACTCGGCGCCCCTCGCGGCGGGCATACCGCCGGCCACCTCCTCGGCAAATCCGCGCTCCTTCTCCTGACCGCGCTGTTCCTCTGGCTTAACCCCACCGCCGCGACTGCCCCGCTCTCTAAGCCGGTCGTCTATGCCCCCCATGCTTCGGGCGAAGTCCTGATCAAGTTTCGGCAGGATGCCCGGCGAACCCCCGTGCCCGATGCGATGGCGCGGCTTGGAGCGACGCGGCGCGCGCAGTTCCGCAGCGGCGCCGAACGGTGGACCCTGCCGCCGGGGATGAGCACGGAGGCGGTGATCGCGACCCTGAGGAACGACCCGGACGTCGAATATGTCGAGCCGAACTACATCGTCCATGTGGTACGCGCCCCGGACGACCTGCGCTTTCCCGAGATGTACGGGCTGCACAACACCGGCCAGGACGGGGGGACGCCGGGGGCCGACATCGCCGCCGAGTCGGCCTGGAACCTCACGACCGGCAGTCGCGCGATCAAGGTGGCGGTCATCGATACCGGGATCGATTACACACACCCGGACCTGCAGGCCAACGTCTGGACCAACCCTGGCGAGATACCCGGCAACGGCATCGACGACGACCAGAACGGCTTCATCGACGATGTGCGCGGCTGGGACTTCGCCAACGGCGACAACGACCCGATGGACGATCACGGGCACGGCACGCACGTGTCGGGGACGATCGGCTCCGTGGGGAACAACGGTGTCGGTACGGTCGGGGTCAACTGGCAGGTGACGATCGTCCCATTGAAGTTCCTGTTCGCCGACGGGTCGGGGTTCACCTCGGACGCCATCGCCGCGATCGACTACGCGACCGGGGCCGGTGTTGACGTCATGAGCAACTCCTGGGGGGGCGGGGCCTTCTCGAACGCCCTGCTCGACGCGATCCGGGCCGCCGCGACCGCCAATATCCTGTTCGTCGCGGCGGCCGGCAACGAGAGCTCGGACAACGATGCCGCCCCGTTCTATCCGGCGTCGTACAACGTGCCGAACGTCGTCTCGGTGGCCGCCACCGACAGGAACGACGGCCTGGCGAGCTTTTCGAATTACGGGCGGACGACCGTTCATCTCGGCGCCCCGGGAGTCGCCATTCTCAGCACGCTGCCCGGCAGGAACTACGGTCTTTTCAGCGGGACCTCGATGGCCACGCCCCATGTCGCCGGGGCGGCAGCCATAGTCCGGGCGATAGCGCCCGGCATCGGTGTCGCCGCGCTGAAGCAGAGGCTCCTGTCATCCGTCGACCGCATGCCCGATCTCGAGGGTCGCACGATCAGCGGGGGGCGGCTCAACGTCTTCCGGGCGATCGCGACACCCGACAGCACGCCACCCGGCGCGATCGAAGACCTGGCTGTCGTCGAGCCGGCGAGCAACTCGATCGCGCTTCGCTGGACGGCAACGGGGGACGACGGCACCCAGGGCACCGCCACGACCTACGACATCCGCTACTCGCGGGATCCCATCGATGCCGCCAACTTCTCTTCCGTCGCGCGATCGCCCGAGGCGCCCGCGCCGGGGCCGGCCGGCGCCACCGAGACCTGGGAGGTTTCCGGTCTCGAGCCGGAGACGCTTTATTACTTCGCGCTCCGGGCGCTGGATGAATGGGGGAACGCCGGGCCGGTCAGCAACGTGGTCTTCTCCGGGACCCTCCCCGCGCCCACGATTACGACCTTCCCGGGCTCGTTCTCGGCTGACCTGCTGACGGGACAGCCGGCCATGCGGACCCTGACGGTGCAGAACTCCGGGGCCGGCCGCCTGGACTGGAGCGTCCCGCCGCTTGTTTCCGGCGGCCCCGACGGATTCGGCTACCGCTTCTTCGACAGCGATCTGGCGGGCGGCCCCCTCTTCGCCTGGGAGGACATCGCCGCGACGGGGACCGTGATCGATTCGCTGACCAGCGATGACCAGATCTCCGAGCCGATCCCCCTTGGATTCAGCGTCTCTTTCTACGGACAGAACTTCGACTCGGTGCGGGTCTGCACGAACGGCTTCCTGTCTTTCACCGACCAGGCAGCGCCGTTCGACAACCAGCCGCTGCCGGATGCCGGGTCTCCCGCCAACCTCGTCGCGCCCTTCTGGGACGACCTCGACTTCCGGGGGGCCGCGCGCGCCGCCTACCGCCGGGACCCCGCGGGGTTCAGCGTCCAGTTCACCGACGTACCGCGTTTTCGCGGCCCGGGCACCTACACGTTTCAGACCACCATCCTGGCCACGGGGGAGATCCGATTCCAATATCTGATGATGTCGGGGACGACGACCGGCGCCACCGTCGGCATCCAGGACGGGACCGGCACGATCGGCCTGGGCATCGCCGTCGACCAGCCGTACCTGCACGACGCGCTCGCCGTCCGGATCAGTTCCACTCCGCTCTGGCTCTCGGCCGCGCCGATCCAGGGACGCCTCTTAGGCGGCGAAAGCGCGGAGGTCACGCTGAGCCTCGACGCGACCGGTCTGGAGGGAGGGGACTACGAAAGCGCGGTCTTCGTACGGTCGAACGACCCCGCCCGGCCGCTGGTGCGGCATCCGGTTTCGCTGCACGTCACGGGCGCCCCGACGATCGCCGCGCAGCCGGCCTCCCTCGAATTCGGCGCCGTCTTCGCGGGAGCCTCCCGGACCCTGAGCCTCAAGATCCTCAACCAGGGGACCGACACGCTGGTCGTCACCGGTGTTGCGGCCGGGGACCCGGCGGTGACGGTCGACGCGACGTCGTTTTCCGTCCCCGCCCGCGGCTCGCGGATCGTGGCGGTGACCTACGCGCCGGCGGCGCCCGGCACGCTTGGCACGATCCTCGTTTTCGGCAGCAACGCCGTGAACGCCCCGTCGCTCGATGTGCCCGCGAGCGGCGCCGCGGCGCCGCCCCCCGGCGTGGCCGTGTCACCGTCATCCCTGAGCGAGACGGTCGCGACGGGGGACGTCATCGTCCGGAGCCTCAGGATCGCCAACACCGGGGAGAGTCCGCTTGTCGTGAGCCTCAGCGCGGTGCTGCCCCCTTCGGCTTCGTGGCTCCGGTGGTCCCCGGAAGGGGGGACGATTCCCCCGGGCCTTTCCCAGGACTTTGCCGTCACGCTCGATACGGGCGTTCTCGACCCCGTTGTCCTCGCCGCGTCGCTGCGGATCGGGACGAACGTGCCCGGTTCCGCCACGGTCCGGGTGCCCGTGACCCTGACGGTGGCCGGGGCCCCCAACATCGCCGTTACCGGACAGGAGATCGCGCTGGAGTCGGCGGAGGACTACACGACCGTCGCCGCCGGCACGCTGCACCGGCTGCCGGCGAGGGTCGCTCCGGGCGGCGAAGGGACGATCCAGATCCTCGTCGACGGGGATTACGGCCTGAGCTCGGAGAAGGCGTCGGTCACGGCGGAAGGAGTGCCCCTGGGATCGGTCGGAGGCGCGGGCCAGGACTGCGTGCCGGCAGCCGCCAGCTTCCCGGTCGCGGCGGCGCGGCTCGCCGACCTGGCGGCCGACGGGACGGTGGAGATAGAGATAAGGAACTCCGAAGCGGTGGACCCCTCCTGCGCGCTGAACCGTCACACCGCCCGCCTGTCGTACAGGGGGCCGGATGACCGGATCGATTACGGGTCCCTGTTCCCGGGCCTCGGTCGCGATGCCGGGATGACGGTAAGGAACCTGGGCAGCGAGCCCCTTCAGATCGGTTCGATAGCCTCCGACGTCACCGCGTTCTCCCCCTCGGTGGCTTCGCTGACGATCCCGCCGCGCGAGGCGCGAAGTGTTGCGGTGCGATTCCGGCCCTCCGTTCCGGGGCCGGCCGTGGGGACCCTGACGCTCGCGAGCAACGATCCGGATCTCCCGCTCGTCCGCATCGCGCTGTCGGGGCTGGGAGCCGCGCCGCCGGCGCTGCAGTCCACACCGGGAAGCCTCGCCACGACGCTGCCGCAGGCCGGCTTCGCGTCGCGCACCCTGACTATCGTCAACCCCGGCGACCATCCCGCCGGATTCGTCCTGCGGGCCCGGGGCGGAGCGGCGCAACAGCCGCCCCTGGCCTGCCTGTCGACGACCGCCTTCGTGGCCCAGTTCAACGGCGGGGGGATCGCCGCGGTCGATCTGACGACCGGGGCGATCACGACGGCCGTCCCGGGCCTGTTCGGCCCCAGGGCCGTCGCCTTCGATCCGGCGGGTACCACGGCGTATGTCACCCAGTTCGGCGGCGACCTTTCCGCCGCCGATCTCAAGACCGGCGCCGTGACCCGGATCGCATCGGGTCTGGACGACCCGGCGGCGATCGCGATCGCCCCCGATGGAACGATCGCCTATGTCGCCGAGTACGGGGCCGGCAGGCTGAGCGCGGTCGATCTCACGACCGGGAGCGTCGCCGCCGTCGCCTCGGGGCTCGGAGGCCCCTTCGGCATGACCCTGAACGGGGCGGGGACGACCGCCTACGTGACCGAGTCCACCAGGGGATCGCTCGCCGCGGTGGATCTCGGCTCGGGGCGGGTCACGCGATTCGCCTCGGGGCTCGCCAGTCCCGCGGCGGTGGCGCTCGACGCGGGCGAGGTCGCGGCGTACGTGACCGACCTCCAGGGAGGAGAGATCGGATCGGTCGACCTTTTCACCGGAAACGTCCGCCGGATCGCGTCGGGACTGCATGATCCATGGGGCATCGCCCTCGATGCCACCGGGAGCGCGGCCTGGGTCACCGAGTCGGGTTCCGGCGTCCTGTCCACGGTCGATCTCGCAACCGGCGCCATCCGGCGGCTGGCGCCGGGGTTGAGCACGCCGCTCGCGCTCGCCCTCAAGGTCCCTCCCGGCTGCCTGCAGGCGTTCCTCGCGTTGTCCCCGAGGTCGGGCATCATCCCTGCCTCCGGTTCGGTCGATGTCGGGGTCTCCTTCCGGGCGGGAGCGCTCGCACCGGGCGGGTACCAGGCGACCATCGAGGTGTCGACCGACGCCCCGGTCACGACACTTCTGGCGGTCCCGGCGAGCCTGACGGTCCTGGCGGCGCCGAACCTCGAAGTGTCCGGGCAGGAGGTGACTCTGGAGTCGGTCGCCGACTTCGTGACGGACGGTGCGCTCATCGTCCACCGGTTGCCCGTTCCCGTCCCGCCGCGCGGGGATGGGCTGCTGACCGTCCTGGCACGGGGCGATTTCGACGGGACCAGCGAGACGGCGACAGTGTCGGCGGAGGGGACTCTGCTCGGAAGCGTGGGGAGGGCGCCATCGGTCTGCGCTACCGCCGGCGGGACATTCCGCCTGGACGCGGCGCTCCTGAGCTCCCTGGCGGAGGACGGTGCGGTGGAGATCGCGGTACGCAATTCCCCGGCTGTCGGAACGAGCTGCGCGGTGAACCGCCAGATGGTCCAGCTGCGCTACCCGGGCGCCGACCTCTCCGCGGGGCTTGATTTCGGAACGATCTTCGCGGGGGTCACGGCGGAGGTCGTGCTCACACTCATGAACACCGGCAGCGTCGGACTGGAGGTCGGTCCCGTCATCGCCGAGCCGGCGGAATTCTCCGCGACCCCTTCGTTTTTCGGCATCCCGCCTGGGGGAACCGCGATCCTGCGTGTCCGGTTCCATCCCGCCTCCCTGGGAAGGCTCGAAGGCGTCCTGACGATCGCGAGCAACGATCCCGACAACCCGGTTGTACGCGTACTACTCACGGGGGCCGGCGGCGCGCCCCCGGTCATGGGCGTCCAGCCCCCCGCCCTCGACGCGAAAGTGACCGCGGGGAGGCAGGAGACGAGAATGCTGACCCTGGCCAACACCGGAGGAAGCCCCCTCACGTTCGGCCTCAAGATCATCGGGCTGGAGCCGGAGGGCGCGCCGCCCGGGGCCTGCCGGCCCGGCCGCGCGATCGTGAGCGAGACGATGGGCGGCGCCGTCGCGGCGGTGGACCTCGCCACGGGAGCGAAGGCCCCCGTCGCAACGCACCTCTCTTCCCCTCGCGGCCTGGCGCTCGACGGGGCCCGGGGGATTGCCTACGTTACGGAGGTCACCGGGACGCTGACGACGGTCAATCTCGCGACGGGACAGGTCTCCCGCTTCGCCCCGGGATTGCAGGGCCCCTCGGCCGTGGTCCTGAACCCGGCGCTGACCGTGGCGTACGTGGCGGAGAGCGGCGGCACTCTTGCCGCGGTCGATCTCCGGACGGGGACCTTCAAGCGCGTGGCGTCGGGTGCCGGCAGCGTGGCCGCCCTGGCCCTCGACCCCGGCGGGAGGTCGGCCTATGTGGTCGATGGGCAGAGCGGCGATTTCGTTTCGATCGACCTCGCGTCCGGGGCGATCGCGCGCGTCCCCGCCGGGCTGGTCGGCGCGACCGCCATGGCGCTTGCCGCGTCCGGCGGTCCTGCCTACGTGACGAACGAGGATGGTGAGCTGGTCGCGGTCGACCCCGCCACTGGCGTCATCCGGGATGTCGCGGCCGGGTTGGAGGCGCCCGGTGGTATCGCCCTGGACGAGGCCGGCGGCACCGCGTACGTGACGGAGCGGGGCGGCAGGCTCGTCGCGGTCGAAATTTCCTCCGGAAACGTCCGGCAGGTGGCCGTCGGCCTCGGCGCCCCCGCCGGGATCGCGCTCGAGGCGCCCGCGGCCTGCTCCGGGAAATTTCTCTCACTCGACCCGGTTGCCGGTGTCGTTCCCCCCGGCGGCGCTCTGCCGATCACCGCGCTCTTCCGTGCGGGGACCCTCGCGCCGGGGGGCTACCGTGCAACCGTAGAGATCATCAGCGACGATCCCGCTTCTCCGCTCGTGGAAATCCCCGCGACACTGGGCGTCCTGGGGGACGGCGACGGGGACGGTGTGCCGGACGGTTCCGACGACTGCCCCATGGCCTTCAACCCGGGGCAGGAGGACGCCGACCATGACTTCGTCGGCGACGCCTGTGACGACTGCCCGGTGGTTTTCGATCCCGGCCAGGAGGATTCGAACCGCGATGGATCGGGGGACGCGTGCCAGCCGACTCTGTCGCTGACCGCCATCCGGCAGGACGGCGGGGAGGTGCTCGAGGTCGCGGCGCTCGCCCGCGACCCCCAGGGCGATCCGTTGAGCGGCGCACTGGAAGTCTTCGATCTCATCTCGGCGCCCAAGACCGGTCGGCCCTCGCCGGCGATGGGCTCCGCCATCCTGACGATACCCTTCACGAACGGGCTGCCCCGCCGTTCGGCCATCCCGGGGCTGCTGCCGGGTGCTCGGTACCTGCTGCGGATAACTCTCACCGACGGGACGACGGTCCCGGTGTCGGCGGCGGGGGAATTCCTCTACCAGGGGGAGAAGGATCTGATCGTCAACAATGCTCCCCGCGCCGTGGTGGTCGTGACTCCGATCGCCGAATGCGATCGGCCGGGCGGCGGGGCGCTGACGCTCGACGCGACCGCCTCCGAGGACCCCGATTCGCCCCCGGGCCTGTCGGGGGAGATCGTGTCGTACGAGTGGAAAGAGGACCCGGGACTGCCGTCTCAGAGGCCGCTGGCCAGCGGGCCCCTGGTCGTCATTGTGCTCCCGCCCGGGCCTCACCGGATCGGGGTGAGGGTGGTCGACACCTTCGGCGAGGAAGGCACCGGCTCGGCGATTTCGTCCGTTGTCGACACGGCGCCGCCGGTGCTCGATCTCCCCGGGCTCGTCACCATCGACGCCACCGGCCCCGGGGGCGCGCCGCTCGATGCCGCCGTCATCGCAACCGACCTGTGCCAGGGGCCGATCGTCCCTGCCTGCCTCCCGCCGCGGGGTAGCATCGTCCCCATCAATGCCGCAGGCGCGTCCACGAGAGTGGTCTGCACGGCCTCCGATGCGTCCGGGAACGGGGCGGGCGGAAGCTTCCTGGTGCATGTCGCCGGCGCGGAAGAGCAGCTCGGCAATCTCGGCAGGCTCCTCGAGACCCTTCCAATCCCGAAGGGCCTGGCCAATGACCTGGACAACAAGATCAGGGAGGCGATCAGGGAAACCGCCCGCGGTCGAGTCGACAAGGCCTGCCACAAGATCGACGAGTTCGCGAGAAAGGTACGGCAGGAATCGGAGAACAAACGGCCGAAGATCGCGGCGGAACAGGCCGCGCGACTGCTCGGAGCGGCGGAGAGAATCGGCGCCGTCCTCGGCTGCCGGGCAGGTTAGGGGGCCGGCGCCTCCCGCTCCTTCCGTCCCCCCTGCAGGACCCTGTCCCTGAACTCCCGCGCCTCGGCCTCGCTGATGACCCGCCAGAGCCCCAGCTTCCGCTTGCGCTCGATCGCGTCGCGGCTGTAGCGGACGCTCGAGACCAGGCGCCCCTCCGGCGTGAAGAAGTGCGTGCGGCCGCGCTCTCCCAGGATGACCATGGCACCTGACCGCTCGTCGACCAGGTAGGCGGCGGCGGACCGGGCCTCTTTGACGTCGTCGATGGCCTTGCGCGTGGGCCGGTCGCCCGCCTCGTGGCGGTGGTCAGCGTGTTGCGTCCGGCGTGAGCGCGCGCGCAGGTCGGCCTCGAGGCGGCGCGCCAGGCCGCGCAGGATTCCCGCCACTCTGTCCTCCACTTCCTTTGGGGGGCGCGCCGCGTGGCGGCCGGAGTGGGGCGCGGCGCGGCCGACAGTGGTGAGCGCCGCCTGGGCCCAGCGGACCGCCCGGCGCCAGGCCAGGTCGTCCTGCCTCTCCCACAGCATGCCGAGATCCTCCCCCTGCGGCGTCCTTCCGAGGATGTTCAGGCCGAGCCGGCGGGCGCCGCCGGGCGGCCCCGTGGCGCTTACCTGAAGCGTCAGGGCCAGGACACCCCGTCCTTCCCCGGCCTGCGTCCGCAGGGGGAAAAACCCCGCCGTCACCTGCCCGAGCAGCTGCCGCGTCTCGACCTGGAACGGCTGAAGAAGCTCGGCCCCGAGGGTCCCGGCATCCTGGAACAGCGTCAGGAACGCCGGCGGATCGCCGTACAGCCTGTCCACCTCCGGGTGGCGCCGCTCGAGGCAGAACTGGGCGAACTCCTCCCAGCGGGGCGTGCCGGTCGGTGCGTAGCCGATGAAGACGTGCCGGGAGGACGGCGGAAGGGAGTGCGCGCAGTCGGCGGCGCTGCAGCGGTGGCAGAAAGCATGTCCGGGACGGAAGGCGGCGGCCTGCGCGATCGCCTCTTCAATCTGGCCGTCCAGGATCGCCCTCAGTCGCCGCGCGAAATCCTGGGGCCCGGCGTCGGGGCCCTGCACGACGATCGGCAGGTGCAGATCGATCTCCGGCATCCGTCCGTCGACAAGGTGCCCGCCCGGCTTACGGCTCAGCAGCTCGCGGACCATGCGTTGCAGCGTGGCCCAGATCGACTCTCCGAGATTTTGGATGCGGTCGTCCATGGAAATCATTATCGCAGAGGTTCACGCGCGCCGAGGACCATCCGGAAGGACAGCATACGAAAAGAAAAACTAATGTCATTGCGCCATAACAGTTTTGAACGTATATTCCGGGCGTCGCATCAGCGACCGGACGGAAAGGTTGGATCCGGGCCGGTCAGTGAATCGCCGCCAGAGTTCATCTCAGGTTCAGTATTCAGACCTCGGTTCGAAACGCGATTGACGTGGAGCAACATGCTCTTGTGGTTGCGTTCTCGCGCGGCGCAGAGGAGGATCGACATGAGCCTGGACGATCTTCTCAGGGAAGTGATCGCGACCGGAAGGCTTCAGGAACCGTTCACCGCCAGCGACGCGGCCCGTGTTCTGTCGCTCAACGACTGGCCGCTCCCCCGCGTCCAGAGCTTCCTGGTCCGGCATTGCATGGGCAACCTCGCGGCCACGACACTCATCGTGGAGCGCGTCTCCTTCGGCAAGTACCAGCTCATCTACGACGGGCCTCGTGAGCCCGTCGATTCTTCCGGCCCGGTTTACGGACAGCCGACCGGGCCCGTTCGAAGGGAGCCACCGATCTTCCCGGGCGACCCCGAGTCCGGACCCTCCCCCCCCAGCCCCAAGACGGCTGCTCCCCACCGTCTTTTGTCGGGGCTCCCAGAAACCCGGCGCCGGCCGCCCGCCCTGGACACGGGCCGCCGGCGCCGGAAGCTCTTTCAGTCGCGCCGCGCCGCGCCCCGCAGCCGCCGGGCACGGGTCCGGAACGCTTCGCGTTCCTCCCCTCGGTTCGCCTCGCGCCGCCCTCCGCGCTGAAGACCGCGCGGAGGGGCCCCGGCGCTCCGTCTCACACGGCCCGGAGGCTGCGGGGCGCGGCGCTGCGCGACAGGAGTGAACAGCGCACGCGAGCGGAGGGGGGCGACCCCGGGCCGCCCCCCTCCGCCCCGCTTGACCAAGATGTCTGATCGACTATCCTAGGCGCCTCACGATCATCCGCGGAGGTGGGGATGAAGAGCTTGGTGCTCGTCAAGCAGGTCCCGAACGCCGATTCGCCTTTACGGCTCAACAGCGCCGGAACGTGGGTCGACGAAGCCAATCTCGCCTACGGCCTGAACGACTATGACCGGTACGCGCTCGAAGAGCTGCTGCGGCTCAAGGACGCGGGGAAGGTGACCGAGGTCGTGGCGCTGTCGGTCGGCCCGGAGAGGGCCGCCACTATTCTGAGGACCTGCCTTGCAACCGGCGCCGACCGGGCGATCCACGTGAAGGACGCCGCCCTCGAGGGGAGCGAGCCGCTGGCGATGGCAACCGTCATCGCGGCCGCCATCAAGACCGAGGGCTTTTCCCTAATCCTCGCCGGGTTGCAGGCGGATGACGACAACTACGCGCAGATTGGCCCTCTCCTGGCGCGGCTCATCGATCGGCCGTGCGCCACTGCGGCGCTGTCCCTGGCGCTCCAGGACGGCGGGGTCGTGCGCGTCGAGAGAGAATTGGAGAACAACCGGCTTCAAGTCGTCGACCTGACGCTGCCCGCGGTCATCACGGTGCAGACCGGGATCAACGAGCCGCGCTACGCCAGCCTCAAGGGGATCATGGCCGCGAAGAAGAAGGAGATCAGGACGGTCGGGCTCCAGGACCTCGGTATCGACCCCGCGACGGTCGGCGGCAAGGCCGCCAGGCTGCGGACCGTGCGGCTGGCGCTTCCCACGAAGGGGAAGGGCGCCGAGATCGTGAAGGGAGCGGCCGACGAGGTCGCCCGCGAGATCGTGAAGCGCATCCGCGAGAAGACGGGGGTGATCTGAGCATGGGCTGCAAAATCCTGATCCTTGTCGAGCATGAAGGGGGCGCGGTCCGGGACACGACCTGGGAGCTTCTCGGCCTGGCCCACCGGCTGGCGAAGGAGGCCGGCTGGAATCCGGGCGCGGAGGTGAAAGCGCTGGTTCTGGGAAAAGGTGTCGAGGCGCTGGCCGACCAGGTGGCGGCGCGCGGCGCCGCGGAGGTCATTTTCGCCGAGGGGGCGGCGGTCGAGAACTATACCGGCGACGCTTTTGGCCGGGCCATCGAGGCCGTTGTCAAGGACGAGGCGCCGCAGATGCTCCTGGTCGGTCACACTCCGAACGGGTGGGACGTGGCGCCGCTCGTGGCCGCCGGCCTCGGCGTGCCGCTGGCCACCGAGTGCTCCGGCATCGCCTTCGTGGAGGGCCGCCCGCGGTTCACGAGGAAGGTGTTCAACGGCAAGTTCATCCAGGTGCTCGAAATGGGGGACAGCCGTCCCCTCGTCGCCACGCTGCAGCGGGGGGCCTCGCCCGCTTTCACCGGCAAGACCAGCGGCACCGTGCGCAAGGTCGCGGCCGCGGCGGGGAGCGAAATCAGGGCCCGCTTCGTGGAGATCAAGAAGGGGGAGGCGGGCGCGGTGGATCTCACCCAGGCGCCCATTATCGTCTCGGGCGGACGCGGCCTGGGCACGGCCGAGAAGTTCGCAGTCATCAAGGACCTGGCGGCCGCCCTTGGAGGGCAGGTCGGCGCATCGCGTCCCGTGACCGACATGGGATGGCTGCCGCACGAGCACCAGATCGGCAGCAGCGGCGTGACTGTGAATCCCAAGCTCTACATCGCCTGCGGCATCTCGGGGGCCATCCAGCACCTGGTGGGGATGCGCGGGTCGGGGTACATCGTGGCCGTCAACAAGGACCCCGAGGCGCCGATCTTCGTGGTCGCCCACGTGGGTGTCGTGGGCGACCTCTTCGAGATCGTCCCCGCCCTCACCAAGGCGGTGAAGGAGGCGCGGGGGCAGGGC
>JANMQK010000358.1:0-17682 GCA_031370485.1 Acidobacteriota bacterium | reverse complement strand
TCCCGGCAGCCGCTCTCGTAGGCCAGCTTCAGAAGCTCGGGGTTTTCCGCCAGGTCGATCGTCAGCTCCGCCCCCCAGGGTCTGCCCAGAGGACGGATCGCCTCGCAGAGCGGCTGCCGGGACCTCTTCCTGGGGATCGAGTCGGTCAGCCAGACGGCAATCGACGGTCTCGACAAGTGGTCGAACGACACGCAATCGATGCGCGAAAGCGTCCGGCGCGTGCACGACGCCGGTATCAACGTTATGGGGGCTTTCGTGTTCGGGCTGGACGGTGACGATGCCTCCTGCTTCGACCGGACGCTCGAGTTCATCTACGCCACCGGGATCGATTTTGTGGTCGCGAACATCATCCAGCCCTATCCGGGGACCGGGACCTTCAGGGACGCCGTAGCCGGGGACGATTTCCTTCCCTGGGCCCGCTGCCCGGCAGATTCGGACGTGGCGATGGACTACAACTGGCCCCTCTTCGACGGGGCGCACGTGCTGATCCGCCCGAAGGGGATGACGGTCGACCAGCTGCAGGAAGGGTATTACTACTTTCTCCGCGAGGCCTACTCGCTGACCGGCATCCTGCGCCGCTTCCGGGGACACGCCTACGAGCTTCCGCGGGCGGCCTCGCATTTCGCGCGTAATTACCTTGTCAGCCGCTACGGGATGATCAAGACGGCGCACGCCATCCGAAGAAAAAGCGCGAAGCCGGTGGGGATGCAGGACTCCGCATGGAGCGAGGCGGAGGCGCCCGCGACGTCGTTCGGTCGGGGGCCGGTCGCGGCCTCCGAACCCTCGGAGCCGAACTGATCGGTTGCCCCGGCTGGTTACCGTGTCCGGCGCGTCGCCAGCAAGCGGCAGGCCTGCGTCTTGAAGATGAGATGCACCTGCCCCCCGGGTTTCAGGTCGAGCTGCTGCCGGGCCCGCTGGGTGACCGTCGCGACGATCGGCGTCCGCAAAACACCCAGCGCTGCGATGACCTGGACCGGTCCGTCGGCGCCGGCCGCGGCGGATGCAGCGCGGATCTCGACGATTGTCGCGGGAAGGATGTTCTGGGCCGAGAGCCCCTCGGGACGGCGCGCCGCCAGGATGAGATCGTCGGCGCGCACCGCGACGGCCACTTCGTCCCCCGTGCGCGCCTCGTCTTCCGCCGGGACAGCGAGCCTCGGCCCCGCCTCGAGGTCCAGGTAGAGCAGCGACGGTTCGCGCAGCGCCACCCGCCCACGCAGGACGTTCTCGTACCCCTCCTCCGAGGCCACCGGCAGGATGTCGGGGCGGATCAGGATCTCGTCGGGCCGGCCGAGGGCCGCGATTCCGCCGCGGACCAGGACGGCGACCTCGCGGCAGAGGGTCCGGATCTCGGCCGCGTCGTGCGAGACGCAGATTGTCGGGATCGCGAATTCCACCTGGATCCGCAGCACATAGGTCAGGACCCTGCGGCGCAGCGCCGCGTCGAGCCCGGCCAGCGGCTCGTCGAGAAGAAGAAGGTCCGGGGCCGAGCAGAGGGCACGGCCCAGCGCCACCCGCTGGCGCTCGCCTCCGGAAAGGGTTTCGACGGGCCGGCCGCCCATCTCCGCCAGCTCCAGGACCTTGAGCACTCTCTCGATCGACATCCGCCTGGCGGGTCGCCGGGCCGCGCGCCGCCTTCCTGCGAGCAGATTCCCCATCACGTCCAGGTGCGGGAAGAGCAGTGCGTCCTGCGGGACGTAGCCCACCCCGCGTTTCTCGGGAGGAAGGCGCAGGCCGCGCCCGGAGTCGAGCCACGGCCGGCCGGCAAACGCGATCCGTCCACTGGTGTTCTTCCGCAGCCCCGCGATCGATTCGAGAAGGGACGATTTTCCCGCGCCGGACGGTCCGAAGATCCCGAGGGCGGGCTCCTCCGTCCGCCACCGCACCGACAGGGTGAACCGGTCGAGCGGCAGCGTGAGGTCGAGGTCCAGAAGGGCCGTCACTGGACGCCGCGCTTCCGGCGGCGGAGCAGCCCCTCGACACTCCAGATGGCGCCGAACGCGAGCAGAACCGTCATCGCCACCAGCAGCATCGCTTCGCGGTCGCGGCCGACCTGGAGGTCATTGAAGATCGCCAGGGCCAGGGTCTGCGTCCGTCCCGGGATGTTCCCCGCCACGATCACGGTGGCGCCGAACTCGCCCAGGGCGCGACCGAAGCCGAGGACGGCGGCGGCCAGGAGTCCCCGCCGGGCCAGGGGCAGGGTGACCTCGAAGAAGATCCGCATGGGCGGCATGCCGAGGGTGCGGCCGATTGCTTCGAGGCGCGGGTCCACCTCCTCGAGGGCGACCCGCGCCGTGCGGACCACGAGCGGCAGGGACATGAAGGCCGATGCGAGGACGGCGCCCTTCCAGGTGAACAGGAGATCGAGATCGAAGCCAAGGGTCACGGATCCGAGCGGCCCATTCCGTGCCAGCAGCCGGAGCAGGAGATAGCCGACTGCGGTCGGGGGCAGGATCAGGGGAAGCGACACGGCGGTCTCCACCAGGCTTTTTCCCCGGAATTCCAGGCGGGCCAGCAACAGGGCGAGCAGGATTCCCGGTGGCAGGATCGCCGCCGTGGTCAGGGCGGCGACCTTGAGGCTGAGAAGCAGGGGAACGACCGGCGCGGGGATCATCGATAGGGCTCCGGCGGATCGGAGGTGCGCAGGAATCCGCGCCGCTCGAAGATCGGCGCCGCCAGCGGGCCCGCCAGCCACTCGACGACCCGCCGGGCCACCGGCAGCCACGGCCGCGACCGCAGGGCGGCGAGAGCGTAGGAGATCCGGGGGCCATCCTCCGCCCTGACCTCCAAGGCGACGCGCACACGTCGCGAGATCGCCGCGTCGGTGCCGTAGACGATTCCGGCCTCCAGGGCGCCCGACTCGACCGCCGCCAGGGCCGCGCGCACATCGACCCCGGGCACGACGCGATCGCGCACGCGGTCCCATACGCCGGCGCGCTCGAGCCAGGCGCGGGCGTACCGGCCGGCGGGCACCGCCTCAGGGTTCGCCAGGGATAGATGGCGAATGACCGGGGCCGCGAGGTCTTCGGCGGTCCGGATGCGCAGGTCGCTGTCGGCCGGCACCACGACGACCAGACGGTTCGAGAGCGGCGAGAGGCGGGAGGCCGTGTCGACGAGCCCGGCCTTGGCGACCCTGTCCATGAATCCCTCGTCGGCCGAGAAGAAGACGTCGGCCTTGTTCCCCGCCTCAATCTGGCGCGCGAGGTCGCTGGAGGCACCGAAGTTGAACATCAGCCGGACCCCGAGCGCCTGCTCGCACCGCGGCGCCAGATCCTGCAGCGCGTCCCTCAGGCTCGCGGCCGCGTACACCATGATCTCCGGGGCCGGCCCCGCATCCGCGGCGACCGCGCCTGCCACGGTCGCCAGGGCGCAGGCTGCGGCAGCAAGCAACGCCGTCGCCGTCGGATTCTCTCTGCCCATCGGGGTCACCCGCGCCGCCTGCCTTGCGATAGACTGCCCTCAGGGCCAGCGGGAGGGGAATAATATACCGTGAAATACAATGCGGGCCGGAAGAAGACAGACGCGGGCCGAAAGAAGCGACAAGGGCGGCCGGGGAAATGGCTGGCCCGGCCCCGCTGGCGGGTCACGCGGGGGGCCCGGATCGCCCTCGGCCCCGGGAAGGCCGATCTCCTGGAGGCGATTGCAATGACAGGGTCGATCTCACGGGCGGCCGGGTCGATGCGGATGTCCTACCGGCGCGCGTGGCTCCTGGTCGAGACGATGAACGGGTGCTTCGACCGGCCTCTGGTCTCGACCTCCCGCCGGCGCCGCGAGGGAGCGCGGCTGACGGACGAAGGAGTGCGTGCGCTCCGGCTCTACCGGCGCCTGGAAAAGGTCAGCCTGGCGGCGTGCGGGAGAATACTGCGCGAGTTGTCGGGGTTGCTGGGCTCGGGCTAGAACTCGTCCTCGGGCGGCGGCTGGGGGCCGGGACGTATGCCCGCGATGTCCGGGTCCTCATCCTCGATGCCGGGTTCGGGGGCGCCGGTCTCCAGGCGCTCCTTGTTCTTCTCCAGCCGGCGGGCCATCTTGTCCTGCTTGCGTTGCTGGCGCGCGATTTCTTTCTGACGCTTCTTAAAGGTCGAACGCGATCGTTTCGCCACGACCCCACCTCTCAGGTTGGTTGAAGATCAGAGGCTGCGCTTCCTGGCGCGGCGGCCGCGGCGGCTGCCTCCGTCCTTCTTGAAGCGCGGGGCCGAGCTTTCCGCCGGCGGACCAAAGTTGCGCGAACCACCGAAGCGGGGCGGGCTGCCCCCCGCGGACCGTTCCCGCGCCTCGCTGACACTGATCGCCCGGCCCCGCAGCTCCGTCCCGTTGAGCGTGGAGACGGCGCGCTGTGCGTCGTCGTCGGTCCCCATCTCGACGAAACCGAAGCCGCGGGAGCGGCCGCTGAACTTGTCCTTGATGACCGAAGCCGTCGTACACGTGCCCGCCTTCGAAAACGCCTCGAGAAGATCGGCGTCCGACGTTTCGAACGACAGGTTGCCTACGAACAGCTTTCGGCCCATTTCCCGCTCAGACGGGGCGGACGTTGGCCGCCGCCGGACCCTTCTGACCCGCGACGACTTCGAACTCGACGCTCTGGCCTTCCGCCAGGCTCTTGAACCCCGGCATGCTGATGGCGGAGTGATGGACGAAAACGTCCTTCGTGCCGTCATCCGGTGTGATGAAACCAAAGCCCTTGGCGTCGTTGAACCACTTCACTTTACCTGTAACCATCGTCTCTACTCTCCTGCGCCGCCCCTTGTCGAGCGGACGCTATTGCCCCGTCTTGCCTTCCATGAATCGCCTGCACGGGAACCTTAGAAGGGAACTCCATGCTTCACGTCGTCGTCAACTTGCGGGGAAGTTTATACGGGGCGTGAGGCTGGATAATACATGAGACGCCGTTCCGGGTCAATCCCGGAGTTAGGGGCGGCGGGGTCGCCCGGGCGCGGGTGTGGTAAAAGCACGGCATGACGGCGCGACGCTGGCTGGTCCTGGGGGGCATGCTCTTCGTTTCCTACGCCTACTTCTACCCGGCCGGCGGCTGGAACCAGAACTCGCGGCTCGACCTCATCCGGTCGCTCGTGGAGCAGGGGACGATCCGGATCGACGACTACCACGAAAACACCGAGGACAAGGCCCGGGCGGGAGGCCACGTGTACAGCGACAAGGCCCCCGGGCAGGCGTTCCTGGCCGCGCCCTTCGTCTGGGCGGCGCGGGCGGCCGTGTCGTCGGCCGCCGGGATCTCGTACCTGGCGACGCTCCTGACTTCGGGATTGCCCACGGTGGCTTGCTCTCTCCTGGTCGCGTGGGCGGCGCTTCGTCTCGGAGCGACCGAAGGGGGGGCCCTCTTCGGTTGCCTGGTTTACGGGCTCGGCACACCGGCCTGGCCTTATGCGACCCTTCTCTGGGGGCACGGTCTCGCGGCGTGCGGGCTTTTCGCCGGGTTCGCGATAGCCCTCGCGCTCGGCTCGGCAGGCCCGCCGGCGCGCGACTGGATGCTGTCGGCCGGGCTCGGTCTCGCGGGGGGCTGGGCCACGGTGACCGAATACCCCGCGGGCCCGGCGGCGGCCATCATCGCGGGGCTCGCGCTCGCGGCGGCGGCGCCGGCCGGTCGCCGGCGGCTTCTCCGCGTGGCGGGCGGGATCGCCGCGGGCGCCCTGCCGTGCGCAGCGATCGTCCTCGGCTACCACGCGGCGGCGTTCGGCTCTCCCTTCGCGACACCGCTCGGCCACCTGGTAGGTTTCGCCGAGGTCCGGGACACCCCTTTTCATGTCCCGACGGCGGCCGCGCTGCAACAGATCCTCTTTGGGCTCAAGCGGGGGCTCCTGCCGCTGGCGCCGGTCCTCCTGGCGGCGCCCGCCGGCTTCGTCATCGGGCTGGCGCGGCGCGGACAGCGGGGCGCGTGGCTCGCCGCAGCGGCCGTTATCATCTATTACCTCGGGCTAAACGCCTCGTTCCAGACACCGCTCGCCGGCTGGTCCTACGGCCCGCGCTACATCGCGGCGGCGCTACCCTTTCTCGCGCTGGGGCTTGGTCCGCTCTTCTCGGAGGCGGGGAGGGCGGCCCGATGGATTCTCTCGGCCGCCGCGCTCGCCGGGATGGCGCTCTCTCTCGTGGCCGTCTCGACCACACCGCAGCCTCCCGGAGCTTTCGACCGTCCGGTGGAAGAGCTTCTCTGGCCGGCCTTCCGCGACGGCGACCTGTCGCTCAACCACCAGTCGGTTCTCGATCCAGATTCCGACCCCCCGAGGCTGCAAGACCGGTCATTCCCGCGCGCGGCGTGGAACCTGGGGGAGAGGATGGGCCTTCGCGGGCATGCGAGCCTCGTCCCTCTCTTCGGAATCTGGGCGCTCTCCGCCGCCGCCATGTTTCAAGGAAGGCGCCGTCCCGGAACCCGCCCGGATCCCGGGGCGTCGCGGGTATCATGATCCGATGAGCGCGGAAACGCTTCGCTGCGTCGAGGTTCCGCCCGAGGGGCCGGTCCGAAGCTCCGTCATCTGGCTGCACGGCCTGGGAGCCGACGGCCACGACTTCGAGCCGATCGTCCCGTACCTGGGGCTGGCGAAGGAACTGGGCGTGCGCTTCGTCTTCCCGCACGCGCCGAAGCGGGCCGTGACAATCAACATGGGCCTGATCATGCCGGCGTGGTACGACATCCGGGATGCGACCCTCATGGTGAGCCAGGACGCCCGGGGCCTGCGCGAATCGGCGTCGCTGATCCGCGATCTCATCGATCGCGAGATCGGCCGGGGCGTGCCCGGCCATGGCATCGTCCTGGCCGGCTTCTCCCAGGGGGGCGCCGTGGCCCTTTACGTCGCCCTGCGCCACCCGGGGCCGCTCGCGGGAGTCGTGGCGCTTTCCTGCTACCTCGTGGGGGGGGACGACCCCGGGATGGCGAGCGACGACCCTGGGACTGCGACCGGCGACGCGGCGAAAGACCTCAAGATCTTCCAGGCGCACGGGACGGAGGATCCGGTCGTCCCGATCGAGCGCGGGCTGGAGGCCCGCGACCGTCTCCTCGGGCTCGGCTGCGACGTGGAGTGGAGGGAGTACCCGGTCGGGCACGAAGTGCACCCGGATGAGATCCAGGCCGTCGGCGACTGGCTGGGCCGCAGGCTCAACGAGACGCCGTAGCCGGGCGATTCGTCCTCGAACCCGGCGGCCCTCAGGTGGTCGAGCCGCCGCAGGAGGACCCGGCGCCCGCGGTGCAGCCGTAGCAGTGGTTCCCGGTCACGATGCGGCGCGTGTGAAGCACGCGCGAATCGAAGTCGCGGATGTGGGCGGGATAGCCGTTATCGAGCGGCAGCTCGATCATCTGGTTGAAGTCGCAGTCGTAGAGGCGGCCGTCCCATCCCACCGACAGCGTGTACCGGCACATGACGGATTCGGCGGCGGCGGGATTGAAGGCCTCGACCAGCCGCTGCATGTAGCCCTCGTAGTTCCCCGAATCCAGCAGGAATTCCAGAAAGCGGCTGATCGGCATGTTGGTGATCGTGTAGAGCCGGTTGAAGACGACACCGTGCTCGCGAGCGAGCCGTTCCTTGAAATGATTCTCCTGAGGACCCTGCGGCGGGGGGAGGAAAGCGCCCACCGGGTTGGTGACCAGGTTGAGGACGAGCCCGCTCCCTTCGCGGCCATATCCCAGCGAGTTCAAAAGCCTGAGCGCCTCGAGCGATTTCCCGAAAACCCCCGCGCCGCGCTGGGCGTCGGTCTGCGAGGCAGCGTAGGACGGTAGCGAGGCGACGATTTCGACCCGGTGGCGCGCTAGGAACTGCGCGAGGTCGGCCTGCGACGGCAGGAGAAGGACGGTCAGGTTGCAGCGGTCCATGACGTGCCGCCCGAGCCGCTTCGATTCCTCGACCAGGTAGCGGAAGCAGGGGGTCAGCTCGGGCGCCCCCCCGGTGATGTCCACGGTGGGGATGTCGGTCCGCGCCAGGGCGGCGACGCACATCCCGGCCGTCTCGCGGGTCATCACCTCCGAGCGGTCGGGCCCGGCGTCCACGTGGCAATGGCGGCAGGTCTGGTTGCACAGCTTGCCGACGTTGATCTGGAACACCGTGATGCCTGTCGCCGCCAGCGGGTGGAGGCCCGCGCCCGACAGTTTTTCGTCGAAGCGGGGGAGGCCGTTCGTCGACTCCAAGAACCGGACCTGCTCGGCCGCCGACGCGAGACGGCTCCCCCGGAACTTCAGGCTCTTCATTGCAGACGGCATCCCGGTCCCCTCACATCGAGATCTTCGTGGCCACGTTGCGCATCTGGACGCCGTGCACGAGCGAGGAGCCGCCCCTGATGGCGCAGGCGACATGCACCGCCTCGGTCATCTCCTCGATGTTCGACCCTTTCTCGAGGCAGGACTGCGTGTAGGCGTCGATGCAGTAGGGGCACTGGACGGCGTGGGCCACCGCGAGGGCGATGAGCGCCTTCTCCCTCTCGGTGAGCGCGCCGTTGGCGAACACCGCCCCGTAATAGGCCATAAACTTCTCCCACAGGGCCGGGTTCGCCTTGCCCATGTCGGAGAAATGGGCGAGATCCTTGGGGTGATAGTAGGTCTCCATGGTGCGTCTCCTTCCAGGCCGCAGGTCGTGCGTTCGCGGACCCGCCGCGCCGGGGCTGAGCCTACCACGCTGACCCTATGGCGTCGATGGCGCGCCTGCTATCATCACGCACGTGCTCCCCGGGCCCCGTCCGTCCTACTGGCTGACCCGCTTCGTCATCCTGCGGCTGCTGGGCCTGGTCTATTTTGTCGCGTTCCTCTCCCTCGCCTGGCAGGTCCTGCCTCTTGTCGGGCGGGACGGGCTGCTGCCCGCCGCGACCTTTCTCGGGCGCATCGAGGCGGCCCTCGGGTCGCGCCTGGACGGATTCCTCCAGTTTCCGAGCCTGTTCTGGATCGACGTCCCGGATCCGCTCCTCGTGACCATGGCCTGGGTGGGGGTGGCGCTGTCGGTTCTCCTCCTGGCCGGTTTCGCGAACGGAGTCCACCTGGGGCTTCTCTGGGCGATCTACATGTCGTTCGTCCGGATCGGGCAGGACTGGTACGGGTACGGCTGGGAGATCCAGCTTCTCGAGACGGGGTTCCTGGCCATCTTTCTTTGCCCGCTGCTCGACCTTCGTCCCTTCCCGAGGCGCGCGCCGCCGGCCGCCGTGATCTGGCTCTTCCGCTGGCTGACCTTTCGGATCATGCTGGGGGCGGGGCTCATCAAGCTGCGGGGGGACTCCTGCTGGAGGGACCTGACCTGCCTCTACTATCACTACGAGACCCAGCCGATCCCCAACCCCTTGAGCCGGATGTTGCACTTCGCGCCACACTGGTTCCAGAAAATCGGCGTGCTGTTCAATCATTTCGTAGAGCTGATTGTCCCGTGGTTCGCTTTCGGCCCCCGGCGCGTGCGGCACGTGGCCGGAGCGTTCCTCGTGGCCTTTCAGGTCACCCTCATCCTCAGCGGCAATCTGTCGTTCCTGAACTACCTCACCATCGTCCCGATACTCGCCTGCTTCGACGACTCGATCCTCTCGCGTCTGCTGCCGCGGCGGCTGGTGGCCGCGAGCGCCGCGGCCGCGGAACACGCGCGCCCCTCACGGCCGCAGCAGCTCGTTGTCGCCCTCCTGGTGGCGGTGGTCGCGGTCCTCAGCGTCCAGCCGGTGCGGAACCTCCTCTCCGAGCGCCAGGCCATGAACACCTCGTTCAACCGCCTCGACCTGGTGAATACCTACGGGGCTTTCGGCAGCGTCGGGAGGGAGCGCGGGGAGATCGTGTTCGAGGGGACCGCGGATCAGGTTATCTCCGAGGGGACGGTCTGGAAGGAGTACGAGTTCAAGTGCAAGCCGGGCGATCCGCTGCGCCGGCCCTGCATCGTCTCGCCTTACCATTTTCGCCTGGACTGGCAGATCTGGTTCGCCGCGATGTCGAGCCCGGACCGCTACCCCTGGACCGTCCACCTCGTCTGGAAGCTGCTGCACAACGATGCGGGCGCCCTGAGCCTGCTGGCGGGCAATCCATTCCCCGGGAGCCCGCCGCACTACATCCGCGCCCGGTTCTATCGCTACCAGTTCGCGCCGATGGGGAACCCGGAAGGAGCCTGGTGGACGCGGACGCTCCTCGGAACGTGGCTGCCGCCGTTGTCAATCGAAGACCCCCGCCTGCAGCGCTTTCTGGCCGCCCATGGGTGGTTGGAGGACCCCGGCGCGCCCTCAGAATCGCGTGGCGGCGGTTTGTGATATCATATGCCGTTGGTCAGCAATGCATATGCAAGGGAGGGTGAAGTGGCGAAGAATTCTGGCGCGTTTGCGGTCAACGATCGCATCAACCACGAAATGTACGGACCGGGCACCATCACCGATCTCAGCCAGCAGCGCACCACCATCGAGTTCGACACGAACGGCCGGCACAAGTTCATGACGAGCATGGTTCAACTCGAGCGCAGCGACGTGGCCGCGCCAACCAAGCCGGTCAGGGCGGCGCGGGCCAAGAAGACCGCCGGCACCGCGGCCAAGAAGACCGCCGGCACCGTGGCCAAGAAGACCGCCGGCACCGCGGCCAAGAAGACCGCTGGCACCGCGGCCAAGAAGACCAAGACCAAGAAGTAGGAGCGCTTCGAGCGGACCGGCCGCCTACCTCTCCTTGATGCTCAGCGGCTCTTTCGGGGCGGCCGCCTTGAAGCAGGGGCGTGCCGCGAGACGCATCATCCATGCGGCCAGGCCCGGGTATTTCGGATCGGGCACGACTCCGAGCAGCTTGAGATTCCCCATCATCGGCGCCGTCAGCGCGGCGTCGGCCAGCGAGAAGATCTCCCCCCCGAACCATGGCTTCCCCGCCAGGGCCTCCTCCAGGCGCGCAAGGTGCTGCTGGACCTTTCCGCGGGATTCCTCGAGAAGCTTGTGGTCCACCAGGTCCGGTTTCCGGCGGATCAGGAGCGGCGGAGCGTACTCGAACTGTGACATCACGAGACCCCGGATGGCCGGGTAGAAATACTGGTCGCAGGTATCCTCCAGCATACGCACGCGCGCGCGCTCCCAGGGATCGCGGGGCAGCATGGGCGGGTTGGGATGGGTCTCCTCGAGGTATTCGGCGATGACGGTCGACTCGTAGATCGCCTTGCCGTCCTCAAGAAGGAGGACCGGCGTCAACCGGAACGGGTTGAGCATGGCGAAGGCCGGGTCCTGATCCTTGTTCTGCGGCGTAATGGCGTCGTAGGGGATGTTCTTCTCGGCCAGGACGAGCCGTGTTTTCCAGGCGAAGGGGGATCGGTCGAAGTTGTAGAGTTTCAGCATGGACGTCTCCTCAGAGGACACATTGAAGTGTTGCGCCAGCCATCGTAGGCCAGCGCGCAGGCGACGTCAAACCCGCATGCGGGTGTCACGGGCGATGCCTCTCAACGCAGATCGTTCTTGACCACGACCCCGCCCTTCATCACGAAGCCGACTTTCTCGAGCGCGCGGATGTCGGATGTGGGGTCGTCCGCCACGGCGATGAAATCCGCCAGCTTGCCGGGCTCGATGCCGCCGACCTTATCCGGCCATCCCAGCAGATCGGCGGCGGACGCCGTCGCGGCCCGGATCGCCTCCATCGGCGTCATGCCGTACTGGACCATGTAGGCGAACTGCCGGGCGTTGTCGCCGTGGGGGTAGACGCCGCCGTCGGTGCCGAACGCCATGCGCACGCCGGCCTTCCAGGCCTTGCGGAAACTGTCCCGCTGCAGCTGGCCGAGCTTGCGCTCTTTCTCGAGGGACTCGGGAAGCATGCCGACCCGCTCGCCCTCCTTCAGGATGAAGTCGTCGTTGTAAATGTCCATGACCAGCCAGGTGCCGTGGTCCTTGGCGAGCGCGATCCCCTCGTCGTCGATGAGGCTCGCGTGCTCGATCGAGTCGACACCGGCCCGGATGGCGTCCTTGATCGACTGCGCCCCGTGGGCGTGGGCCGCCACCTTGCGGTCCAGCCGGTGCGCCTCCTCGACGATCGCCTTCAGCTCTTCGAGGGTGTACTGCGCGGTCCCGGGCTGGTCCCCCTTCGAGAGCACGCCGCCGCTGGCGCACACCTTGACAAGGTCGGCGCCGTATTTCGCGATCTCGCGCACCTTGGCGCGCACTTCCGTCACCCCGTCCGCCACGCCTTCGTCCTTGTAGTGGAACTGGTAGGGCAACAGGTTGTTGTCGCAATGGCCCCCGGTGATCCCCATGGGCGGCCCCGACACCAGAAGCCGGGGGCCGGGGAGGTCCCCCTCGTCGATCGCTTCGCGCAGCGCCACGTCGGAGAAGCCGGATGCGCCGACATTGCGGACCGTCGTGAATCCGGCAAGCAGCGTCCGCAGGGCATTGGTGGCCCCGTACAGCGTCTCCCGCGGGAGCGACACGCCGAGCGACCGGTAGCCCGACTGCTCGGGGTTCGAAGTCAGGTGGTCGTGGCAGTCGATGAGGCCGGGAAGAAGGGTGGCGTCCCCGAGGTCGATCACCGCGACACCCGCGGGCAGGGCGCCGCCCGATCCGACCTTGACGATCTTGCCGTCCTCAACCTCGACGACCGCGCGCTTCACGACGGTCGCGTTCCTGGGATCGATGAGCCTGGCGGCCTTGATGACGATGCGATGCGGTGTTTCGCTCGAGCCGGAGCCCGGCGGACCGGAGGCATGGAGGCCCGGGAGCAATCCGGCCGTCAGAGCGAAGACCCCCACGACCACGACCGCCCGACGTCGACCACCTCCCATGAGCCCCTCCTTATATATAGTCGGGCATTCTGGTACGGATTGGCCGGTGAAGTCCACCCGGGTCCGGGGCTGTGAATGGGATGCCGGCCCTCCGGGAAACCGCGATGTTGCTGGACATCCGGCGCGCCAGGAACGAAGTTGTCATTCGACCCCGCGGGGATCGGGGGCTGGAGGCTTGCATGGACTCGATGAACGGGGCCGACACCGCGTGGATGCTGGTCGCGACGGCCCTGGTGCTGCTGATGACGCCGGCCCTGGCCTTCTTTTACGGAGGCCTCGTGCGTTCCAAGAACATGCTGAACACCCTGATGATGAGCTTTGCCTCGTTGGGCGCCGTGGGGATCGCCTGGGCCGTCCTGGGCTACAGCCTGGCCTTCGCCGACGGGAACGGCTTTTGCGGAGGGGGAGCGTACCTGCTCCTTCACGGCGTTGGGCTGGAGTCCAAGGGATCGATCCCCCATCTTCTTTTCATGGCCTACCAGGGGACGTTCGCGATCATCACCGCGGCGCTGATCTCGGGCGCCATCGTCGAGAGGATGCGTTTCCGCGCCTACCTTGCCTTCATCACGCTATGGTCGCTGGTGGTCTACGCGCCGGTGGCGCACTGGGTCTGGGGAGGCGGCTGGCTCGCCCGGCTCGGGGCCCTCGATTTCGCGGGCGGGACCGTGGTCCACGTCAACGCCGGGGTGGGGGCCCTCGTGGCCGCCCTCGTCCTCGGGCCGCGCAAGGACTACGGGCGCCAGGCGCTCCTCCCGCACAGCGTTCCTTTCGTGCTGCTCGGGACCGCGCTTCTCTGGTTCGGGTGGTTCGGGTTCAACGGCGGTAGTGCTCTCGGCGCCAACGCGTCGGCCGTGCTCGCCTTCGTGAACACCATGCTCGCCCCGATGGGCACGCTCGTCGTCTGGATGTTTCTCGATCTGGCGAGGACCGGCAGGGCGACCGCGGTCGGAGCGGCGACGGCCGTCGTGATCGGCCTCGTGGCCATCACCCCGGCCGCCGGGTTCGTCCCGCCGATCAGCGCCATAGCGCTCGGCGCCCTCGCCGCGTTGCCGAGCCATTACGCGATCGTGTGGCGGTCCAGGACGGGCCTCGACGATTCCCTCGACGTCCTGTCGGCCCACGGTGTCGGCGGCGCGGTCGGGGCGCTTCTCACCGGGGTGTTCGCCGTGAAGGTCTGGGGCGGTGCCGACGGTCTGCTGGCGGGAAACCCGGAGCAACTTGGGCGGCAGGCGGTGGCCGTGTGCGCGACGGCGGCCTACAGCGCCGTGGGCACGTTCGCCATCCTGAAACTGATCGGGCTCGTCGCGCCGCTGCGCGCGCCGGGAAGGGAGGAGGGCATCGGCATGGATGTGCCCCAGCACGGCGAGGAGGCCTACTCGAGCGGTGAAGGCGCCATCCTGGTGATGCCCGACAACGCGCCCGCGGCGGGCGCCATCGCGGTGCCGGAGGGCCGGTCATGAAGCTCATCGTAGCAATCGTCCGACCCGAGAAACTGAACGACGTTCTCGAGGCTTTGTACAAAGAGGAAGTGCGGGGGCTCACGATCACGCTGGCGCGCGGCCACGGCGGAGAGCTCGAGAGCGTCGAGACCTACCGTGGAACGACCGTAAAGATGAAGCTCGTCGACAAGGTCCGCCTCGACATCGGGGTCTCCGACCCCTTCGTCGAGAGGACGGTGCGGGCGATCATGAGATCGGGCCGGACCGGCGAGGTCGGCGACGGCAAGATCTTCATCCTGCCGGTGCAGAAGGTCTACCGCATCAGGACGGGCGAAGAGGACGTCGAGGCCGTCACGCCGCTGGCCTGACCGGGGAGCGGTCAGTCGTTCGGATCGGGATCCTTTTCGGGCGGGGCCGGGTTGTCGCAGGTGATGATCTCCGGCGGCAGGATGGGCCGGTCGCCGTCGCTCAGGCCGGTGAAGAGAATCGCGGCCCAGTCGTTGAAGTCGCGCAGAAGCGTGTAGGTCCCTCCGCAATTCGACGCCTGCGAGGTGTCGCTCGAGTTGATGTCGGTGCTGACGAGGCTCTCGATCAGTCCGTCGCCGTCCCAGTCCCACGCCGGGCCGCCGCAGATGCCGGCGAACTCGTTGAGCGCGTTCTCGTCGAGGTCGATACGCACGCCCCGCGAGTAGTCGAGCAGGCCGTTGGCGGGGGGCGTGCAATCGGTGTCGACGCCGGGAAACTGGTAGCGGTAGTTCATAACCGAGTTGTAGTTCGGCTTGTAGTTGCAGTTGGTGTCCCCGCCGTGACGCAGATTCAGGTTGTGGCCGAGCTCGTGGACGATGGTCCGCGCCACGTTTTTCGTCGAGAAGGCGCAGTAGAGAGAGACGAGGAAGTCGTCGCCGCGGATCTCCGCCTGTCCCGAGCTCGTGCTGTTGGTGTCGTGGCGATGGGGGAGGAGGACATAGTGGAAATAGCCATTGCGGTTGGCGGCGAAATTCGCGTTCTTGATCGCGATGAACTCGCTGCTGTTGACGCCGTTGGTCAGGACGCCGTCGGCATCGGCCACCAGGTTGCCGCCGGAGAAAAGACCTCCCTGCCCCCGGTCGTGATGCAGGACGACACCGGTCGATCCGTCGGGATTGATTAGCGGCGCCGCGGCGAACGCGGTGGTCGTCGCATCCACCATCGCCTGGGTCGGGCGGTGTGAATGAGGCGAGCATTCGAGGCTGTCGTCGAACCAGTCGTATTCGAGGAACAGGTCGCGCCGGAGCGGGTTCGCCCCCATCCCGGGCAGGTTGAGTCCGCCCGGCGTTCCGAGCACCTCATCGCCGTCCCTGAGGGAATCGCCGTCGGTGTCGGACAGGCCGGGATTGGTCCCGGTCCGGTCCGGCCCGCACCACAGGCCGGTGTCGGTCTCGGCGCATTCGTCGAGACCGTCGAAGTCGACGTCGTACCCCGGCGTGCAGGGTGGGGGGATGCACTGACCGGAGGCCTCGATGTCGGCGTCGCGCGGGCCCGCCTGCGCGGGGTCGCCGCTGTCGTAGGTCCTTTCGCCGTCGCAATTGACGCCGTGGACCACGTACCAGAAGCCGTCCCCCTCCAGGGGAACCTCGCCATCCACGGCGGCGCGCGGCATGCGGTCGTTCTGCAGGCAATCCTGCGCGGCGGCCGTGAGACTGCCGGTGGCGCGAAGGGTCCCGAGCGAGCCCCTGGCCAGGTCGTAGAGAGGAGCATTGTGAAGCGCGGTCCAGCCCAGCTCGGTCCCGGCGCCCCGATCGTCAACCGTCAGCACGGGAGTGCCGGCGGGGGTCGCGAGGAGAACCGCCAGCGCAAGCCGTGCCGCAAACATCATCGACCCTCCCCACAAGCCAATGCCCCGGGCGGAAGAATCGGCGTCGGGGGTGCCGGGAACATACGACCGGCTTCCACCCGGGTCAACAATTGTGTTTTGAGATAGGATGCCGTCCATTCGAGGCAACTCCTGGAGGACACTCATGGTCTGCGCGCGCTTGCGGCTCTTGTCTTGCCTGGTCCTCGCATCCACCGGCGTCGTCGAGGCGCAATCTCCGCCTTCACCTTCCTCCGCCAGCGTCATCGTCATCCGGGCGGGCGCGCTCATCGACGGCGCCGGCGGATCAAAGCGCAAGGACCAGTTGATCGTGATTCGCGGTCAGCGTATCCAGAAGATCGCCGACGCGGCCGGCGCGTCAATCCCCGAGGGGGCGCGGGTCGTCGACCTCTCATCGGCCACCGTTCTGCCCGGTCTCATCGACTCGCACACGCACATCTTTCTCTGGGGCGAGGATCCGGCGAAGGGCGGTTACGACGCGAACATCCTGTTCGCGGGGCTGGCCCTCCGCGCCGCCCGCGCGACCGTGGCCGCGCGCCGCGCCCTCGAGCAGGGTTTCACGACGATAAGGGACGTCGAGACCGAGGGCGCGGGCTACGGCGATGTCGGGATTAAGCAGGCCATCGAGGAAGGGACCATCCCCGGCCCTCGCATCTTCGCGTCCACCCGCGCCATCTCCACCACCGGGGGGTACAACCTGGAAGGGTACGCGCCCGAGCTTGTCATGCCGAAGGGGGCGCAGATCGTCGATGGTCCGGTGGAGGCGCGCAAGGCCGCGCGCGAGCAGCTCGAGCACGGCGCCGACTGGATCAAGGTCTACATGACGCACCGTTCCTGGGTGGACAGTGAGGGGCGCCTCGTGTCCCAGCCGACGCTCACGGTCGAAGAACTCAAGGCGATCGTGGACGAGGTGCACGGGTGGAGAAAGAAGGTGGCCTGCCATGCCTACAACGGCATCGGTCTGCAGCGGGCGCTCGACGGCGGCTGCGATTCGATCGAGCACGGCCTCGAGATCACCGACGCGCAGGTGGCGCAGATGGTCCGCCAGGGGACCTGGTACTGCCCCACGCTGTCACCGTACTACCTCGACTGGGCGCCCGCGGACACGCCGGCGGGGAAGCGTGACCGCGCGCGCGCCGCGACCCACGAGGTGTCCTTCGCGAAGGCGCTGAGGGCGGGCGTCAAGATCGTCTACGGCACCGACATGGGCGGAATCCCCTGGGACCGGCCGATCGCGCTGGAGTTCCCCCTCATGGTGAAATTCGGCATGACACCGATGGACGCCATCATGTCCGCCACGTCGCGGGCCGCGGAGATGCTGGACAGCAAAGGGGACCTGGGTGTCGTTGCCCCGGGCGCCTACGCGGATCTCGTCGCCGTCGCCGGCGATCCGCTGCAGGACATCAACGAGCTGGGAAGGGTCCGCTTCGTCATGAAGAACGGTGTCGTCTTCAAGGACGAACTGTCGCGGCCGGGCGGGAATTGATGCGGATGAAAGGGGCAGCAAGGATCGGCCGGAAGCGCCGTGCTGCAACGATCAGGTTGGGACACCGTGTGGCCGTGAGTTATAGTCCCTTCGGTTGACCTCCAGGAACGCGGCCCGTGAATGTAGACCAAATCTATGTGATCAACCTGCCCGAGGCGGACGAGCGTCGGCAATGGATGCTCTGGCAACTCGACAAGTCAGGCCTCGGTCCCTACGCCGTCTGGA
>JANMQK010000343.1:0-10686 GCA_031370485.1 Acidobacteriota bacterium | reverse complement strand
TTGTGGAGACGCGTGGGACAGTTCCCGCGTCCAAGATCTCGCCCTCTGTCTTCAGTTAGGTTGAATGGTGGAGGCGGCGGGAGTCGAACCCGCGTCCGAGAAAGATCAGCGCGAGACGTCTACGTGCGTAGCCCCTTCGGCTTATCTCGCCGGCCGCCCCCCGAAGGAGCAAAGAAGCGGCCAGCCAGCCCTTTGGATTTCGCCGTCAGGTCTCGGGCGGACCGTCAGGCTATCCCGCTGTTCGACGCCCAGCCGGTCCCCCGCGGGAGAAGGGTCCGGTGGACGGGCTGCTTAAGCAGCCAGCGCTAACTGAGAGTTGGCGCTTGGGTTGTTTCCACCTGTTTAGCGAGGAGTGGGCCTCGGCACGCAATCCCGGCCTCAACAGTCCCGTCGAATCCGTTTCGCCCCCACTTCTTCGGACAGATGACCGGTTGCCCTTGGAATATAGCATCCGGCCCGCCGGAGGGTCAATCGCACCCCAGCGGCCGTCGTCGGACGGAGACTCCCTGGCGGCGGGAACCTGATAGAATGCGGCCCCGTTCAACCCACGGTCCGCGGCGAGCGCTTCTTGTCGGAATGAGTCCGCCCGGCCCGGCAGCCGATAGCGATGTGGATACCGAGGACGATTCTCAACGAGGAGGGAATTAAGATGCCGAGGTTGATGCTGGCGCCTCTACTGGCGCTCGGGCTCGTGGTCCCCGCACTGGCCACCGCTGCGCCGCCGCAGGCGACCACCTGGCGGATCCCTTCCGAGGTCAAGAAACTCGGCAACGGCATGACGATCGTGGTCTCCGAGGACCACACCAGTCCGACCTTCGGCATCTCGATCGTCTATCGCATCGGATTCCGCCTCGAGCCGAAGGGGCGGACGGGCTTCGCCCACCTCTTCGAGCACATGATGTTCGAGGGGACACCGGTCGCCCCCAAGGGGACGCTGACCCGCGTGATCGAGGGCGGGGGCGGAGTTCTCAACGGCTCGACGCGCTACGACTACACCAACTATGTCGCCTCCGCCCCGGTCTCCGCGCTCGACGCGATCCTGTGGCTCGAGGCCGACCGGATGAAGACCCTGGACTTCTCCGACAAGAACCTCGCCAACCAGCAGAACGTCGTGAAGGAGGAGATCCGGGTCAACGTGAAGAACCGCCCGTACGGGCTCTTCTTCTGGACCGACCTCGCGGGCAAGGCCTTCGACAAGTGGGAGAACGCCCACGACGGCTACGGCTCTTTCGCCGATCTCGACGCCGCCCATCTGGGGGACGTCGAGAGCTTCTTCAACAGCTACTACGGCCCGAACAACGCCGTGCTGGCGATCGCGGGGGACGTGACCCCGGGCGAGGTCTTCGCCAAGGTCGAGAAGTATTTCGGCGCGCTGCCGGCGCGGCCGACACCCAAAGCCCCCGACGTCTCCGAGCCGCTCAACAAGGCCGAACGAACGCTCGAGCAGTCGGACCCGCTGGCCAAGGTTCCCGCCATCGCGGTCGGCTGGAAGATGCCGGCCCGCGGCAGCAACGACCAGGTTCCCGCCGCGGTCCTCGCCGACACGCTCGTCGGGGGGGAGGCGTCGCGGCTCTACCAGGGGATGGTCAAGGGGAAGGAGATGCTGCTCAACATCCAGGGAGGAATGAACTGGCCGCTGGGCGACCCGTGGACCTATGACGGCCCGACACTTCTCGTCCTCTTCGGCCTCTACAAGCCGGGCTCGGACGCCAAGGCGGTCGTCGGGGCGATCCAGGCAGAGATCGAACGGATCGCCAAGGACGGTGTTCCCGCCGCGGAGCTCGCGCGCGTGAAGACCAAGATGCGGGCGGACTTCTACTCGAACCTCGAGCTGCCGCTCAACCGGGCGAACGCGCTGGCGACCGCGCAGGCGTTCGGCGGGGGCGCGGCGGCCCTGAACGACATCCCCGGCAAGATCGACTCGGTCAGCGCCCAGGATCTCAAGCGCGTGGCCTCGACATTCCTCACGACCGCGAACCGAACGTGGGTTGACCGCAAGCCCGCAGCCGCCGCCCCAGCCGACGGCGAAACGAAGGGAAGGTAGGCCATGAAAAGAGCGATCCTTGCACTCATCCTGACCGCGCCGTTCCTGTCGTCCGCGATCCTGGCCGCGGAGGCGAAGCCTCTCCCCAAGGACCTGCCGCCTTTCGGCGCTGACCGGCCGCTCCCGACACCGGCGCTCACGGCCTCGAAGCTTCCGAACGGGCTTACGGTCTGGCTGGTGAAACGGCCCGGCTTTCCGAAGATCACGGTTGTGCTGGCAGTGCGTGGCGGCACGGCCAGCGATCCCGCGGGGCAGGAAGGCATCGCCGACCTGCTCGCCGATACGCTGAAGGAAGGAACGACCACCCGCTCCTCGCGGCAGATGGCCGAGGAACTGCAGTCGGTCGGCGCGGACATGTCGGCCTCGGCCTCGGACGACGCGATTTCCCTGTCGGTCGACGGGCTCTCCTCGGGAACCGGGAAACTGATCGAGATCGTCGCCGACGTGGCCCGCAATGCCTCGTTCCCTGACGCCGAGGTCACTCTCGCGAAGACCAACGCGATCCAGGGACTCCTGGCGCGCGAATCGACCCCGGAGTTCCTCGGACAGAAGGCGTTCTTCAAGGCAGTGTACGGCGACCATCCCTACCACATCATCGCGCCCACCAAGGAGGTCCTGGCCGGGGCCACGCCCACCCTGCTGAAAAAGGAGTTCGTGCGCCGCTTCCGGCCCGAGGGGTCGCTCCTCGTGGTCGTCGGCGACATCGATCCGGCCAAGGTCTCCGCGCTGGTCGACAAGTCCTTCGGTTCCTGGAAGGGAACGGGAGAGGGCATCGCTCCCACGCCTCCCCCGCCGCCGGTTGCCGGGGGGCACTTCTACGGCGTGAACCGACCGGGATCGGTCCAGTCCCAGGTCATCGTCGGCCGGCCGGCCTTCATGGTGACCGATCCCGACTACTACCCGCTGCTCGTCGCGAACACCATCTGCGCGGGCTCCTTCACCAGCCGTCTGACCGAGAACATCCGCGAGGACAAGGGCTACACCTACTCGCCGAGGGCCAGCATCGACACCATGCAGAAGGGGGGGCTTCTGCGCCTGCGGGCCGACGTGCGCAACGATGTGACGGGCGCGACCCTGATGGAGATTTTCTACGAGATGGATCGGATGGCGACAACGAACCCGTCGGACGAGGAGATCTCCCGCGCCAAGCGCTACCAGTCCGGGCTTTACCTGCTGCGCAACCAGATCCAGGCCGCGGTGGCCGGCACCCTGGCTGGGAACTGGGTCAAGGGCCTGCCACCCGAGGCCCTGGGCGAGTTCGTCACCAAGGTCAACGCGGTGACCGCCGAGAGCATCCGGAAGGTCGGGCAGAAGATCTATCCCTCGGCGACACAGACCGTGGTCGTGGTCGGCGACGAAGCCACGATCAAGTCCGAGGTTGCCCCGTTCGGGACCCCGACGCCGCTGTAAGAACGGCGGCGCCGGCCCATGCGGACCCTCTGCCTCATCTCATGACCTCGCATCAGCGCGGAGGCGGTCGCCGATTTCGCATACGCGGGCGCGGTTCGTGCCGAAGTCGAACCATCCGGCTCTCGACGCGGACCGGATCTGGATATCCCCCGCCTCGCTATCGAGCAGGAACTCGACGTCGTCGGCGAAGCCGAAGATTTTCGAGACGAATTCCGCGTGCAGGTAGTCGGGCCCTTCGCTTAGGATGCGGACACGCGGCATGGCCAGGACGACGTCGCGCAACCGCCGCCACATGAAATCGCGGTCTCCTCCGATGGGAAAGGGTTCCACAAAGTGCCGGGGGTCGCCAGCCTGCGAGGAAACGCAATTCGGGGAGGGGGAACAGGGCGCAAGCCGGCCACCTTCCACCCCCGGACGGCGCCGAGCCGCCCGCCGCGACCGCGCGCCAAGAAGCGCGAGGATCGCGAACAGCGTCGCCACGGCAGCCACGGTCACGATCAGCGCCCCGGCCACCGCGGGCTACTTGATGGTTTCGGGTTCCGCGGCCCCCGAAGCGGGTGCGGGGGAGGACTCCGGGCGCTCGAAATCTTCCATCCAGTCGAGAGCCTGGCCCACGCGGGTGAAGTAGACGTCGCGCACATCGTGGAACTGGCGATCGCCGCCGAGGATCGGCACCAGCTTCCTCGGTCCCTTCAGCAGGGGGAACAACTCCCTGGACTCCCCCTCGCTGTCCTGGGCCCCCTGGATCAGCGCGGTCGGCACGGCGGGCATGCGGCGGACCTCCTCGGCCACGTCGAACAGCTCCTCAGGCGGCCCCGGGATCTTCATCTTGATGCCGATCCTGTACACCTCGAACCCCTGCCGGTCGGGTGAGATCAGGAGCGTTCCGATGACGCCCCTGGCGCCGACGCGGTTGAGGATGAACGGGATCATCTTGGCGCCGAAATAGAAACCCGCCAGGACCACGGGGGCGTCCTTCGGCCTCCCCGCCTGCTCGTTCAGGAACGACAAAAGCGCGTTCCAATCCGCCGCCCACTGGTCGCGGTCGAGTCTTTTCCTGAAGTACGTCGACGATTCGAGCCCCAGCACCGGGTGGCCCGCCCCCGCCATGTACGATGCCGTGTCCTGCTGCAGCGGCATCCACCCGGCCGCTCCCGAGAAGATGATGACCGCGGCCCTGCGCGCCGCGGCCCCGGCCCGCGGGCCGGCGGGCGCGTAGTACATCACCGGGGTCTTTACGTCCATGTTGGTGCGGAGGTAGAGGAACTTCGGTTCCACGCTATCGACTTCAGCGCACGAAGCCGGAACGGGCTGAAAGAATACGCCCGCCGCCAGGATCGCCGCGGCGAACGCGATCATGCCCCCCAGGGCGGCGCTCGTGTCTTCGGGAAGTCTCGTCATGCCCCTCACGGTTAAATGCTGCGGATGCGGGCGCAGTTCTACCACAAGGGGGGCGCGAAATCCACACGCGACGGCCCTTTGCGCGGGGGCGGGGGGCCCCGCGCGGACGGTCTCAGGGCCGCAGCGGGAGAAGCGGCTGCGGCTCGATGGGCTCTCCGGGAAGCGCGGCGAGTGTCCCGCCGTACAGGTAGTCGCGCGTGTTCTCGAGGATCTGGCGCGGATCGACCCTGCGGCGCGCCACGCCGGACCGGAGCGCCGCGCGGGCGACGGCGGCCGCCACCTCCGGCGCGCCCCGGAAGTTCAGGGGCCGGGGAACGATGTTGCGCGGCGACAGCTCATAGTCGGGCACGAGGTCGGCGAGGGCGCGGACGGCAGCCAGGACCATCGCGTCGTTGACGCTTCTGGCCGCCACGTCCAGCGTGCCGCGGACGATCCCCGGCACTGCGATCGCCTTGTTGATCTGGTTCGGGTCGTCCGCGAGCCCGGTCGCCACGACCGCGGCCCCGACGGCATGGGCCGCTTCCGGCTCTATCTCGGGGGAGGGATCCGCCAGCGCGAAGACGATCGAACGGGCCGCCATCCGGCCGATCATCTCGGCCGTCAGAAGCCCCGGCCCCGACAGGCCGATGAAGACCTCACGCCCGCGCAGCACCTGGGAGAGGCTCCCCTTCGTCCCGCCGCGGTTCGTCACCAGAGCGAGGCTTTCCTTCTCCGCGCTCATGCCGGCGCGTCCCTCGTGCAAGGCGCCCCGCCGATCGCAGACGACGATGTCGCGGGCGCCCGCCAGGACCAGCAGCCGGGCCACGGCGATCCCGGCGGCGCCGGCCCCGCACAGGGCGATCGACGCGCTCTCGAGCTCGCGCCCCGTGAGGCGCAGGGCGTTCTGCAGGGCCGCGCAGACCACCACCGCCGTCCCGTGCAGGTCGTCGTGAAAGACCGGGATGTCGATCTCGCTCCGCAGGCGCCTTTCGATCTCATAGCACCGGGGGGCGTCGATGTCCTCGAGGCTGATCCCTCCGAGCGCCGGCTCGATGGTCTTGAGGATCGAGACGATGGCATCGGGATCACGCGTCCCCAGGCAGAGCGGGATCGCCTCGACCCCGGCGAGGATCTTCAGCAGGGCGCAGATCCCCTCCATCACGGGAAGAGCGGCCTCGGGGGCGATGGCGCCGAGGCCCTGCACGGCCGAGCCGTCGGTCACGACCGCGACGAGGTTTCCCTTGACCGTGTACTCCCAGACCCGAGACGGATCGGAAAGGATGGCGCGCACGACGTAGGACACGCCCGGTGTCGAGATGATCTGAAGGGTGTGCTCGTCCTTGAGCGGCACCTTGCTCCGCACCTGGATGGTCCCGCGATAGCGGCGGTGGAAATCGAGCGCCTCGTCCCCCCGAACGCGCACCGCCGGCGCGTGCTCGGCCATCGGCGCCTCTCCCTCGTAAATCAGCTGCCGGGTGCGCTCGCCGATCGAGGCGGGGTCGATCTCCTCGCCCGCGACCCCGAGGGCCACCGCGGCCCCGGCCACCGCCTCGGCCACGGCCGGCCCGACCCTGAGGTCGAGCACCCGCGGGACGAGGCGCGCCGGTTCGAGCTCTCTTTCGGGAACGAGCCCCGCGATCGCCATCGCGGCGGCGATCAGCATCTCGTCGTACACCCGCGTGGCCCGCGCCTCGAGCACACCGCGCAGGATGCCCGGGAACGCCAGCGCCACGTTCAGGCCGTGCCGGTAGTCGGCGCCGCCGGTCAGCGCCACGGCGGCGCCCGCGGCGCGCGCTTCGTCCGCGCCTATCTCGGGCACCGGTGTCGCGAGCGCCAGGACGATCGGCTTGCGCGCCATGCTGCGGATCATGTCGGGGGTGACGGTGCGCGCGCCCGACAGCCCGACGAAGAGATCGGCCCCCTTGAGGGCGTCGCGGACGGTGCCCTGGCGGCCCGACGGGTTGAACTCGCCGGCCGCGGCGTCCTTGAAGCGGTTCATCCCCTCGCGTCGCCCCTGCCAGAGGATCCCGTGCCGGTCACACAGGGTGATCTCCTCGACACCGGCCTTCCTCAGGAAACGCGCCACGCTGAGCCCGGCGCCGCCGGCGCCCGTGATCGCCGCCCTCACGCCGCCGATCTTCTTCCCCACGATTTTCAGCGCGTTGCCGAGGGCCGCCAGCACGATCGAGCAGGCGCCCTGCATGTCGTTGAAAAGGAACGGAACCGGAAGGTCGGCGTCGCTCATCCCTTCCAGGATCTCCAGAAGCTCGAACGACCGGGGCGAGGCGATGTCCTCGATCGCGAACCCGCCGAACCCGGGAGCGAGATGCCGGACCAGGTCGGCCAGGCGCGCGGGGTCGCGCTCGGTGGCGCAGATCGGAAAGGCGTCGATCCCCGCCAGCGCCTTGCACAGCACCACCTTGCCCTCGATGACCGGGAGGGCGGCCAGCGGGCCAGCGTCGCCGTAGGACAGGACGGACGAGCCATCGGTCAGGATGGCGACCGTGTTGCCGCGGATCGTGCAGGAGAACGACAGCGAGGGGTCGTCCTGGATCGCACGGCAGGCCTCGACAGCGCCGGGCGTGTGGATGAGGCCGAGCATGTACTCGTCCCGCACGGGGACCTTGCTCTCGATGGCTACGAGCCCCCGGCCGCGCCGGTAATGGCGCAGAACCGGCTCGTGATCAATGGCGCGCCCGGGATCAGAGACTCGCTCGCGGTCGCTCATGCCCCGCCACCGCGGGTCAGGTGGAACACCAGGTTCTCCAGCTGGATCTTCAGATCCACCGCCTTGAGTGTCGTTCCCCGGGGCACGCGAAGCCGCACGGGCGCGAAGTTGAGGACCGCCTTGATCCCAGCCCGGGTCACGCGGTCGAGCACCTGCTCCGCGGCCGCGGCCGGGATCGCCAGGACCGCGATGCTGACCCTTTCCTTGCGGACCACGTCGTCCAGCCGATCGAGGCCGAGAACCGGCACGCCTCCCCGCGACTTCTGCCCCACCTTGCGCGGGTCATTGTCGAACAGCGCTACGATCGCGAACCCCTCGCGGTTGAAGCCGCCGTAATCGGCGAGCGCCATGCCGAGGTTCCCGGCGCCGAGGATCACGACGTTCCGGGTCTTCGTCAGCCCGAGGATACGGATGACATTCTGCCGCAGCTCGTTGACGAAATAGCCCAGGCCGCGCACGCCGAACTCGCCAAAGCAGGCCAGGTCCTTGCGGATTTGCGCGGAGTTGAGGTGGTACCGGTCGGCGAGGCCCTGGGAGGAGACCGTCCGCACGCCGGCTTTCTCGAGGTCGTCGAGGCAGCGCAGGTAGACCGAAAGGCGCTCGGCGGTCAGGTCGGAAATGAGCGGCGCGCGTGCCCGGCGGCCCGGCGCGCCCCGGCCCTTCCCGGCCGCCGCGCGTCGCAATCTTGTGCCGCTTTTCACAAGAATGCGATGGTAACGTCCCCGCCCCGCTCGCGTCAAGCGATCGTGGCTGCGCTTTACGGGCAGAGGCTCGCGGGCGGCAGCTGCCGGACCAGTCTCTTGATCTCTCCCGCCGCCGGGCAGCCCGAGAAGGCAGGCAGCGGCAGCCCGGTCACGTTGTAGCAGACCTGTCCCGCCGTCGCCACTCCCGCCGCCAGCGCGGGACAATTGGAGCCTGGGCAGTTCGCGCCGCCGAGACACAACCGCCCTGCGTTCGCGCCTGCCGCGCACACCTCGTGCCGGCCACATCCTCCCCGCTCCGCCACCCCCGTATCCGTGCGGCAGGCGGTCCGCCGCGCCGTGCAGGTCCCCCCGCCCGCGCAGTCGGAGGAGGCGTTGCAGGGCGCCCCGGCGTTCGACCCCAGCTCGCACCAGCCGGCATTACCGCACAAGCCGGCGTTGACGCAACCGAGCGCGTTCACGGCTCCTCCTCCCGTTCCCCGCCGCACGGCCAGGTAGTACCTGCCGGTTCCCAACGGGGGATCGGCGTCCTGCGCCTGCGTCAGGGCGCCGCTCGTCCCGTTGCTCCCTCCTCCCGGGGCAGGTGTCCCCATCACCGCCTGAAGCAGGCAGCCAGGAGCCGGGGCTCCGGTATCGAGCGCCCAGTAAGGCGGCGCCAGGTGACCCATCGGTGCGCCGGCACCGAACCCGCCCCGGTACAAATCGACCCCCTCGCTCCCGGGCGTCCACCAGCCCAGCACCGTCACGTCGTCGGCCGTCCCCGGCGTGACGTTGCACGCTCCGCCCGCGCCGCAGTCGGCGCTCACGTTGCACGGCGCCCCCGGCGTGCCCGCCGTACAGGCGCCGCGGTAATGCTTCACGCCCGCCCCCAGGTCGAACGGGCCCGAAGCACCCGGCGGACCCGCTACTCCCGTACGCCGCCCGAGTAGGGCGTCGCCCCCATCCCCGCTGTAAACCGGGACCGTCAGCGTGCCCCCGGCGACGCTCGTGCAGCCATGGTCGGTGCTGCAGCGCATCACCCCCCGGTAGACCGCGGTCGCCTCGGGGGCGTCGATGACAAAGCTCCGTGCACCGAAATCCTGAATGAGGAGGCCGTCCCTGTAGAAGCGGAAATCGGCCGCGCCGTTGACACAGCCTCCGGGGAAGGTCGAGGAGGCCGCGCTGATTCTCAGGCTCTGCCCCGCCGTCGCCACGGTTGTCGTCCCGTCGACCGGGTTCCCCTGGAGGTCGGTCACCCGCAGGATGACGTTCGTCCCGGCGTCTCCCACCGACGCGTTGCAGGGATCGGCCGGGCACTGGCCGGTCCGCGGTGTCGTATCGGGCACCGGCGCCATCTGGCGATCCACGGTGCCGGTCACCTTGATGTCGTCCAGCCACCAGCCGTCATCGAACTGGGTCGAGTTCCAACCGTCACCGGCTTCAAAATAGGAGGAAACGTTGGAATTGAACATCCAGGTGTCCGCGATCCAGCGGATGCGCACCCTCTGGCCGAGGTAGCCGGACAGGTCGAACTTCGTCTCCACCCAGACACCAACGCCCGTGGGGTCGACGAAGCCCGGACCGGAGCACTGCCCCGTCGCAACCGCCGTCGTGCCGGTCGGGCTGCCGCAGGTTGACCAGGCCCCCTGCGGATAGCAGAGGGTCTCGTGGAAGCCCCTCGGGTTTGGCGGCGCCGTTCCGGCGTCGGTCGGCGTGAACAGGCAGTAGTACCTGGTGACCGCGCTGAACGCCTCCGGCTTGTGATCGTAGACGTTCTGGTACGGGACCAGCTTGTCCCAGAAGCCCCACTGGTCCACGTCGGGATCCGGGTTGACGTCAATCTGAATCTGGACGTCGGCGCAGTCGGCGCACTGCCGCTGGTTGCGCCCGCCGCTGAAACCGTTGTTGTCCATCAGGCGGGCGATCTGGAAGAACGACAGATCGAGGTCTCCGGGACGGGGCGTGAGGGCCAGGTTGAGGGGGGCCGTCATGTACCCCTGGAGCGTCCTGAGGTGCGTGACGTCGGGGCTTTGATATCCGGAGCTGACATTCCAGTGGGCCGCCATGTGCAGCGAGTTCGGGGGACTGATCGCTTTCTGGCCGTCGTTCGTCTGGAAGGTGCAGTTGCCGGCGCAGGGGCCGCTTTCGAGATTCGGGCAGTTCGTGGCGCCCGGCGGGCAGTGGAAGTGCCAGTCCATCGGATAGGCGGGATTCAGGATGCAGCCGGGGTTGCCCGGGGGGACATCGAAACCGAGGCAGGCGACGCCGGCGACCATGTTCACCCCCGTCCCCGAAGCGCTGCCGCGGATGTAGGCCCCCGAGTAGCAGACGGGCGCCGGCTCTCCCATTCCGGGAGCGGGGCAGTCCGCCGCCGTCCGGCAGGCGGTGCGGGCCGCGTTGCTGCAGGTGCCCCGGTAGACCCCGGGAGCCACCGCCTGCAGGAA
>JANMQK010000318.1:0-4706 GCA_031370485.1 Acidobacteriota bacterium | reverse complement strand
CAGCGGGAGATCGCCGCCGAGAAGGCCGGGTACACGGCCACCCGGCACCAGCGCGAGGTCGGCACCGGCTACTTCGACGAGGTGGCCCGGATCGTCTCGGGCGGCTCCGCCTCGACCCTCGCCCTTCACGAATCGACCGAGGAAGATCAGTTCTGAATAGTCCGCCCGGTCCACCGGATCCAGAAGCGCAGGAGATTGGCCGACACCACGACAAGACCCAGGATCGCAATGGCAAGCCAGGTCGCCACGGCGGGGACGAGCATCATCCCGGCGGTGAGACCCAGCGTGCGCCAGTAGGTGGACGCGGGCGCGCTGAAGGTTACCCAGTAGATCAGCGTCTTCAGGACGAAGGCCTCGCCCCAAAGCGCGGCGAGGATCCCCGCGGCGATGCCGCCCTGCGTGAACACGACTTTCCATCGCCCGGGACGGCCGCGTCCCGTCAGCATGAGCCAGGATTCGTGGAACGGCATCCAGAGCACGAGGAGCAGGTAGTACAGCCCGCCGATGCCGGTCCCGGGGATTCCCGCGGTCATCTCAGTGGCCTTTCTCGTAGACGAGCAGCGGTCGATCCATCACGAACTCCGCCCACAGGGCATTCAGCATGAAGACGCCGTTCAGCACCCGCAGCACAAGAAAGGCCGGCATGCTGGCGAGCGCCCGGCCGATCTCCCTGCGCTCCACCGCCTTGACCATGACCGGCACCAGAACGGCGGGCAGGTCGATCAGGTAGCCCAGCGCGAAGATCGGGTTCACCAGGACCGCCAGCGCCGGCAGCACGAACAAGTAGGCCACGGAGGCCACCGTCGCGTCCCACATCGCAACCGCCACGATCGAGCGCAGGTAGGGTTCCTGCATGACGCCTTTCCAGTGCAGGCGGACGTTCTGGACGAATCCATGGGACCAGCGCCGCAGCTGCTTGCTCATGAAATGAAGATTGTGCGGCTCGAGGGGGTAGCAGACGGCCTCCGGGATGAAGCGCACGGCGTGGCCGGCCTGGTAGAAGCTCCAGGTCAGGTCCATGTCCTCCGCCATGGTTCGGGTGTTCCAGCCTCCCATCTTGTTGAGCATTGCAGTGCGGTAGATGGAGAAACAGCCGGAGGAGATCAGCGGCTTGTCGTAATAATCCTGGATCGGCTTGTAGAAAGTGAAGGCGAACAGGTACTCGATGTAGCGACCGCGCTCGAAGAGCGTCTTCACGCGGCGCGGGAGTACCAGCCCGCAGGCCGCCGCTACTTTCGGGTCGTCGAGAGCCGGCTGCAGTTTTTCGATCGCATCCGGCGCGAGCACCGTATCGGCGTCAATCGCCATGGTGAAATCGGTTTCCACCTGACCCAGCGCGAAGTTCTGGGCGCCCGCCTTTGAGCCGGTGTTCCGGAGTGGCCGCAGCACCTTCACACCGCAGGCCCGCGCGATGTCCCCCGTGCCATCGGTCGAGCAATCGTCAACGACCAGGATTTCCCGAGGCGGCAGCGTCTGGGTCTGGATGCTGCGGATGGTGTCCGCGATCGATGAGGCCTCGTTGAATGCAGGCACGATGACCGTCAGCCAGCTTGCCGGCGTCGCTGCCGGCAAGCCATCCCGGCCGGGGTCGTTGGATTCGGATGGCTGACTGCCCAGATTCATGTGCACACCTTTGCCGGAATCGGACCGCAGGCAGGAACCTGTTCCGCGCGGACACCCTAAGGAGTCTGTTGAGCCCGGTGAGAGCTGGATGGTATCACGTTTGACAGATCGACGGGCGTCACCCCGAGCCGAAACCCGCACCAGGGCTTGACTTCGTGAGTGCCCGCGTGCGACTCTCTGGACTTCGATACACATGGCGGCGTCGGCGTGTTTCCGCGTGCCGGCTTCGTCCCTTCAGGGCATCGCCGCCCGGGGACCGATTTTCCCCGGCGGCATTTCAATCCAGGGAGGACTACTCATGAAAAAGCGTCGCATCTCCGCATTGTTGCTGATCACGGCGGGCCTGCTGCTGGCCGTCGGCACGACTGCCTGGGCCGATTTCGGCGGGCTCTTCGCGCGTCTGACCGGTTACCAGGAGACCCCCGCCGTCTCGACGCAGGGCCAGGGCAAGTTCGTCGCCCGGTTCGACAGGGCCGCGGGAGTGATCCGGTACGAGCTGTCCTACGCGGGCCTCGAAGGGGACGTCCGCATGGCCCACATCCACTTCGGCCAGCCGGGCGTTGCGGGAGGCATCAGTGTCTTCCTGTGCGCCAACATGGGAACGCCTCCTCCCGGCACGCAGGTCTGCCCCCCGCCGCCCGCCACGATCAGTGGCTCGATCGGGGCGAGCGACGTCATCGGCCCGAACGATCAGGGGATCGCCCCCGGTGAATTCGACGAGCTGCTGAGCGCGATTCGCGCGGGCCGGACCTACGTGAACGTGCACACCTCCAAGCACCCGGGCGGCGAGATCCGCGGCCAGCTGTTCGGTGGCCTGGGCTCGGGCCGGGACTGAGGCACGACATCGACGGCCGGGGACGTCCTGGGGAGACCCCTAGAACGCCCCGGCCCGTTTCGCCTCCCGCGCCTTCTCCTCGTCAACGCAGGCAAGGAGCCCCAGGCCCGCGAGCAAGAGCACGACGAGCGACAGGATCCCGAGGCGCGATGACCCGGTCGTCTGCCTGATGATGGCGAACACCCAGGGGCCCCACATGGCGGAGAACTTGCTGAAGACGGTGTAGAAGCCGTAGAACTCGGCGCTGGCCTCCTCGGGGACCATCGAGCCGAAAAACGAACGGCTGAGCGCCTGCGACCCGCCCAGGACCAGCCCCACGACGGCGCCGAGCGCGAAAAACTCGGTTGCCGTTCGGATGAAGTACGCATACACGATGACCCCCGCCCAGAGGACGAGGGTCAGCATCACCGCCCGCTTCGAACCGATCCGGCCCGCCACCTTGCCGAACAGCAGCGCCCCGAAAAACGCGATCGCCTGGATGAGGAGAAGCGTCAGCATCAGGCTGGTCGCGGACAGCTTGAGCTCGACGGTCCCGTAGATGGTCGCCATGTTGATGACGGTCTGGATCGCGTCGTCGTACAGCATGAACGCGACGAGGAAGAGCACCAGCTGTCGGAACCGCCCGACTCTGCGTGTGGTCCGCAAGGTGCGCGAGAAGCCGATCGCCGCGTACGCGAAGAGCCGCGGCCAGGAGCGGTAGCGCTCCGGGAGCACCTGGGCCGAACCGGTCTCATGGAGCCGCGCTGCGGTGACGAGGGTGAAGCCGGCCCACCAGAGACCGGCCATGACGATCCCGAGACGCGCCGCCTCGGCGAGGGAAATCCCGAGATGCTCGTGCCCGGCCACGAGTCCCAGGGCCAGCGCGAACTGCAGGCCTCCCCCGACATAGCCGTAGGCGTACCCCTTTCCCGACACCCAGTCCATCTTCTCGGGGCTGGCGATGTGCGGCAGGAAGGAATCGTAGAAGACGTTGCCGCCGATGAACCCGACCTGCGCCACCAGGAAGAAGAGCAGCGTTCGGGCGATGTCCCCCGAGCGGCAGAAGTAGAGCAGGATCGCGAACAGGCTTCCACCGTACGCGAACGACAGCAGGAAGCGCTTGCGCGCCGCGGAGAAGTCGGCCACGGCGCCCAGCACTGGCGCCGTCAGGAAGACGATGAAGGTTGAGGTCCCGACGATGAGCGCCCACAGGGTGTCGGCGCCGAACGTGCTCCCTCCGAGTCGCAAGCCCGCGGGCCCGACCACGACATCCGCGAAATAACGGGGCAGCAGCCCGACGGCGACCGTCGTGACATAGGCCGAGTTCGCCCAGTCGTACATGCACCAGCCGAAGATCGTTCTCGGGTCGTCCTTGCGGGAGGCGTCCATCGGCGCAGAGAATCGCACGAACCCGGCCCCAAGGGAAGCCCGCTCAGGGCCGGGACCAACCCTCGATGGCCAGGCCACGCGCGCGGTTGTAGCCCACCTGGCGGTGGCGCACCACTCCGTCGTCGTCCACGAGCACGATGGTGGGCGTGCCGCTGACTCCGTAAGAGATGAAGGATAGGCGGCGCACGTCGGACGCCACCTGCTTGAAGAACATTTCGTGCCGCTCTTTGAGAAACCCGGCCACGACCGTGGGATCTTCGTCGGTGATCGCCAGGACCGGAATATCCCGTATCGCGGAGAATTCCAGGATTTCCGGGACCGCCGCCTTGCAGGGCAGGCACCAGGTGGCCCAGAAGAAAAGAAGGTGCGCGCGGCCGTCCAGATTCCGCAGGCGGCGCCGGCCGACCGGCGCGAGCCCCTCCGGCAGCGGCGGCGCCTGCTCGCCGATCTGCGGCGGGCCCGGCAGCAGGGGCAATTCCATGGGATACGGGCGCAGCGACAATGTGGCCTCGAAGGTCCGGTCCTCTTTGACCTGCTCGGCGGGGCGCAGCACGACAAGCTTAAGCGGCGTGCCGCGCGGCGCGGTCATGGTCCATTCGCGCAGCTCCCCCTCGAAACGGAACGGTTGATCGGGCCGGCCGAGGATGATGTCACCGGCCGCGAGTCCGGCGTCCAGAGCGGGCGAATCGGGATAGACGGCCAGCAGCGTGCTGGCCCCCTCCGGCAGATCGCGCCCCGCGCCCAGCGCCCCGGGCACCGGGCCGTAGCGCACACCGAGCCAGGACGGCAGCACCTCTTCGATCCGCCGGCGCTCGTCCGAGAGTGGCGGGAATGGTTATTCCGCGGGCGCCCGCGCCGCCACCTGCGCGGCGGGCAGGAC
>JANMQK010000314.1:0-2393 GCA_031370485.1 Acidobacteriota bacterium | reverse complement strand
AGGTCGTGGCCAACCAGCGCGGGGTCTCGGACGATCGCTACTCGTCGGTCTACCGCTGGGAACAGCGCTACACCCGGGCCGAACTCGAAAAGCTGATCAAGGGAAGGGTGGACATCGGGCGGCTCACCGACATCACGCCCGTGCGGCGCGGCGTCAGCGGCCGCGTCGTCGAGGTGATGATCACCGGGAGCAACGGCAAGTTCACGATGCGCGGTTTCCGTATCCGCACCGCCCTCGGGATCCGCGAAAATCTGTTCACGGTCGACCGGACCTTTGCCCTGGACGGCTCGGTCGACTCGTACATCTTCAGCGGCAAGGGCTGGGGGCACGGAGTGGGCCTCTGCCAGGTCGGCGCCTACGGCATGGCGCTGCGCGGCAAGAGCTACGACGAGATCCTGCGGCACTACTACACCGGGATCGAGATCGTCCAGGCCGGCGGCGGCGCCGCCGCTCCCCCGGCCCCCCGCGCCGCGTCCCGCAACTAATCGGCGATCCGATGCGCAGGGCGGCGGCGCCACCCCGCGGGGCACACGGTCGCGGCGGCCGGATCGGCAAAGTGCGCCGAACGGCCACCGCTCCGCTCTCCCGCACCCGGCCGCTTGAAAAGCGCGCGGCCACGGGTGCGGTCCGAGAGGGCCCCGCGACCCCGGGCCGCCGCCCTGCGCACCTGAACGCTCGTCACTCCCCGGAATCCCAATCCCCCGAATGTTTTTCGTTCATCAGTCATTTTTCGAAAAGCGGCAACCTCGTATCGCGGGGCCTTCCCGGACGACGCTCGTGGCCGCGTGCCCCGCGACGCGAAGTCGCCCCCCTCCGCGATCGGGCGGGCGGTCGTTGACAGGGTGCGCCGCGCGGACGATAATCCCGCTGCGCTCGGCGCTCCGGGCAACCCATCCGAAGATGAGGCGGCGGCAGACGCGACGTGAGCGAGATTGAGAGTGCCTTCCGCGGACGGCTCAAGGCCCTGAGCCTGGCAGACATCCTCGAGTTCATGCGCGGGTTGAACCGCAAAGGTCTCCTCACGGTGAACGCCGAGGGGACCTCCATCGGCCTGTACCTTCGGGCGGGCCGCATCGTGCACGCCACCTCGTCCCGCCCCGGCGACCGCCTGGGCGAGTTCCTGCTGCGCTGGGGGCTGATCTCCCGTGCCGAGCACGACCAGGCGGTGCGGCAGGCTTCGCAGGGACAGCGGCTCGGGAAGTCGCTCGTCGCCTGCGGCGCCCTGACGCCGCGCGCGCTGATGGAGGCGCGCCACCGCCAGGTGCGGGAGATCGCGCTCTCAATGTTCGAGTGGGACACGGGGGAATATTCCTTCGTTGAAGGCGAGGAGCCGATGGAGGAGGGGATCAGGGTCGACCTGTCCATCCTCGATCTCGTGGTCGAGGGGATACGCTCGGTGCGGAGGCTGTCGCTGTTCCGCGAGCGGATGCCTTCGCCCGACTGGGTCTTCGAGCCGCTGCAGCCCTCCGGCGCCTCCCCGGTCGCGCTCGAGTCGCACGAGGAGTACGTGCTCGCATTAATCGACGGTCACCGCACGCTCGGGGCGATCGTCGAGCGTTCGGAGTTTGGGGACCTCGAGACGCTGCGCATCCTGTTCCTCCTCTTCATCATCGGGCGGCTCAAGACGAAGGCGGAGGAGGTCCCGCGCGGCGGGGCGGAGGCCTCCCCGGGCGGAACTCTCGAGGAGATCGTGGGGCACTACAACCGGATGCTCGGACAGGTGTTCCAGCATCTGATGAAGGAAACCGGCCCCATCGCCGAGGACCTGCTGGCGAAGTCCCTGCGGGAGATGAAGACGGCGCACCCCGTCCTTCTCGGGAGGGTGGCCCTGGGAGGGGACGGCACGCTCGACCTGGCCCTGCTGCGAGAGAACCTGCGCGCGTTTCCCGCCGACAGGCGGCGCGCGGCCCTCGTCCAGGGGCTCAACGAGCTGCTTTACGCCGAGCTTCTCGCGTTGCGCATGACGCTTGGCACCGAGCACGAGGGACGGGTCCTGAGGACGATCCGCGGGACTTCGGCCGCGGGCGCTTCGGCGCCATACGCCTGATGTCGGCGCTGCTTTTCAGGATCGGCGGCCTGCTGATGGTGGCGGGCGCCGTGTACCTCGCCGTCTGGGAGACCTTCCTCGGCGGGGCGGACGGGGGGGTGGCCAGGACCATCCTGCTCGCCGGTGCGGTATGCCTCGGGGGAGGGCTGCTGGCCCGCATCGTCGGCCGCGCCGGCTCACGGATCCTCGTCGAGACCTGTCCGAAGTGCGGCCGCCGGGTCAGCCGCGGACGGACGTTCTGCGACGATCACCGGGCCGAGGCGATCAACGCCTATCGCGACCGCGAACACAAGAGGGGGGAGTGAGTGCCGATCTGCTGGTCGTGGTCGGACCGACCGCGGTGGGG
>JANMQK010000296.1:0-7517 GCA_031370485.1 Acidobacteriota bacterium | reverse complement strand
ATGTTCGGCTTCGCCTGCCGGGAAACACCCGAGCTGATGCCGATGCCCATCCAGATGGCCCACAGGCTGGTGCGGCGTCTCAGCGAGGTAAGGCGGTCCGGAAAGCTTTCCTATCTCCGGCCGGACGGGAAGTCGCAGGTCACGGTCGAGTATGACGGGTCCCGCCCGGTGCGCATCGACGCAGTCGTGGTGTCGAGCCAGCATGCCGAGTCCGTGAAGACCGAGACTCTCCGGGGGGAGATCCTCGAGACCGTGATCAACGCCGTGATCCCCGAATCCCTGAGGGATTGGAAGACCAAGATCCACATCAACCCGACCGGCAGGTTCGTGATCGGCGGGCCCCAGGGAGATACCGGCCTGACCGGCCGCAAGATCATCGTGGACACATACGGCGGATACGCCCCGCACGGCGGAGGCGCGTTCTCGGGAAAGGATCCGACCAAGGTCGACCGGTCCGCGACCTACATGGCCCGATACATCGCCAAGAACCTGGTGGCCGCCGGGATTGCCGAGCAGGTGGAGGTGCAACTCGCGTACGCCATCGGAGTGGCCGACCCCGTCTCGGTGATGGTTGACACCCGCGGCACCGGGGCGATCGCCGAAGAGCGCATCGTCGATCTGATCCGCGGGCACTTCGGCCTGAAGCCGCGGGAGATCATCGAGGGGCTCGACCTGAGACGGCCCATCTACCGGCGCACCGCCGCGTTCGGCCACTTCGGCAGGACCGAGCCGGAATTCACCTGGGAGCGCACCGACAAAGCCGAGATCCTCCGCCGGGAGGCGGGGCTCGGCTCCTGAACGCGCCGTGAAGGAGGGAACCGAAGTGTCACCAAAGAACCCCAGTGACGTCAAAGATCTCGCCCTTGCGGATCATGGCAGGACACGGATTTCCTGGGCGGAATCCCAGATGCCGGTCCTGCGCTCGATCCGCGAGCGGTTCGCGCGCGAGCGCCCGCTCAAGGGGCTGCGCATCGCCGCCTGCCTGCACGTCACCTCGGAGACCGCCAACCTGGCGATCGCGCTTCAGGATGCCGGCGCCGAGGTGGCGCTGTGCGCCAGCAACCCGCTCTCGACACAGGACGACGTGGCCGCCTCCCTGGTGCAGCATCACGGGATGGCAGTCTTCGCGGTAAAGGGCGAGGACAATGAAAGCTACTACCGGCACATTCTCGCCGTGCTGGAGACGAAGCCCCAGATCACCATGGACGACGGCGCCGACCTGGTCTCGATGATTCACTCCAAGAAGCGGGACCTGATCCCGTCGATCCTCGCCGGCACCGAGGAGACCACGACCGGGGTCATCCGCCTGACCAGCATGGCGAACGAGGGGGTGCTGGCCTACCCCATCATCGCGGTCAACGACGCGATGACCAAGCACTTCTTCGACAACCGCTACGGCACGGGGCAGAGCACGCTCGACGGAATCATCCGGGCCACAAATCTCCTTATTGCAGGCCAGAGGTTCGTGGTGGCGGGCTACGGCTGGTGCGGGCGTGGCGTGGCGCAGAGGGCCCGGGGCCTGGGGGCGCTCGTCATCGTCACGGAAGTGGATGCGGTGAAAGCGCTCGAGGCGTTGATGGACGGGTTCCAGGTCATGCCGATGAGCGAGGCGGCCCGCGTCGGGGACATCTTCGTCACGCTGACCGGGAACAAGCATGTCCTGCGGCGCGAGCATTTCGAAGCGATGATGGACGGGGCGGTGATCGCCAACGCGGGCCACTTCAATGTCGAGATCGACATCCCGGCGCTCGAGTCCCTGGCCGGGGGCAGGAAGGAGCGCCTCCGCGACTACGTCGATCAGTACGCCCTGTCCGGCGGCCGGCGGATAAACCTTCTCGGCGAGGGCCGCCTGATCAACCTTTCCGCCGCCGAGGGGCACCCCGCGTCGGTGATGGACATGTCCTTCGCGAACCAGGCCCTGTCGTGCGAGTATCTCGCGAAGCAGGGGAAGGGGTTGTCGCACCAGGTGCACCCCGTTCCTCCCGTCATCGACCGGCAGATAGCCCGCCTCAAGCTCGAAGCGATGCGGGTCCACATCGACGCCCTGACCGACGAGCAGCAGACCTACCTGTCCAGCTGGTCCGAGGGGACCTGAGCGGACGCTGCCAGCGGCCGGCAACATGCTCCTGGACGTTCTTCGCCGTCGCCGGGTGCCCCTGGGGATGGCCCTGCTCGCGCTCGCGGCGTGGCTCCTCGCTGGACTGCACTGGATAGGCAGCGGGGATGGTTCGCGCGCGATCCTCGACTCTCCCGTGGGTCTGTTCGCTCCCCGGATCGCGGCGCCGGGATGGCAGCTGGCTCCGCCGGGGCTCGCCCGCATCACCACCTACGCCGGGACCCTCAGGACCTGGGAGTTCAAAGCGGGGGAGGGGCGCGACGCGCTGGTCTCGCAGGACGACATCGCGCTCGTCGCCACCGGCACGATTCGCTACCGGCTCGATCCCGATCGACTCCTGGACGTCCACCGCTCCCTCGGCCCGGATTTCGAGAGCGCGTCGATCCGCCCCTGGGTCACGGCCGCTCTCGTCGAGGCGGTCGGGAAGTCCAGCTACGGCGACGTCTCGGGGGCCCGCAAGGAGGAGCTGGGCGCCGAGGTGGGGCAGGCCCTGGCGGAGCGCTTCAGGGCGAACGGGCTGGTCCTGCTGTCGTGCGAGGTGGACGCGGTTCGCATCCGCGCGGACGGGGCGCAGCCGGGGACTCCCCGGGCCCGCGTCAAGGGCCTCAAAGTGTTGCTGGTCGGCCTCGACGGCGCCGACTGGAACATCCTCGACCCGCTCATCAAGGCCGGGAAGATGCCCACTCTCGAGCGACTCGTCAGGACGGGAGTGCGCGCCCGGCTGCGCACGATTTCTCCCGTCCTCTCTCCGGTGGTATGGACCAGCATCGCCACCGGTGTCCTCCCCGGGCGCCACGGCATCGTCGATTTTCTCGTCGCCACCGACCGCGAAGGGGAACGGATCCCGGTCACCTCGAACCAGCGCAAGGTCAAGGCGATCTGGAACCTCCTGAGCGACAGCGGGCTGAGCGTCGGAATTGTCGGGTGGTGGGCGACCTATCCCGCCGAGAAGGTCGATGGGTTCATCGTCTCGGACCGGGTTGCCTACCAGCTGTTCCGATCGCGCGCCGCGGTTAATCAGCCGCGGGAGGGGAAGGTCTTCCCGCCCTCCGACGACGACCTTGTCCAGTCGCTGACGGTGGCTCCAGAGACCCTCAACCTGGAGGATCTGTCGCCCTACGTGCGGCTAGACGCCGACCCCGCGACGCTTCCCGCGGAGCAGATCAAGCTGATCGAGGATTTCAAGACGCTCCTGGCCTCCGGCGACACCTATTTCAGGGCGAGCCTTTCCCTGGGGCAGAAGCTGCATCCGGACTTCCAGGCCTTCTACCTCGAGGGGACCGACACGGTGGCGCACCTCTTCATGCCGTACGCTCCGCCGCCGCGGTCCGGGGCCGACGGCGAGGCGGTCCGGCGGTTCGGCCGCAGCGTGGAGGCGTATTATCGGCATGCCGACGATCTGACCGCCCGCCTTATCGAAGGCCTGCGTCCCACGACCGTGATCGTCTGCTCCGACCACGGGTTCCGCACGGGCGGGGACCGCCCCGGCACCGACTCGAGAATAGGCTACGGCCAGGCCGCCGACTGGCACCGCAAGTATGGGGTTTTGATCCTCTCCGGCCGGCCTTTCCGCGAGGGAGTCGTGCTGGATGAGGCCTCCGTTCTCGACATCACCCCGACGATTCTCACGATGTACGGCCTGCCGATCGGCGAGGACATGGACGGGAGACCCATCGCCGGAGCGTTTGAGCCGGAGTTTCTCAAGGAGCACCCGGTCGTCTACATTCCGACCTGGGAAGGGGAGGCGATCGACTCCCGGCAAAGGGGCGGCGGGGACGGCGCCCGGGGAACGGCCCCGTCCGGCGATCCCGATGGGGATGCCGAACGCCGCGAGAAGCTGCGCTCGCTCGGCTACCTCGCGCTAGACACCCCGAACTCCCACAACAATCGGGGCCTGCTGCTTCTCGCGGAGAATAAGTTCGACGAAGCGATACGCGAGTTCAAGATCGCCATCGCGGCAGAGGAGGACCTGGGCACCGCGAGGTTGAACCTCGCGAGGGCCCTTTACAAGAAGAAGGATTTTGGCGCGGCGATCCGAATCTTGAACGAGCACCTGAAGAAGCAACCCCGTTCCAAGGAGGCGGAGAACCTGCTCGGGAACATCGCGATGGACCAGGGACGCCTCGACGAGGCCGAGGCGCGATTCAAGAAGGCGCTCGAATACGAGGCGAACTACACCGACGCCAGAAACAGCCTGGGCCTCCTCTACGACCGACTCGGCAGGCCGGCCGACGCCCTGCGGGAGTTCAACGCGGTGGTGGCGGTGGACCGCGACTACGCGGAGGCCTACAACAACATCGGGGTCATCCTCAGGAACCAGGGCCGGGCGGACGACGCGGTCGCGGCGTTCCGGAAGGCCCTCGCCGCCGACCCTGAGTTTTCGGGCGCCTACAGCAACCTGGCCCTGATCGACGAGGACCGGGGGGATCTCAAGGGGGCGGAGGATCAGTTCAAGGCGGCCCTGCGCCGGGACCCGGGCAACGTCGCCGTGAGGACGAACTATGGCGGCCTGCTCTATCTTCAGGGCCGGTTCGAGGATGCGAGAGTAGAGCTCGAAAGGGCAGTGGCGGCCAACCCGGAATACGCCTCGGCGCACAACAACCTGGGAGCGGTCTATGGGAAGCTGGGACGGGCGACCGACGAAATCGCCGCCTATCGGAGGGCGATCGCGATCGATCCGGACTACGCCGACGTGCACCACAACATGGGCCTGACGCTGCTCAAGCAGGGCGTGATCGGGGAAGGGGAGAGGGAGCTGCGGCGCGCCCTCGCGATAGATCCACGCTACGCCCCCGGCTACCTGACGCTGGGAAGACACCTTCTCGGCCGGATGCAGGCCGCCGCCGCGGTCGAGGTCCTGGTCCGGGGTGCGCAAGCGCTCCCGAGGAACGCAGAGATCCAGGTTCTTCTCGGAGATGCGTACATCAGGGAAGGGGACAATTTCCGCGCCCTGGCGGCGTTCGAGGCATCGCTCGCCATCCGGCCCGACCAGGTCGAGCTCCGCCGGCGTATCGAGTCTCTCCGGGGGGAGGGCGGCGCGGGGGGCAGGAAAGATCGTGCTCCTCGCAATCCCGGGGAGGCCCCGTGAGCGGTATTCGCCCCGTTCCTCCCGGGCGGACGCGCCGCGGGCTACGTCTCGCGGCGCTCTGCGCGGGGATGACTCTCCTGGCGGCGGCTGCCCGTGCGGCAGGGGTCGGAATCGAGCCGCTCAGCCTTTTCCAGATGGTATCCCGCGCCGATCGTGTCGTTCATGTGCGGGTCAGGGAAGGGGCGCTCAAGTATGCCGTGATGGACGTCGTGGAGGTCCTCAAGGGAGAGCCTCCGCCGAGCCCCCTGCGTGTCGTATTCCGCGACCTGAACTGGCGCCGCCCCGCCGGGGTCGACCCCATTGTTTTCCGGAATAGCCAGGAGGAAATCCTGTTTCTCGCGCCACTTGGAGAAGGCCGGCGCAACAAGCACAGGGACCTCTTCGACCTTTTCCGTGGCGCTGAGGGCCACATCCCACTCCCCGCGGAGGGCGCGCTTGCCGAGGTCGAGGCGGTGAAGCGGCTGGCAGCGCTGGCGGCCGCCGATCCGGCGACCCAGGTGAACGGGCTGTGGGATCTCCTTTCCAGCGGCAATGCGCGCCTGGGCGAGTCGGCCCTCGACGAGATCGTACGGCTGCGCGCCGCGACGGCGGACAGGCTGCCGCAGGCGGCCGCCCTGCTGCGAAACCCCTCCGGCCGCATGAAGGCCGGGGCGCTCCGCCTGATCGGGATGATCTTCACGTCCGGAAACGCACTCGAGAAAGGGGACACCTCCCCGGACGAATTGCGTAGCGCGCTGGCCTCCGTTCTCCAGATCGCCCACAGCGATGGCGATGAGTTTGTACGGGTCGAGGCGGTGGCGGCTGTCGCGGCCTGGCCTGACCGCCCCGAGGTTCTCGGAGACCTGCAAGCGATCGCGGCCCACGACTCCGCGCAATCGGTCCGCTTCGAGGCCCAGAAGGCGCTTGTCCGGCAGAAGAAGCAGTGACAGGTCGGGCAGGGGACCCGCCCTTCAGGTCCGAGTCCGAAGCAGCAGGTAGATCCCCGACCCGGCAAAGAGGAGGTTTGGTGCCCAGGCGGCCAGGAAGGGGGGCATGACGCCGATCCCGCCCAGGGCGTTGGTCGTAGAAAAGGTAAGGAGGAAAAGCGCCACGAGCATGATCGCGATCCCGATCCCGTAGAGCGATCCGCGCTTGCCCATGCGGAAGCAGAAGGGGAGTCCCATCAGCACCATCGTGAGCGAAACCAGGGGAAACGAGGTCTTCCCGTAGAGGTCGACCATGATCTCCTGCACGTCGTACCCCCGCCGCCGCAGGTCCCGGGCGAAGGCGCTTAGTTCCCGGTAGTTCATCTGCTCCGGGCTCTTCCAGTCTTTGATGAAGTAGGAGGGGCCCTCCGGGAAATCGAAGGTCTTCCGGGAAAAGGTCTCGAACGACTCCCGCCCTCCACGGAAATCACGCACCCATCCGTCCCGCAGCACCCAGCCCTTCGATTCGAAAACGGCCGTCCTCGCGTAAACACGCCCGTTAATCTCGAAGGTCTGGGGGTCGAGGTCATAGGCCGAGAAGCTCTGGAATACCCCGGACCCCGCGCCGGGCATCATCGGGATAGGCGCCGGGATGTAGTTGGTGAAGTTGTAAAGCCGGCCGTGTTCCCCGAACACCCAGCGTTGTCCGCTCGGGAGATAACTGCGCGGGCTCCGTCCCCGGATCGCGTCCTTCACCTGGCTGGCCCTCTGGTTCGAAAAAGGCATCAGGTAGTCATAGTTGAGGTAGGCGAGGATGCTCAGGGTGGTCGCCGCCATCAGGACCGGCATGGACATGCGGTAGATGCTGGTGCCGCTGGCCTTCACGGCGGTGACTTCGTTGTAACGGGACATGATCCCGAAGGCCAGGAAGGTGGCGACCAGGCAGGACATCGGCAGGACCTGCGCCATGATCCAAGGGCTCCGATAAATCAGGTAGGTGAAGGCGTTCGACAGCGGAAGATTGCGCTGGACCAGGTCATCGATGAGGTTGATGAACTCATAGACGGCGAACAGGGTGAAAAACGACACGAGAGCGCCAACCAGTGCGATGCCGAATCTCCCGAGAACGTACCGATCGAGCGTCGTTCCGAAGATGAGGACCAGGGCCAGGAGGGAAAGGGCCACCAGAAGGAAGGCGATATCGGCGATCGCGGCGATGCCCGCGGCCGCCGCGGTCGCGACCAGTACCGTCGTCCAGAGACGCCGTGATCCGACTCGTGTCCCAGCGTCAATCACGCCGTTCTCCGCCTCGGCGGGGGATTCCTCTTCCGCTGGTGTCTCCCGGGAACTTCCGGGGGTGAGGTCGATCTGGGTAGGCGCCTGCCTCCCGCGGAGGGACAGACGCGCT
>JANMQK010000264.1:0-18785 GCA_031370485.1 Acidobacteriota bacterium | reverse complement strand
CCGCACACGAGCGTCGACCGCCCCCGCGGCAACCCGCCGCCGGTGATTTCATCCAGACCCTGGATCCCCGTCGGACACTTGGGTAACCGAGCCGTCACCGTGGTCGACTTGAGATTCCCCTTCTTCATGCCGAATGTTCCTGCCGTTGACGCGGGTGAATGTTCAATGGTTGTATCACCTCGCCGGCCGCGCGTGTACCCCCAGACCACAAAGCCAATCTCCGGGGGCGGGCGCTCTGCCGCGCCCCTGGGGACCCGGTGGCATCAGGTCAGCGATTGTGCCGGCTCTTCCTACCGGGGTCATCGTCTTCGCGGTCGCTCTTTCCCTTTTTGTCGTCGTCCTTGCAATCGTGTTTTCCACGGCAAACACAATGGCTCTTGTGGATCTGGATGTTCCCCCGGCTGACGACGCGCCGCGATCTGAGCTCGGACAACCCGCCGGTCACCGCGATACCGAACTCATCGCTCGTACCGGTCTCGCCGTGGTCTTCCACCGTCACGCTGAAGGAGCATCCAGGTCCACGGCCTTGGCAGGTGCCGGAGAACCGGACGGTCTTGGGCGACCCGTCCGGGTTCGTGGCGATCACCTCGGCGTCGGAGACGGGACCATTGACGTGCAGACCCGTGACGTGGTTCAGATAGTCGAGGCGGCCTTTCGTGCCGTCCCCCGACTTCTTCGACTTCGCGTTGAACCCGAAGCTGGCCCTGCCCATCCCGGCGGCAGTCGGCCCGGCGTTATCGGGGTCAGGCACGGGGATTTGCCCGCCCCCCGTCACCTTGATCGTGCATTCCGCGGGAAACGGGCCACCGCCGGAGCCGCACACGGAGACGGTGTTGCTGCCACTCAAGGTCACTGCACCGTTCAGCGCCAGGGCGCTGCCGTCCAGCGTCGCTCCGGGATCCAGGCCGACGCTCGCGTAGGCGAGGATGTTCCCGACGAACTGGGTGCCGGTGCCGAGAGTCGCGGAGCTGCCGACCTGCCAGAACACCTTCGACCCGTCGCAGGTTTGACCGCTGTTATTGAGCACGATGACAGACGAGTTGCTCGTGGTCGTGAGCGTGCTCTTGATCTGGAAAATCCAGGGGCCCGCGCCCGAGAGAAAGAGCGTTCCCGTCAACTGCGCCGACGAGTCAAAGCAATAAACGTCTGACGCGAGCGTCAATCCCCCCAGGTCCTGCCCGGTCAAGTTGGTAGTGCACGCCGCCTCTGCGAGGGCTCCGTACGCGATGCCAGCATCAAGTTGAGCCTGGAGCGCGACGCCATCGGCTGCGTGAAGCGATCCCGTGAGCGTGCAATCAGGATTGAACCCCGTGATCGAGGACCCGGGACTGACGCCCACGTCTCCGGTGACCATCGACGCAACGGTGCAGGTCACCGTGGATGCACCCAGGACTGCAAAGCTCTCCGCCGAACCCAGTGGTGGCGCGGACGCGGCCAAGGCCAGGGGCGGAGCCACAAGAAGCGCGGCGACGGCCGCGCTTGCCAACACACCCCAATATCCGCCTTTCATATGATGACCTCTCCTTTCCCCGGGTTATTATGAAGACACATGGCTCTCTTATCGACATCCCATGCCGAAACAGGAGACGGGGTCCTCCTGCCAGCCAACGCCGAACCACCTGGAATCGTTCAGGTCTTCATGATGCGTCTTCCGGCTTTCCGATTCTTCACTTTGCCCTTGCCGCCTCGCTTCCGTGCCGCTCTTCCTTTTGCTGCGGTCATTCTTCCGCCTCTGCTTTTTTTCGCCATTGTGCTGCCTCCATGAATTGACAAACAGCGAAGCGCGGTTGAGGGGTACAGGGAAACCCTCGCCTCCCCTTCTACACAATCGCCCTGCAAGGGATACTTCTATCCCTGCATTGAAGAGCCCGCAAGTCAGGAGTTCTCTGAATCACACGAAATGAAATCCTGACAGCAAGGGGCCGGGGTTCAACGGTCGACCGGCCGGCAGACATGGCGGCCCGAGAGGCGCATGTTCGGCTTCCTCATCCTGGCAATCGCGGTGCAGCTGGTATGGGATGGGATGGTTGACTTCATGTCGGCAACCCGATGAGCTTGTCCTGCAAGCCTCAGCCGAAGTGCGAAGCCCCCCGTGACTTGCCGCGGAAAAGAACGGGGCCCCGTGGGCTCTGCCCCCGGGGCCCCGTAAGCGTGACTCGAACCGGAATCGGCTAGTAGATCTCGTGCAGCTCGACTCGGCGGTTCTCCTGCCGGCCTTCCATCGTCGAGTTGTCGGCGGTGAATCGGGTTTCGCCGTATCCATTGGCCGTGAGGCGGGCTCCGTCGATGCCCTCCGAGATGAAGTAGGCCCTCACGGCTTCCGCCCTGCGCTGGGAGAGTTCCATGTTGTGGGCAGGGGTGCCGGGCTCTGAGGTGTGGCCCTGGATCTCAACGTTGACCTTGGGCCAGGTCTTCAGAGACGTGCTGACCTGGTCGAGGGTGGTCCGTGACTCGGGCCTCAGCGTCGCCTTGTCGATGTCGAATTCGACTCCATCCAGACGCAGCGGCTTCTTCTCGAAGAACAGAGGCGTTGAGGCCGGCCTGTAGACGATGGCCGGGGCGGCAGCCGCCGCCGGCATGTACACGTAGGTCGTCCTGTCCACCACGGTGGGCGCGACGGCAACCTGCAGGGCCTGCGCGTGAGACCACAGGAGAGTCATCGTGTCAAAATTGAGCACGCCGGTCTTGCGCACCGTGTGCGCTCCCTGGAAGTTGGTGATGGCGCCGATGGTCGACGAGTCGAGTTCGCCCCTGTGGTAGCTGCCGGGAGCGAGGTAGTTGTTCTGCTCGAGGATCGTCTGGGCCTCCTCGATGGCCTTCGGCGAGGTGTACATGGCCTCGCTGCGGGCGTCGAGCAAACCCATCCCGGCGGCCATGAGCGGCCCCACGAGGGCGATCGAGACAAGCAGTGCCATGAAAATCTTCGAAACGTTCAGTATTCGCGACATGTGTGTTACCTCCACTGGTCACGATAGCAGCGTCACCGTGGGCACTCTGCTCAAGATTGCTCACAATCGCCGATTCTTTGGAGACTCCAACAGTGCACCGATAACAAAACGAGGTCCCGAGGGGCCTGCCCGCGGGGCCTCGTCGTTGCGACTCGAACCGGAACTGGCTAATCGATCTCGTGCAGCTCGACTCGGCGGTTCTTCTGCTTGCCTTCAACCGTCGCATTGGTGGCGATGAATCGGGTCTCGCCGTATCCGTTCGCCACGAGACGGGATCCGTCGATGCCCTCGGAGACGAGGTAGGCCCTCACGGCTTCCGCCCTGCGCTGGGACAGATTCTGGTTGTGGGCCTCGGTGCCGGGCTCGGACGTGTGGCCCTGGATCTCGACGTTGACCTTGGGCCATGACTTCAGAGATGCGGTGACCCTGTCGAGGGTTGTCCGCGACTCGGGCCTCAGCGTCGCCTTGTCGATATCGAACTTGACGCCCCTGAGAATGAGCGCGTTCCTGTCGGGGAACAGCGGCGCGGCGCTTGCGACGGCAACCTGCTGGCCGTTCCCGTGCGACCACAGAAGAGTCATCGTGTCGAAGTTGAGCACGCCGGTCTTGCGCACCGTATGGACCCTCTGGAACTCGGTGATGGCGCCGACCGTCGTCCGGTCCAGCTCACCCTTGCGGTAGCTGCCGGGCGCGAGGTAGTGATTCTGCTGCAGAATCGCCTGGGCCTCCATGATGGCCTTCGGCGAGGTGTACATGGCCTCGCTGCGGGCATCGAGGTAGCCCAGACCGGCAGCCAGGATCGGCCCCGCGAGGACGACCGAAACGAGCAGCGCCATGAAGATCTTCGAAACATTCAGTATTCGCGACATGTGTGTTACCTCCATCGGCCACGATAGCAGGGACGTCCTTCGCAAACTGTTCACGATTGCTCACGGTACGTGAAGCCGCAGGCCGGCGGGGATCGGAGGACGTCAGTCGTGCAGCACGACGTTCAGTAACGAGCTATGAACTTCCAGGCCCTTGCCGTAGTCGATCAGACCCAGCTTGCGGAACTTGTTCATGAAAAAGCTGACTCTCGAGCGGGTGGTGCCGACGATTTCCGCCAGCGTTTCCTGGCTGATCTTCGGGATCACAGGCTCCGTCTTGCCTTCCTTCCCGAAGTTGGCCAGGAGAAGGAGGACCCGCGCCAGCCGTTTCTCGCTGGAGTTGAAGAGCTGGTCCACCAGGTCCTCCTCCAGCCGGATGTTCCTGGACAGCATATAGGCGAGAAACAGCTCGGAGAAAACCGGTTCGTCCTGGAGCACGCGAATCGTGCCCGCTTTGTCCAGCCGCACGATCGAGCAGTCGGACATTGCGGTCGAGGTTGCCATCCGCAGTCGCTGGCCCCCGAGGCATCCCTCTCCAAAGAAGTCGCCGGTTCCCAGAATCGCGATCACCGCTTCCTTTCCCTGTTTCGAGATGACCGAGAGTTTCACCTTGCCTTTCCGGATATAGAAGATTGCGTCCGCCGCGTCGCCCTGGGAGAAGACCATCTCGTTCTTGGGGTAGTCCGTAATCGACTTTCCGTCGCCGACCTTGGCGAGAAAGACCTTGGGGTCGAAATGCGAGATTCCGTTCGACTTCATTGGAATCGCCTCCTTCCGAACATGCATGCGCCGCCAGAATCATTCTACCGATCGGACCGGTCTGCGCTATCAGGGTCCTCCTGATTATCGGCTCAGGGAAGCTCCGACTTGCAGGGGCCGGAGGACCGGATTACATAGGTCAGTGTCATCGCACATTCGTCGTCGCAAGTAACTGGGGAAACAGCCGGTGATGACTTCTGATGATGCGTCAGGCGGTGTTTCGAGGCCGCCGTACCCGACGAGTGACATGAGATTCTCCGCGTCGACGGCGCCCCCGGGTGTGGTGTCGATCGGTGGTGGCGTCGGCCTCCCGGCCATGCGGAACGGCATCGGGGAAGCCTTTTCCCCCCGAAGAGCGATTGCGACCGCGGACCTCATCGTGCTTGGGCCGGGGCGCGTGTACACCAGCCTTCTCCCCCTCCTTCTCGTCAGGGAGATCGCGGAGGAGATCGGCCGCTCCAGGGCGCGCGTCGTCCTCGTGATGAACCTGATGACAGAGCCCGGGGAAACGGACGGCTACGTGGCTTCGGACTGCGTGCTGACAATCCGGCGGCATGCGCCCGAGGTGCCCGTTCACGACGTGCTCCTCAACAACGCGCCCATCCCGGGCAATCTGGTGGTGCGTTATGCCCTGCGGGGCGCGCTGCCGATGGCGTACGACACCCAGGCCCTGGAGGCCCTGGGTTGCCGTCCCCTGGCCTGCGACCTACTGCGGGACGGCCCCGTCGTCCGCCACGACCCCTGGAAGCTCTGGAGCGCGCTGCTCCGGCTGCGGTTGATCGCCTCTCGCCGGCCCCTCGAGATGGAGTCACCGTCCTCCGGAGCAGGGGATTGATTTGTTTTCGCGATCTGGGGAGAATATCCGCCAGCAGGCTGGTGTCTTTCAGGTTCGAGGATCTGGTGGATATTCTCAACGACGACGACCTCATCGCCGCCCGCCAGAAGGGCCGGATGATGGCTGCGGAACTCGGGTTCTCGTCCACGGGCCAGGCGATGCTGGCCGCGGTCATCACGGAGCTGGCGCGCAACATCGTCGACTACGCCGGACGCGGAGAGATGTTCTTCCGCGCCATCGAGGCCGACGGGCGCCGCGGCATCGTGGTCAAGGCCTGCGACCAGGGTCCGGGTATGCCGAACGTCAAGGAAGCGATGCAGGACTCCTATTCCGTAGCCGGCGGCCTGGGCCTCGGGCTCAAAGGGGTCAAGGGGCTCATGGACAGTCTCGATATCATCTCCGTCCCGGGCAAAGGGACGACGGTGACCGCCCGGAAGTGGCAGTCATGAAACCGGGCTTCACGGAACAAAGTGGCGGACGGTGAGCGACATCCCGGGCGACCTGCAGCGGGAGTATACCGACGCCCTCCGGGACTATCTCGTTCGTCCCAACGAGCAGGCGCTTCGAAAGGCGTACGAAACGGGACGCCGGACGCTGACCAACGGGGCAGGCGTGCTCGGGATCGCGGCCATCCATCACCGGGCCCTGCAGGAGGTCGCACCGGGCCTGTCGGGGCGGGTAGAGGAATCTGATCTGATTAAACGCGCGGAAGAGGTCTTCATCGAGAGCCTGATGCCGTTCGAAATGAGCCACCGCGCCTTCGGCCAGGCCATTGTAGTACTGCGCCGGATGAACGAACGCATCGAGGAGGAGGCCAAGCGAATCGCACACGCGTTGCACGAGGAGGCCGGGGGGCTTCTCTCGTCGACCCACCTCGCGCTCGAGGAGCTGGCCCGCGATCTTTCTCTCCAGGGCAGCGAGAGGCTGTCCCTCGTCAGGCGGCTCCTGGATCAGATGGACGAGCAGCTCAGGCAGCTGGCCCACGAGATCCGGCCGACCGTCCTGGACGACCTGGGCCTGCTCCCGGCGCTCAATTTCCTGGCGGAGGGGATGTCGAAGCGGTCGGGGGTGGCGATCACCGTCGAGGGATCGACGGACGGACGGCTTCCCCCGGGGGTGGAAACCACCCTCTACCGGAACGTCCAGGAGGCACTCAACAACGTGATCCGGCACGCCAAGGCGGGCAAGGTTGCGGTGATCGTGACCCGGGAGGCCAACGCGGTCCGCTGTTCGGTCCGCGACGACGGCGTCGGCTTCGACGTGTCGGCGGTGATTTCAGCGCGCGGGGAGCGGGGGCTTGGTCATGTCGGCATGCGCGAGCGGCTGGATTCCTTCCACGGGACACTTCTGATAACTTCGTCACCGGAAAAGGGCGCTGAATTGCTGATGTACATCCCTCTCGAGGACTGATCATGCCGCTGCGGGTTCTTCTCGCCGACGATCATGCGATGTTCATCCAGGGACTGCGGGCCCTCCTGGAACGTGCGGGGATCGTGGTGGTCGGGGAGGCCCTGGACGGTCGAGAGGCGGTGCGGCTCGCCGGGAAACTCAAACCGGACGTGGCCGTCCTCGACCTGACGATGCCCCTCCTGAACGGTCTGGACGCGGCCCGGGAGATCCAGAAGGTGTCGGGCGACACGAAAACGATCATCCTGACGCGACACACCGAGGAGCAGTACATCATCGAGGGGCTGCGCGCCGGGGTCGTTGGGTTTCTCCTGAAGACCAAGGCCGCGGCGATCCTCGTCCAGGCGATCAAGGACGTGTCCACGGGCGCGCTCTATGTGAGCCACGCCCTGTCGCCCGAGGTCCTGCAGGCCTACCTCGCGAGAGAAGAGTTGCGCACCAGTCCTTTGAGCGGCCGCGAGCGCGAGGTGCTGCAACTCATCGCCGAGGGCAAGACGATGAAGGAGATCGCGGCCCTCCTCGGCATCAGCGTCAAGACCATCGAGACCCACCGGATGCGGCTCATGGGCAAGCTTGACATCCACCAGACGGCCGGCCTCGTCCGCTACGCCATCCGCCAGGGAATGATCGAAGCCTGAAACCGCGGCCTCGGTCCACCGTCCGTCGCCTCCCTCGCATCCGGTCAGGCCCGCCCCCCTTGTCAGGGATTCCCACCATTGGAATCAGATGCGGCCGGATAGATTGCCGGCGCTTCCCGTGAGAGTCTGGACATGGCACCAGTCAAGCGGGTCACGCGGAGGCGGCAGACATCGTGATCTCACATCCTGGGCACCCCCGGCGTTTCCCCCGGGCCGCGGCTCTTCTTCTCGCGGTCCTCGCCGTCGTTGCGCTCGCGAGGTGCGCCATGTTCAGGAAGTTCGACATGGTGGAGATCCACCAGGTGTCGGCCGCCCGTTCGCAACGCAACCCCGTCATCCTGATTCACGGGTTCATCGGGTCGAAGCTGCGTAACGCCCACACGCACGAGGGGGTCTGGGGCGGCTTCAGGAACGCCTTCATGCGGGGCAGGACCGACGACCTCAGCCTGCCGATCGAGAGCACCGATCTCTCCCAGGACCGCGACGACCTCGTCCCCTACGCCCTTGTCGAGAGCGTCGCCGGCTTCAAGTTCTACGGCTCCATCCTGAAGGCCCTGCAGGACGTCGGGGGATACCGTCAGGGAAACATCAATGACCCGAAGCCGGGGGACTCGCTGTTCGTCTACAACTACGACTGGCGCCGGGACAACGTCGAGTCGGCCGCCGGCCTGGGGCGGGCGATCCAGCGGATAAAGGACCGGCTGCACGCCCCCGACATGCGTTTCGACATCGTGGCGCACAGCATGGGGGGACTGGTGGCGCAGTACTACCTCGGGTACGGCACGGAGGACGTGCTGGCCCGGGGCGGCCCGTACACGGCGACCTGGGCGGGGGCGCCGAACATCGGGCGCATGATACTGATCGGCGCCCCGCTCCAGGGCACGATGTCGGCTTTTCGCACCCTGAACACCGGTTTCTCGAGAACCATGTCGCCCGCGGTCGTCTTCACGATGCCCGCGATCTACCAGCTCCTGCCGAGCGACGGACGGGCGCACATCATCGACCCGCAGGGCAACCCCGTGGCGATCGACCTCTACGACGCCGGCGACTGGGTGCGCAACCGCTGGTCGGTCTTCCATCCGCGCTCCGACGCCGCGCGCCAGCTTGTGCCGGACACCGCCGCACGCCCCGCGTCGCCCGGAACGGACCCCGCCGAGGCACATCTGAGGCGCTTCCTGCAGGCGGCCCTCGACCGGGCTCGCGTCTTCCATGAGGCGCTCGCGACGGACGCCCTTGGAGACTCGCCGGTCCCGGTCCACCTGTTCGGTTCGGACTGCATCCCGACCCTCGACCGTGCAGTCCTGAAGCCGACGTCATCCGGCCCCGTGATCCTGTTCGACGATGAGAACACGCCCAATCGGGAGGCGCGACAACTGACCAGGCAGATGCTGGTCCCCGGAGACGGAACGGTGACCGCGGGGTCGCTCCTGGCGATCGGCGCCGGGGAGTACGGTGCCGCCGACTGGGTCGCCGGGAGCCGGTCATTCGCCTCAACCTTCTTCTTCTGCGAGACCCACGGCTTCCTGCCGGCGGACCACGGCTTCCAGGACAACCTTTTTTACGTCCTGTTTCACAGCCCGGAGCGGCCGGCTCCCCTCGCGCGAGCCGACGCCGGCCAGTAGGCCCGCAGCCGGGAATCCAGGGTCGCACGGCCCAGTCCCCCATGCCTGACTGTCAGGGATTCTTACCCGGGGATTCAGTCGCGGCCGGATAGACCGCCTGCTTCTCCTGTGCGAAGGTGTGAAACGCAGCACCCGTTCGTGGCGCGCCGTCTGCATTTCTCTCAGGGGAACATGGATTTCCGATGCCCATTTTGAAGCCGATCACCGCCGACGACGCTCATCCCGAAGGCCTCCGCCTTCGACGCCTGAGCCGCCCCGATGTGCCCCTCCCCGTGCGCGCCACCGGCGCCTTCATGGTCGGCCACTTGAAGTCCGCGTGGCGGCGCCGCGCCGTGCGTCTCGTGGCCACGCCACTGGCGCTGCTCCTGCTGCTGGCGGCGGGCCCCGTTTACCACGTCTACTTCGACCGGAGCGGCCTCCCCGACCTCGAGCCCTTCCTCCGTTTCGAGCCCCCGGGAATAGGCGAGATCTACGACGACCAAGGGAAGGTCCTGATCGAGCTGGCGCGCGAGTACCGCCGGGTTGTCTCCTACGACGACCTGCCACCCATCCTGCGCGAAGCCATTTTGGCGGCCGAGGACAAGAACTTCTTCTCCCACTCCGGTGTCGAATACCGCGCGCTGCCGCGAGTGATCCAGAAGGCGGCCTCGCACTCGCTGGCCGCTTGGTGGAGGGGCGACGGGGTCCGGCCGCGCTTCCCGCAGGGCGGCTCCACACTCACGCAGCAGCTCGTCCGCAGCTATTTCCTGCAGAACCTGACGATTCGCGAGAACGGCGACACGCTCGTCGGCGACGGGCTGGCCCCCCAGGTCCTCTCCGCGGGTCTTGGTGTCCAGGCCACCAACAAACTCTTGAGGAAGATGGAGGAGATCCGCCTGACGCTCTGGCTCGAGAAGGAGATGCGACGGCGCTACGGATCGCAGAAGCAGGCCAAGCGCGAGATCTTCGCCCGCTACGCCAGCTTCATCTACCTGGGCAACGGCCGCTACGGTTTCGCCGCGGCCTCCGAGTACTACTTCGGCAGGCCCCTGTCGAGCTACACCTCGGAAGACGCGGGGGAGGCGGCGCTGCTGGCGGGGATCAGCAAATCTCCAAGGGATTACGCCCCGGTGCCCTGCGATGCGCGGCCGGTGCGCCGCCGCAACGCGATCCTGTCCCTCATGGCGCGGAATGGCTCCATCTCCCCCGCCCTCGCGAAGCGCTGCCAGGCCGGGCCTGTCCGCGTGGCGGCGCGCAGCCTGGTCAAGACCGTCGCTCCCGGCGCGATTGCGAACGTCCTCGAGGAGCTGAAGCGGTACGGAGGAGATCGTTTCGGGATCGAGGATCTGTTCCAGGGGTGGATCTCGGTCCGCTCCACGTTGGACGGGCGGGTGCAGACCGTCGTCAACGAAGCGCTGGAAAACGGCCTGGCCCTGTACGAGAAGCGGCATCGCACGTCGAGGGGAGTGATCCAGGGATCGGTCGTGGTGCTGCGCAACGCGGACGCGGCGATCCTCGCGGAAGCGGGCGGGCGGCGGGTCTTCAAGGATCGCTCCACGCTCTACTCCGACCTGAACCGCGCCACGGGCTCGCTGCGGCAGCCGGGCTCCGCCTGGAAGCCGATGGTCTACCTGGCCGCATTCCGCCAGGGGTACGACCTCGACACGGCCGTGCCCGACGAGCCCATCGAGGTGCCGCTGGGCGCCAATCGCGGGGTGAAGTGGATCGCCAATTACGACAACCAGTTCAAGGGCTCCATCCCGGTTCGCCAGGCCCTGGCGGAATCCCGAAACGCCGTCGCCGTGTGGATTGCCCGCGAGATCGGCGTGGACAAGGTGAACCGGACCGCCCGGCAGCTGGGGATCCACAGTCCGCTGCACCGGTACATCAGTACGGCGCTGGGCGCGTCCGAGGTGCGGCTGCTGGAGTTGGCGGGAGCCTATCGCGCCATGGCTTCGGGGATCCGGGCGGAGCCCCACGTCATCGCCCGCGTGACCCACGCCTCGGATGGAGTTGTGCTCTACGAAGCGGCCCGGACGGCACCGGACCTGGGCTCGGACGAGCCGAGCTCCTCGGAGCTGAGCCTGATACAGGAAGGGTTGCGCGGGGTGGTTCGCCTCCCGGAAGGCACGGCCCACGTCCTCGACGGCCTCGACTTTCCGATCCCGGTGATGGGCAAGACCGGGACGACGAGCGACTTCCGCGACGCGCTGTTCGTTGGATCCACCTACGGGCCGCAGGGGATCACGGTCGCGGTCCGCATCGGCTTCGACGACAACCGCGCGCTCGGCGAGAAGGAGACAGGATCGCGCGCAGCCCTGCCGATTTTCCGCGAGATCATGCTCCGCATTTACAGGGATCAGCTGGTGGGGCCCCTGCCGCAGTTCCCCTGCGACATCGAGGCTGGGATCGATGACTACCTCGCGACGCAGGCCGTGAGGGCGGCGGGGCGTGACGGGCCCCCGGCGGACTTCGACAACCGGGCGGTCGCGTCGCTGCACTGAGTCGCCGCTACGGCCTATCTGTGATCGCGAGTGTGACGAGTTGGGGTTCCGGAGGAGGGGCCCTGGAGGTGAGGTTGGTTCGAGGTGAATGGTTGTCATTCGATGGACACTCTGGAAGGAACAATTCCGATGCATAAGAAACTCTGGCTCAAGTATGGTTTGCTCGCCGCGATGGTGCTGTCCTTGCCGATCGCCGCCTACGCCCACTCAAAGTCCGATGCATGGATCACGATGAAGGCGAAGACCGCCCTCTACCTTGCAAATGACATCAAGGGCACGGCCATCAACGTGGACACCATCAACGGTCGCGTGACACTTCACGGCACGGTGAAAGACGACCAGCAGAAGGCGCGCGCGGCCGAGGAAGTGAGCAAGATCGAGGGTGTGAGCAATGTGAGGAATCTTCTGCGCATTGCCTCGCCAGCCAAGGACGCGATGGCAATGAAGCATTCCGACGACCACATCAAGGTGGACGTCGCGAACCGCCTGAAAACCGACCACTCGCTCGACGACAGCAGTATCTCCGTGAAGTCGGTTAACAAAGGCGTCGTTCTTCTCACCGGCAGGGCAGCGTCCCTGGACGACAATCAGCGCGCCCTGTACTACGCGGCGAGTGCACCCGGCGTATATTCCGTTGCCTCTGAGATCGATGTCACCGACACGCTTTCCGACGAGGACTTCAGGATGGAGGAGGCCACGAAGCCGGCGACCGTCAAGCGCAATGTCGGCGGCGTCATGAGTGATCTCTGGATCACGTCAGCCACCAAGATGAAGCTCGCCGGGGACTCCCGTACCCCGGCGACGGAAATAAACGTCGATAGCCGTGACGGGGTCGTGACCCTGTTCGGCATGGTCCCCTCGGAGGACTCGAAATCCGCGGCCTCCGAGATCGCCCGCGGCGTGGTCGGCGTGAAGCGCGTGGAAAATCAGATCGAGGTGGTGTCCTCCGCGAGGAAGGAGATGGTCCAGGCGCGCGATGAGGAAATCCAGGAGGGCGTAAAGAAGGCCCTGAGAGACCGCGGCGATCAGGAGGATGCCAAAATCGACGTCGAGGTGAAGAACGGCGTTGTGCGGCTGACGGGCACCGTGCCTACCTGGCAGAGAAACCTTTCGGCTGTTTACGTGGCCCGTTCCGTGACCGGGGTCCGATCGGTCCGGAACGAGCTGAAGGTGGAGACGGCCGACGCCGCCAAGTCGTAACGTCCGCACAGTGAACAGCGCAGGCTCTGGCGTTCATTCCGAAAACTACGTGCCGGCGGGGGATCTCCCCGTCGGCACGTCACCACTCGCCAATCCCTCTACGGGCGACAGCCTCCAGCAGGAGGTGCCCGAGACGATTTCGAGGACTCCACTCGACTTCCGCTCCCTCTCCCTCGCGGTGCTTGCCGGCATCGGCATCATCCTGTTCCTGCGATTCGCCCAGGAAGTGTTTATCCCTCTCGCCGCCGGTGTCCTGATCAGCTACGCGCTCGAACCGATAGTGTCCTGGCTCAAGAAGTGGTCGATCCCTCGTGCCCTCGGAGCCGGCGTCCTGCTCGCTGTGCTGGTAGGTTGCGCCGGATTCGGCAGCTTCATGCTGTTCGATGATGCCGTGGCCGTCGTCGAGAAACTACCGGCGGCGGCCAAGAGGCTTGGCGCATCGGCGAAAGTGACCCGGAGCGATGGACAGGGTCTGATGCAGAAGATGCAGAAGGCCGCAACCGAAATGGAGAACACGACCACGGCGGCGGTCGGACCCGACGCAATTCGGAAGGGCGTCACGCGAGTGCAGGTGGAGGAAAAGCCAATCAACGTGGGTGACTATCTCTGGCGGGGCGGCACGACGGCCGTCTCGGTGGGCAGCGCTGTGATCATGGTCCTGTTCCTTGTCTATTTTATGCTGATAACGGGCGACCTCTTCACACGGAAGATGATGAAGCTCGCGGGGGCATCCGTCCTGAAACGAAGGATCACGGCGCAGATTCTCGATGAGATCGACACGCAGATCTCGAGGTACATGCTCATCCAGATGATGACGTCCCTCCTGGTGGGCCTGGCTTCAGGTATCGCATTCTGGTGGATCGGCCTCGAGCAGGCACCCATATGGGGGATCGCCGTGGGGCTCTTCGACACGATCCCCTATTTCGGTCCCGCGATCGTCATGGCGGGGCTCTTCATTATCGGCTTCCTCCAGTTCGGCACGATCCTGATGGGCCTCTACCTTGCGGGCCTGGCGTGCGTCATCATGAGCCTGGAAGGATTCATCCTGACGCCCTGGCTCACCATGCGGGCCGTGCGCATGAACGGGGTCGCGCTGTTCCTGGGACTGATGTTCTGGGGGTGGATGTGGGGCGTCTGGGGCCTGCTCCTCGCCGTGCCGATGATGGTGATGATCAAGTCCATCAGCGATCGCATCGAAGACCTCAAGCCCATAGGCGAGATGCTGGGCACTTGAACGCTCAGGCGAACGGCCTTCAGGGTCCTCCTGATGGCCGTCTCAGATATCCATCGCTGTTGAATCAGGAACGTCCCGAGTGGTGCGGTTCGCAACACTGGAGTAAAAGTGTCTCTAATGATCACAACAAGCACTGCGGCCCTTCTCGCCGTCGTCCTGCTGGCTCTTCTGGTCGGGGCGGCGATCCCCGTCCTGTACCAGTTGTACCTCGTCCTGAAAAGGGCCCGCGCCTTGCTCGACACCGCGGGCCCGCGCCTGGTAACGACCCTCGATCAGGTGGCCCAGACAGCGGACCGGCTCGACCGGATCGGCTCGGCCCTCGAGGCACAGGCCCAGCCGCTTGTGCCGCTGTTCAAGGCGGCCTCCGTGCTGGGCCGTTCGCTGGCTGGCTCCGGAGGATGGTTTGGGACAGCCATGACCGTAGGCGGAGCCGTCGGACCGGCGGTGGCAGCCGGAGTGCGCGCCTTATTTTCGAGGACCGACGACCGGCCGGGAACCGAGGGGCATCCGGCTCTCCGGAGCGACAAGGGAAGCGACCCCGACAACCAACAACCAAGATTGACTCACCTGGGAGGCACCCCATGAGCTCTGAGAATGATGGCAACGGAATTGGATGGTATCTGGGTGCGTTTGTGCTGGGCGCCGCGGCGGGGGTCACGATCACGCTCCTCACCGCGCCGCGCTCCGGCCGTGAGACCCGCGAGCGGCTGAAGAGCGCCGCCCTCGACCTGGAGAAAATGGCGGAACAGGTCCCCGGCGCGATCCGGAGAGCCGGCGCCAGAGCCGTGAAAGCCGGACAGGCGGCCTTCGAGCAGGCCCGCGACGAAGTGAGCTAGTGCCAAGGTACACCCTTCCCGAACTTGATTACGACTACGGCGCTCTCGAGCCTCACATCTCGGGCACGATCATGGAGCTGCACCACGGCAAGCACCACGCTGGCTACGTCAAGAACACCAACCACACGATCACCCTCCTGGAGGAAGCCCGCGCGTCGGAGGACTTCACCCGCCTCGCGGCGCTCGAGCGCGCCCTGGCGTTCAACCTGTCAGGGCACGTCCTGCACTCGATTCTCTGGAAGAACATGACGCCGAAGGGGGGCGACCGCCCGGGCGGAGATTTGGCGAGCGCCATCGACATGCACTTCGGCTCTTTCGAGAAATTCAGCCGGCACCTGACCGAGGTCGCGTCAACCATCATGGGCTCCGGGTGGGCTGCTCTGATATGGGAGCCGATCGGCGAGCGCCTGCTCGCCACCCAGATTTACGACCACCAGTCAAACCTTAGCCAGGGTGGCGTGCCGTTGATGGTGATCGACGCCTGGGAGCATGCCTATTATCTTCAATACAGGAATCAGAAGTCGGCCTTCTTCGAGGCGGTCTGGCACCTGTGGAACTGGAAGGACGTCGCGGAACGGTTCGCGGCGGCCCGACGCCTCAATCTGCTCGTACCTGGAGGCGCCTGCAGGTAGCGCCTGATAACAAGGAGAAAACAATGAATCAGCGAATCCTGGTCCCCCTTCTGTTCGTTTGCGTGCTGGCCATGCTCGGGACGTCCCCGGCGGCAGCGTTCGAGAAGATCGATCCGGGCATTTACCGAATCAATTGGAAGACAATTGACGACCTGCTGACCATCCGGAGCCAGGTGGACCTGGACGTCCTCGTCCTCGAAACCAAGAAAACCAGGAGCATCTCCGACGCGCACCTGAAGCTGCTGCGGGAGTGGGTGGAATCCGGCGGTGTCCTCTGGGTGGCGGGAGACGGCCTCGAGAGTTCCCTGGCACAGACCGTCGCGCCGTTCCGATCCGAGTCTTTCGACTTCGTCAGATCGTCCAGCGGCAATCGCGGCGGCGAGCTCATCGTCAAGGGCCTTTCGCCCCGTATGACGATCGCTGACCAGGCACTCACGGCGGGCGTCAACCAGCTTTACCTCTTCGCCCGGAGCAAGTTCGACGGCACTGAGCGGGCCGAGCCGCTCGTCCAGATGGGTGATACCGCGGGAAACAGCGGCTGGGTGCTTGCCGCGGTCCCGGTCGGGCGTGGCTACCTGGTTCTGGACGGAACAGCGCGCAATGAGCACTGGATCTTTCGCAGGCTGAAGGGATTCGACGAGGATCATCCTAACAGCCTCAAGCAGGATGCAGGCTGGAACAGCTACGACTGGGACAAGCTGCGGGCCAACGCACGGGAACACGCCCGCCAGGCTCTGGCCGGGGGCGAAGGGAGCCAGCCAAGTGGCTATTGAGGGCCGACGACGGGCCTAGGGCATTCTTGCCGCGATCTCGAAGACACGATGAAGAGGTGACGGACATGACCGCCCACGAATTGCGAAGCTGGATTGTGATAAGTCTCGTCGTGACATCGCTCGTTCTGGCCGGCGGACCGATCATGGCGCAAACTCGAATCCGGCCGGGCTTCAATCTTTTCTCCGTGCAACAGGATCAGCAAATCGGACGGCAATCAGCGGCCGAAGCGGAGCAGCAGCTTCCAATCCTCAAGGACCGGACGACGGCTCGATACATCACTGCCATCGGACAGCGCCTTGCGGCCGTCGCTCCCGGAGCTGATTATTCGTACCAGCTCAAAGTCGTGAACGCCTCGGACATCAACGCCTTCGCTCTGCCGGGCGGGTACCTGTACCTGAACCGCGGCCTTATCGAGGCGGCCGGTTCCGAAGGCATGCTCGCGGGGGTCATGGCCCACGAAATGGCCCACGTCGCACTGAGGCACGGCACAAACCAGGCGTCGAAGGCCTACCTCGGGCAGACGGGACTCGGAATCCTCGGGGGCCTGGTGGCAGAAGACAACCGCTCGACGGAAAAGGTGATGAGCGTGGTCGGCGGCTTCGGGCTGAATGCGCTTTTCCTGAAGTTCAGCCGCACCGCCGAGGGACAGGCCGACGTCGTAGGCGCCCAGATCCTCGCGAAAGCCGGATACGATCCGATGGACATGGTCGCCTTCTTCAAGATCCTCGAGGGCAAGAAGACGCGGGAGCCAAGCAAGGTCGAGCAGTTCTTCACCTCCCATCCGACCCCCGGGGATCGGGCCGCACGCGTGAGACAGGAGATGAGACTGCTGAAGATCCGGCCGACACAACCGGTGGGCGGCTTCTCCCAGGTCACCACCAGGCTGCGGAGCATGGTTCCGGCACAGTCGATGCAGCAAATCGCCCAGGCACGGTCACAGACACCAGGAGGCACGTCCACGACGAGCGCTTCCGGCGCAGCCGCACGCGTTGCTGACATTCATGTGGTCGACCGTCCCTCGACCCGGTTTCGCACATTCGAGCAGCGCCGGCAGTTCTTCACGATGGACTATCCGACCAACTGGCGTATCTACGAGCCGGTGAGCGGCAACGGCGTCACGATCGCGCCGGACGGCGGATTCGTGGACAACGGAGGCGAGGAGAGGGACCTCATTTATGGCGTGATCGTCAATCACTACGATCCAATCAATGAGGACGGCAGCGACAGATTCCCGGCTCTTAACGGCTCCAGGCGGGGTTTCCTGGCGGGGAGAGGCGCCGGCAGAGGCGACCGCACGGCGCTCGCGCAGGCGACACGCGATCTCCTCGGCGAGATCCTGAAAACCAATCCACACTTGAAGATGGTGCCGCGCTCGCAGCGCAACGACAGGATCAACGGGGCCGGCGCCCTGTCCGTGGCGCTGTCGGGCAGGTCTCCCGTCACGCGGGAGGAGGAACGCGTGACCCTCTTCACGCGCGAGCTGCCGGACGACCATGTCATCTACGCCCTGTTCATCGCGCCGGCAGCCGGCTACGACGAACTCAGACCGACATTCGAGAGGATGGTATCAAGCCTGCGAGTGAACGACGAGGCTGCGCACCGTTAGCCACAGCTCGTCAGCCTCCCCGCACGCACGTCAGGGATAATCACCCGCCGATTCAGGAGCGGCCCGATATCAGCCCGCGAGGGCCTGTGCGATGGTAGAACGCGCACTAAACATCACTGGATCGCCGTAAAGGAATGCGTCATTGTCATGGGAGGTGTCGAATGAAGTCGATTCAGTTATTGGCTTGTATGGTTGCCGCGGTCCTTCTGGCTGCCTGTGGAGGAGCGGATCAGGCGGAGGTCCAGTCCACGCAGCCCGGCACGGCACAGCATCGCCCGGCGCCCGACAAGCCTCAGGTCCACATGGTCGGCATACCAGCCGGCACACAACTGACGCTGGCGCTCGACTCGACACTGAGCTCCGAGACCAGCCACGCCGGTGACGCCTTCTCGGCGACGGTCGTGGAGCCGATCATGATGGAGGATCGCGAAGTGATCCCCGCAGGGAGCACCATCGAAGGTAGGGTCACCGATGCGACGCCGGCCAAGAAAGGGGCGGGCAAGGCAACGCTGGGACTGTCCTTCGGTGCGCTCAGGCTTCCCGGCGGGTACCACACCAACATCGTGGGCAGCTTCCAGGAAATCAGCGCGTCCAAGAAGGGACGCAACGCGGCCGTCATCGGAGGGTCCGCGGCCGGCGGCGCGCTGCTCGGGCGCATCCTGGGCAAGGACACGCGTGGCACGGTGATTGGCGCCATCGTCGGCGGCGGCATCGGAACGGCCGTGGTGATGAGCAAGGAGAGGGAGCAGGCGATCGTCCCGGCGGACACACCGTTCGGTATCAGGCTTGAACAGGCGATCCAGGTCCCGCACGCTGCGCCTCGCACGTAGGCACGTCCGCCTCCCGTTGATGCCGATCGGAAGCGTTTTCATTGGAGGAATGCCGTGAAGCCTGCTGCTGCCGTCTCACTGATGGTGTTTTATTTCGTTCTGCTTTCGGCCGGGG
>JANMQK010000258.1:0-38026 GCA_031370485.1 Acidobacteriota bacterium | reverse complement strand
GATGGCGCGCCTGCGGATTCCGCGAATCGATCTCGACGTCGTGGTGGCCGAAGGGACCGACCACGGCACGCTGCTCCGGGGGCCGGGGCACATGGAAGGAAGCGCGTTTCCCGGGACGCCCGACAACTGCATCATCGCCGGCCACCGCGACGGCCCCCTCGGCCGGCTCGCCTCGATCCGGGCAGGCGACCTTGTCGAGGTTGAAGACCTGGCCGGGCCCACCCGCTACCAGGTCCGGTCGGTCGAAATCGTGCCCGCCAACGACACAAGTCTCCTGGCCCACTCCTCCCGGGCGCTCCTGACACTCGTCACCTGCTACCCGATTGATTACGTCGGCAAGGCGCCAGAGCGCCTTGTAGTGCGCGCGGAGCAGGTCGCTCCGGGCGTGCAAGCCGGTCCGCGCGACGCCCACGCCCCGGACGACGGCAGGATCCCGGCGACCACTCCTCCGCCCCGAAGCTGAACCTCACCGCATCTGACGACCCGCCCCAACAACGCCGATAATGAGGTGTCCGGCGAGCCCGGGACACGGCGTGCCCCATGGGCCGGTCGGACGAGGCCGGATCGCGGCCGGACTACGCAGGTGTAGACTGCGGGCCCAATCGAGGAGGGTGTCCGATGCGAGACGATTTTCGGAAGGGGACAGGGCTTGGTCCTGACCCGGGAGTGACGATCCTTGCCGTGGCGGCCTTGAGCATGCTGATGGCGGCCGGCCTGTCGCCCGCTCACGCCCAGATCCCGGACGAATTCAAGAACCTCCAGGTTCTTCCCAAGGACATCAAGAAAGCCGAGCTGGTCGGGATGATGCGCGGGTTCGCCGGCGACCTCGGGGTGCGGTGCACCCACTGTCACGTGGGTGAGGAAGGGAAACCGCTGTCGACCTACGACTTCGCCAGCGACGAGAAAACACCGAAGAAGGTCGGCCGGGAGATGATCCGGATGACCCGGGACATCAACGGGAAATACCTTGCGAACATCGACACTGGACGGAAGACAAAGCTCGAAGTCTCATGCGCCACATGCCACCACGGCCTGTCCCGTCCAGACCGGTTGGAAGACCTCCTGATGTCCCTCGCGGACGAGCAGGACGCCGCGGCCGCGCTGGTGCGATACAAGGAATTGCGCGAAAAATACCTTGGCGGATACCAGTACGACTTCGGTCCGGGGCCCCTCAACGCGCTCGCCACCCACCTCGCCGACGTCGGGAAGATGCCGGACGCGGTGAAGGTGGCGGAATACAACTTTCAGCTGAATCCAGAGCGCCCTTCATCAACATGTCCCTGGCCGATATCTACATTCGGGCCGGGGAGCGGGACCGGGCCGTCCTAAGCCTGAAGAAGGCGCTGGAGCGCCATCCGGACGACACCTGGATCCGGAAGCGCCTGGAGGATCTGAAAAAAGAGATCGAAGAGAAGAAGTAGTTCCTGTTAGCTGGAATCTTCTAGCGCCTCTCCCAGGTGGCGTGGAAGTCGCGGGCGACCTGCTCGACGAGAAAGTCGACCAGGTCGCCGTAGGCCCGATCGGGGTCGTCCGCGTCGAAGGAGAAGTCCTTGCCTCCGAAGACACTGACCTGGCCGACCGACCGGGTCGCGCTGCCGGAGCGGCTCCAGATCGACGCCCCCGTCGCGGTTTCGATCATCTGAACCTCGAGAGTGGCATCGACCTGGGCCGTCACTTGGCCGGAGCGCATCAGGGCCGACACCTGCACGTTGGGCCGCACCGAGGATACCTTGAGCTCCCCCGTCATGATCGTATTGACGCCGTTCTTGAGGCCAAGCGCCTTGAACGTCTCCTGGTCCGGCCGGCTCGGCGCCGATGAACGGGCGGCCCCCGTCTCGGGACGGACATCGACGATGCGCACCAGGCCCTGATCGCGCCGGATCGACTCCGTAAATCTCCGCGTTGCCAGGGGACCCAGACGGCTGCCGGAGGGCGAGGAGAACTGCATGACTCCAATCATCTCGTGCTGCTTCAAATCGATGCGCGGCGGCAGACGGACCGGCTGGAGAGCCGGAGCCCTGTTGGCGCCGGCGCAGCCAATCATGACCGCCAGCGCGACAACCGCCATCACCGCACTCGGAATTCGCTTCATGGGGACCCTCCTCGCTTCGGCCATCGCGCGGCCGGGCCCCGGGGCCCGGGCGGGATGTTCAGCCGAAAACGTAGGTCCCGCCGTGCCGCGTGACAAGGAAACGGATGAAGCGGACTGGGGAAAAGGCGGCGTCGGCTTCTTGACGCGCGCGGCTCCGGGCGCGATGACCCGCTGGTCAGCGCGTGCCGGGGACGGCCCCGCGCCAGCGTTGGATCAGCGCGTCGAGGCTCCAGTCGCCGCTCCCCCGCGCCGCCATGTAGAGGAAGATGAAACAGAAGAGGACCGACTGCCCGCCGTGGTTCTGGACCGGCCACGCTCCGTCCGGCGCGTGGAACTGCCAGTAGGCGACCGCCATCTCCCCGGACAGGATGAACGCGGCGGGCCGGGTGAAAAGCCCTAGCATCACCGCGAGCCCGCCGCATACCTCCAGAATCCCGCCGATGCCGGTCTGGGACATCAGGGCCGCCGCGCCGCCCGGCTCGTTGGGCATTCCGCCGAACCAACCGAAGATCTTCATGCCGCCGGCCTGGAGAAACATCAGACCCGCCACGACGCGAAGCAGGAAGTAGGCGACCTGCACGGCCCGGTCCATGTTCATCGATTCTCTCCTGATTGACTGTTGGACCGCTCGACGACCGCCCTACTCTACGCGAAACGACGTTCCGTCAGGCAGGCCCGCAAGCCCGATTGACAGCCCCGGCCGCGTGTGGCTAGAGTCCGGACGCTTCCGACCCCGCCGGAGGAGACGCTGGGCGAAACCGTTTCGAGACTCCTGGACATGCGCGACTGCGCTGAGGAGCGCTACCGCGCGATTCACGCCGACATGCTCCGGCTGTCGCTTGCGCGACAGCCGGCGTGGTTCCGCCCGCTTCTAATCCGCAGCCGCCGTCTGGCGAGTCTCACGGGGTACGACCACTGGTCGCGCGCCTGGGAATACCCGTGGGCGATCGAGGCGGCCGGGCTGGAAGCGCGCCCCCTCCGGACGCTCGACGTCGGAGGGGGCGGCAGCCCCTTCGCCCCCTACCTCGCGCGGCTCGGCCACGAGGCGTTCGTCGTCGACCCGTCGATGGACCAGGGCGCCCGTGTCACTTTCGATCGGCAGAAGGGGCTCTACCGGAACGCCCGTTCCCTCGTGAAGAGCGCCCTGTTCCGGGTGACGGGAATCAATCCGCTCTGGGGCCTGCCCTCCACGGACGGACAGGCATCGGTGCGCTACTCTCCCGATCGCGCCGACGATCTCAAGTCTCCCGGCGCCCACTTCGACAGGGTCTTCTGCCTGAGCGTCATCGAGCACATCACCCGCGACCTCTGGCCCCGCTGCATGAGCGAGTTCGCGCGGGTCCTCAGGCCGGGCGGGCGGCTGGTCATCACGCTCGACATGGAGACCAGCGAGGCGAACGAGCGGCTGTACCAGCGTCTTATCGACGCCTGCCCGCTGCGGCTCGTCGGCGACCCGCGCTACGAGGTGCCGCTGCGCCCGGAGGAGCAGCAGGCGCGGCATCCCGGCCACGGCTACGAGACGATCGGCCTGGTCTGGCTGAAGGGGGGATGAGATCGGCCATGTACGAGCACCGCAGGGCACCGCTCGCCCCGGGACGGATCTTCGCCCGCCGTATCGCCGTAAGCTTCGCCGCGGCCTGCGCCTTGGTGCTCTTCTCCCTGGGCCTCGGGGTCGCCGGCTACCATGTGATCGCCCGGCTCTCCTGGATCGATTCGCTCGTCAATGCGTCGATGATCCTGACCGGGATGGGCCCCGTCGATCCGATGCCGACGGCCGGCGCCAAGCTCTTCGCGTCGGCGTATGCTCTCTTCAGCGGTGTCGCCTTCCTGTCGATCGTCGGCGTTATTTTCGCGCCGGTGGCCCACCGCTTCCTGCACCGTTTTCACCTGGAGTTCGAGGACGGGCCGCCGCGGCGGCGCGGACCGAAATGACCGCCGGCGGGGAGGGCGGCGGGGCAGGGCGCCCCGGCCAACGCCCGGGGTGCGACGCAGCCCTTCCCGTGGTAGAGTTCCCCGGGTTCAGAACCAGCCCTACACAACCTATTGCCAGGAGGTGCAGATGGCCGTCAAGAAAGCTCGCAAACCGAGCGCCGCGTTCATGAAGCCGATGAAGCCCAGCGATGATCTCGCAGAGGTCATCGGCGCGAAGGCCATGCCGAGGACGCAGGTGACCAAGAAGCTGTGGGAGTACATCAAGAAGCACAAGCTGCAGGATCCCAAGAAGAGAACGATGATCAACGCCGACGACAGGCTCAAGAAGGTGTTCAACGGGAAGAAGCAGGTCAGCATGTTCGAGATGACCAAGCTGGTTTCCCGCCACCTCAAGAACTCCTAGCGTCGTCGAAGGGCCGCGGCCCCCGGATCGCGCCACAGCGCGCCCGGGGCCGGAGACCGGGATGGCCTCCCGCCCCGCCGGGGATCCGGAAGCGGGCGGGAGGTGGGGCCCTCTCTCCCGGGAGGACAGCGTTGGAAGATGCAACCGACGGAGCGGATCCCGCCTCGGGGCCGCCGCCGATAGTGCCGCAGGCCGTGCCCGGGTCCACGCTTCAGCCGCCGCTCCTGCCGCCGTCCCCATCGCCCGGCCCGCGGTTCAATCCCTGGATCGCGATCTGCGTGCGGCCGCGGGAGACGATGCGGCGAATCCTGGATGAATCCCCGCAGAGGATGGTCATCGCGCTGGCGCTCCTTGTCGGGGTCGCGGGCGCCTTCACCATCGCGACACTCCCGCGGCTTCCCGAGGTCCTCCCGCGCGCCGCGGTGGCCCTGGCCGGTGTCCTCGTCGCGCCCCTGGTCAGCCTCCTCGCGCTTTTCGCCGGGGGGTTTCTCGTGGGTGTGACCGGCAGATGGCTCGAAGGGACCGGAGACGCCGCGGCGGTGCGGGCGGCCCTCGCCTGGTCCTACGTGCCCGCCCTGTGGGTCTTCCTTCTCTTCAACCTGCCGCAGAACCTCATCCTCGGGATGCTCGGCGGCGGGGGCGACATCACCGATCTGCTTTCGAACCCCGGGCTCTTCGTGTTGAGCGCGGTGTTCTGGATCATCGGGCTGGGACTCGCCGTCTGGGAGCTCGTCATCAAGATGAAATGCCTGGGCGAGACGCACCGCTTCTCGGCCTGGCGGGCCCTGGGCGCCTACGTCCTGGCGTGGTTGATCGTCCTGGCGGTCCCGGCAATCCCGCTTGTCGCGATCGGCGTGGGCGTCCTGCTGCTGCGTTCCTGAACGCGGGGCGCCCGGCTCAGTCGCGGGTCATCGCGAAGAGCATCTCGTCGATCGTCTTCCCATCCTTGGTCACGCTTTTCGGAAGCCGGTCCTCGCGCGCGTAGCCCGATTTTTCCAGTACCCGCATCGACGCGGGGTTCCACTCGAAGACCCGCGCGAAGATCCGGCGCAGGCCGAAGGTCGCGAAGGCGTACTCGGTGAAGGCGCGGACGGACTCGGTCATGATGCCCCGGCCCCAGAACGGCTCCCCGAGCCAGAAGCCGACCTCCGCCGTCCGTGTCGCCCGGTCCGGTTCGAACCGCAGGCCTATCCCTCCGACCACCTCGCCTCCCACCTCCACCGCAAGATGGCTCGGGAGACTCTCCGCGGCCGTCGCCTTTATCCATTGCTCGGCGTCGGCGCGGGTGTAGGGATGCGGAAACGGATCGCGCAGGTTGAGCCAGACCTTGCGGTTGTTCGCCTGGAGGGTGAGGGACTCTTCGTCGCCGCGCCGCAGCGGGCGGAGGCGGCACGATACGAGAGACAGCTCGACCCTTCCGCGGCCGGGCATTCTCAGGCTCCGTCCCCCTCCAAGAGGAATCCGAGGGCCTCTCCCGGCGTGCAGTCCCGCGCCTCTTTTCCCTTGACGAAAACCCGCGCGGGATGAACGCCCTCTAGCACCACCGAGCGGCCCTCGACACGCAGGCTGCTTCCTTCCCTCAAGCCCACGACGTGACGGCCGGGATTCATCTCGACAAACTCGGCGATCCGCTCGTCCCGCGTTTCTCCCTGGTGCCCCTCGGGGACGGCGTTGGTGTAGTGGGGATTGATCTGGAAGGGGACGAGTCCCAGGGCGTCGAATCCACGGACCGGGACGACCGGCATGTCGTTGGTGGTCATGATCGTCGGGCAGGCCACGTTCGAGCCGGCGCTCCAGCCGATGTACGGCAGCCCCTCCCTCACCCGGGCGCGGATCGGATCGAGAAGACCCTTTTCCTGGAGGGCGCCGAGCAGGCGGAACGTGTTCCCCCCGCCGACAAGGATCGCGTCGGCGCTCCGCACGCCGCCGGAGGGGTCGGACTCGTCCGCGATGGATCGCACGCCGCAGCCGATCTTTGAGAAGGCCTCGCGCACGCTCGCGGCATACTGCCCCCAGGGCAGCCGGACGGAGGCGTAGGGAACGAAGAGGACCTCGCGGACACCGCTCCCGAGCAGATCGCGGATACTCTCCCGGGCGTGTTCCAGGTACTCCCTTCCCGGGTTCCGCGAATTGCTCAGTAAAAGCAGATGCACGCGCGCTAGCCCTCGGTCTTCTCGATGACGGCGTCGGCTTCGATCTCGACGAGGATCTCCGGGGCGATCAGGCGACTCACCTCGATCATCGAGGTGGCCGGGAGAATCTTTCCGAAAATCTCCCCGTGGGCCCGTCCCACCTTTTCCCAATCGTCGATGTTGACGACGTAGATCCGCGTCCGCACGACGTCGGTCAGGGCGGCGCCGGCCTGCGCCAGGGCCTGCTCGATGTTCCTGAGAATCTGGATGGTCTGGGCGTAGGGATCACCGGCGCCGACGATCCCCCCCTGGGCGTCGGTGGCAGTGGTGCCCGACACGTGGACGTGGCTACCGACCCTCACGGCACGCGAGTAGCCGACGATCGGCTCCCACTTCGTGCCTGTCGCTATGTTGCGTCTGGGCATTCCCCGGGCCTCTCCGGCGAGGCTACTACCCTCCCGTGACCGCCGCAAGGGCGTTCTCGCCGCGGAAAATCTCGTCCCCGAACGGTGCGTCGAAGCGGACATCGGAGTATTCGGCGACCGCTTCCAGGCGGCCGATGGCGCCGTTCTCGTCGGAGGCATGCACTTCTCTCCGTGTCGCCACTCGCAGCCCGTCGTAGGTCCTGTGGTCCGACCAGAGGCTCACCCTGTAGGCGTTCTCCTGCGCGCGGTAGGAGTAGACCTGCTCCACCAGCCTGGTGAGGCGGCTGATGTAGAAGTCGTACCAGTCGTCTGTGCCGCCCGCGTCGGTTGGCCGTTCGAAACGCAGCCGGAGGACGTCACAGGGCCCCGCGGGGACGATTCCGGCGGCCGGGGGGGTGCGCACGCCGCGCGGCTCCAGGCGCGTCCCCGGGTCGAGCAGGTTCCAGGGATTCAGGAACGACCAGCGGGCCACGCCGAGGTAGGCCCTCGGGAACGCCAGGACGGACGGATCGGTCAGGGTCCGCCCGCCGCGTGTGACGACCAGCCGCTCGCCGTCGAGACGCACTACCTGCCCCTCCCCCGAAAGGTCCTCGATGTAGCCCTTCGGCTCCGGCCCGAGATCGAACCGGTGGATCTGCCGTGTCATGGCCTTTTCCGTCCCAAGGGCGTCGTAGAGCCTAAGCGCATAGCCGTACTCCACGTTCCGCCGGCCGGCCCAGCGGCTGTATCCCCCGTAGGCCGCGAGCATGTCGGCGACCGCCTGCCTCGCTTCGGGGTCTGAAATCGTCCGGAGATGAGATACCAGCGAGTCCTCCTGCCGGCCGCATCCCAGGAAGCACGCAAGGATTCCGGCCGCGAGAACGGCGGCGCGGCGGGAGGGGCGTTTCATGGCGCTCCCTTGCCGGACGGCTTCGGTCCGGGGGGCGCCTGGTTCGGCCCCAGCCAGGTGATGCTCCCGCTGGCGTCGATGCGGTACATCGAGGAGGGTGTCAGCACCAGGTGCGGCGCCAGGGTGGGATGGCTCAGCACCAGCGCGACGTCGGTGTCGGTCGGGATGTCCCCGCTCTCATGCATGTGGAGGGTCGGCTGGGAGGAGGCGACCGCGCGCGCCGCGACATCCGTCACGTTCGCGTGCAGGGGCTCAATGCCCACGACCATCTGGCCGTCGGGCGAGGCCTTCACACGGAAGTCCCCCCCGAAACGGACAATCCCCTCCCCGGCCTGCGATTGGAGGTATACCGTGAGCCCGCGGTCCTTCTCCTTGAAGATCGACGTCACAAGCGGCGGCTTCGCGTCGGGCCGGCTCGCCACGACCCCGGCGACGAGCTGCAAGGCCTTGACATAGGGGAGGAGCACCGCGGGCAACGGCTTTGGCTCGGGAAGGCCGAGGGCATGGTCGACGACCCCGGACGCATCGTCGAAGTCGGCCTCCGCCACCATCAGGAGACCAAGGTTTGTCTGCCCGGGCGCCGCTTTTCTGGTGAAGGTGATGTGAGAGCCCCCGGCGCGTTTCGGCACGACGATCTGGATGTCGCTCTCCGGGGCTCCGCCCGGCTGCTCCCGCATCTTCGCCACGCATCTCTCGACCGCCTCGCGATACGAGGCCAGCCGGCGGCCGCTCGCTTCGATCGCCCGGAGACTCTCCTCGGACGGCCGATCCTGAGCGCCCGCGGCCGCCGGCGGAAGGCCGGCGAGAAGCACCAGGACCGCCGCCCGTGATGCCCGGGACCGTATTAGGCTCATGTTCCCGCTCCTTGACGTGAGACTTGAATTCTACCATCCCCCGGCGCGCCGGGCGCGCTTGTCCCCGCCGGATCGATCCCGTATCATGCGGGCTCCGCGAAAAGAAAGGGCGGCTCCATGCTAAGAATCCTGCTTGTCGGCGTGGGAGGTTTTCTCGGCTCGATCGGGCGGTACCTGCTGGGAGATGCCGTGCACCGGGCGGCCGGAAGCGCGCTTTTTCCCTACGGCACGCTGGCAATCAACGGCCTCGGCTGCCTCGGCATCGGGTTAATAGGCGGGCTCGCGGAAACCCGCGGCGCGCTGTCGGGCGAGACGCGGGCGTTCCTGATGATCGGCGTGCTCGGCGGATTCACCACATTTTCGACCTTCGGATACGAGACCTTCCAGCTTCTCAGGGACGGGCAGGCGCTGCCCGCGGTGGCGAACGTCGTGTCGCAGGCGGTCCTCGGCGTCGTCATGGTGTGGGCGGGGTACGTGCTTGCCCGCATAATGTGAGGCGACGACCATGATCCTGCCCGAGGAAGGACACCTGCTGAGGATATTCGTCGGCGAGAGCGACCGGCACGATGGCGCGCCGCTCTACGAATGGATCGTGCGCAAGGCGCGCGAGCACGGACTCGCGGGGGCAACCGTGCTCCGGGGGCTCGAGGGATTCGGCGCCCACAGCCGCCTGCACACGGCCAAGATCCTGCGGCTTTCGGTTGACCTCCCCATCATCATCGAGATCGTCGACACCGGGGAGAAGATCGAGGCGTTTCTCCCGGTGATCGACGGGGCCATCCCCGAGGGGCTCGCGACGCTCGAAAAGGTCCGTATCCGCTTTTACAGGAGCGGCAAGGACAAGCCGGGGCCGTCATGAACCATGACACGGAGTCAGGGATGACCCATGGAGTGACGGAGGACGGGAGGGCCGCTTCGGGCCGGTCCCGGGTCTGGATTGGACATGTGGCACGCTGCCTTCTGGGCGCCGTTTTCCTGGCCGCCGGTCTTCTAAAGGCCCTCGATCCCCTGGAGTTTGCCCGCCAGATCGCCGAATACGGGATCGTCGGACCCGGCCTCGCGGCCCTCGCCGCCCCGCTCTTCATCACCCTGGAGTGCGCGCTGGGTGTGGCGCTCGTGGCGGGGTTCCGGCCACGGATCACGCTCGCGTCCGGCGCCCTGCTGCTTCTCGGGTTCATCGGCATCGAGACCTATGCGATATCCATCGGCAAGACCCAGTCCTGCGGGTGCTTCGGCGCCTATGTCCAGAGGACCCCCGGGCAGGTGATCATGGAGGACCTCCTCTTCGTGGGCCTGGCTCTCGTGGCCCTGTGGGGACTGCGCGGGTGGGGCGGCACGCGGGGGCGTCTGCCGGCGGCCGTCCTGCTCGCGGGCACGGCCCTGTCCCTGGCCTTCGTTCTCGCCTCGCCCTACCTGCCGATCGACCCGCTCGTGACGAAACTGGCCGTGGGCCGGAGCCTGGAGGATCTCGGCCTTGCCGGCAAGGTGCCCGGTCTCGGCGAGGGACGTCACCTGGTCGCCCTCCTGGATGTCACCGATCCGGGTGCCGCCGAGCTCGGCGCCCGCCTCAACGAGGCCGTCGAGAAGGGGGGTGGCCCGGGAATCGTAGCCCTGACGCCCGCGACGGCGGAGGATACGGCGGCCTACCTCTGGTCCGCCGCCCCGGCATTCGACATCCACCCCGTCGATCGGCCGGTCCTCAAACGGCTCTACCGGAGACTGCCACGCTTCTTCGTAGTCGAGAACGGCCGGGTGACCGCCGTGCTCGACGGGCCTCCCCTTGCCGGGCATTCCCTGATATCATCGGAGGCCTCATGAAGCCCTTGGTCACCCATCCGTCGCCGGGCCGCCGCGCCAGGATCATTCTCGCGGCGGCCGTGCTGCTGGCCTTCCCGGTCTCCGCCCGGGCCGCCGAGCTTCTCTGCCAGCCCAACTACGATTTCTGCATCGAGGTGGATGGCGCCTTCCCGGGTGGCGCGCGGTTCTTCAACACCCAGGAGCGGCGCAAGTACTTCATCGACATCCCCTCGACCCGGGCCGGCCTGCTCATGGACCTCGAGGCCAAGAAGATGTTCGCTGTCCCGCGCAGCCAGATCCGCCCGGACGGCGACAGCGGCCTGAAGGTCCAGGACGGACTGCCGCCCGGGACCACCGCCTACGCGTTCTCGATCGACGGACCCATCATCCAGTTCGAGGCCGAGGACAAGAAGGTTCGCGTGATGCCGGTGCTCATGCGGCCGCCCGTGGTCGGAGAAATCGCGATGGATGCGCTGATCGCGGATCGGCCGGAATACCAGGCGGGCATGAAACGGTACTCTCCCGACCCGACCGGGATGACCGCCCTGAGCAAGTATTCCAAGCCGATCGAGTTGGAGGTCTATTTTGCGACCTGGTGCTCACACTGCAAGATCTACATGCCCAAGCTGCTTCGAGTGCTGAAGGACGCCCATAACCCCAACATCAAGGTGACACTGGTGGGTCTGCCGAAGAAGTTCACCGACGAGAAGGGGCCGTGGCGCAAGCCGGATATCCAGACGATCCCCACGGTGATCGTGAAATCCGGGGACAGGGAGATAACCAGGCTGGGGACGCATGAAGGTGCGGTCCCCGAGATCGAGTTCGCCGGGATTCTTCAGGCCCTCAAGTAGAATCAGGCCTCCCGGCCCCGGGAGCGTCGTTTCGTCTTTCCCCCGGAACCCTTCCCTGCGCCACCCGCGCCCTTCCCGGACCGGGCCGCGTCGATCTCGGCCTGCCTCTGCTCTTCAATCTTGCGGCGCTGCCTCTGGTATTCCTCGTCCATCTTTTCGAGGGTCTCGGCCGTCGTCTCGGGGTTGCCGAGTGCTTTGACCCGCTCGGCCTTGAACAGGATCTCCGATTCCGCCAGGCGCGCGTCGAAGCGCCTGCGGATCGCGGCGATCGCTTCTTTTTGCTTCTCGCTCAGGGACAGCGGGCTCGCCTCGCCCCGGTCGCGGTCCTGGCGCCTGAGCTTCTCCATGGCGATCTCGTAGGCGCTTTTCGGTGCTTCGTCACTCATGGCTCGCCTCCTTGGACGGTGGCCGCCTTCCTTGACCCTCGGGGTGGAAGGGCGGAGAATGAAAGGCTTCGTGGAGGTTCACCGTGCCCTCCAGTCTCCATCTGATCTGCCCCTGCTGTGACACGCTTCTCGTCGTCGATCCGGATACCGGCGCCATCCTCCGGGAGGAACGCAGAGTCAAGCGCGAGCACCAGTCGCTCGACGACGCCCTGAGCCACGTCAAGAACCAGAAAAAGGACGCCGAGGCCAAGCTGACCCGCGCCATGCAGGAGGCCCGCAACCGCGAGCAGATCCTGGAGAAGAAGTTCCAGGAAGCCCGCAAGAAGGCGGCCGAGAGCGACGAGCCTCCTCCGCGTCCTTTCGACGGCGACTGACCGCCGCGCCGTCCAGAGTCCTGCTCCGCATGCCCGCGGGTATCCTCAGGCGCTCACCGGCCGGGCGGTCCTCCGGCGACGCAGGACCCACCTCCCCACAAGCACGGCCGCGGCCAGGGCCACGATGCCCGCGAGGACCGGGATCCAGACGCTCGAGAGCGCTCTCGCGATCCGCTTCTTCGTCTCGATCCAACCGCTCAGCTGCAGCTCGGGAGTCGGCGCGGGCGGGTTCGAACCGGCCTTGACCTGCGCGAGGCCATAGAGCTCGAGGCTTCGTGTCGGGGAACGGAGAAGCAGCAGATCACCGGCCCGCTCCATCGCCTTCGCCGCGAACGGCGAGCTGGGCGAGAGCCCCGCGTACCGTGTGTACAGGTCAACCGCCTCGCGCCACTTGTGCTGCGCGGCCAGGATACCGGCGAGGTCAAAGTGAGCCTCGAGCGCCGCCGGCGAGCCCTTGAATTTTTCGATGATCGTCCGGTAAAGCGTCTCGGCCTGGTCCAGTTGCTTGAGGTCGTGCCGCGCGATGGCGATGGTGTAGAGCACGTTCGGCGTGAGCGGGTGGTCCGGGAAGGACGTATCGAAGTCCTTGATGACCTCGATCGCCTCCGCGGGCTTTCCCCGCAGCCGGAGTGTCCGCGCCATCTGGAACCTCAATAGCGGCTCGACATCGCGCGTGGGGGTATGGGCGAGCGCCTGGCGGAAGAGATCCGCGGCTTTCTCACTTTCGCCCGCCTTCTGCCTGGCCATCCCCGCCAGGTAGAGGATGTCGGCGACGCGCGGGTCGTCCGGGAAGCGAGTGGCCGCTTCCTCCAGGAGACCCGCGGCCTGCAGCATTTCCCCCTGGCCGATGTGTGCCTGCGCCTCTCCGTGCAGCGAGTGCACGATCTCGGCCGGAGTTGGGCAGAGCGTGCGCGCCTCCTGGAACTGCATAATTGCCTCGGCGTTGCGGTTCTGGCCGAGATAGCTGTCCCCCCGGACCAGGTGGTCGGCCACGGTCCCGCCGAATCCCTGGGCCAGCACGGGTCCCGGAAAGGCGAACAGGGCCGCCAGCCCCGCCGGCGCGGACAGCAGGAGCAGGCGGACCGGAAATGACAGCGAACGCCGACGCATGGCGGGTATTCTATACCAATGTTTTCGAGCCTCTGCGGCCCGACGGGCCTGGCCTCCTCCGACCTCGTCCGGCGGGTCGCGCGCCGCGCATCACACCGGCTCCGCCGTGTGGCCCGGGTCCTGGGCGGTGCCCCGTTCACACGAGGCACGCCCGGGGCCTCGCAGGTGGCGGGGGCCTTCCTCACGGAAATGCGCCGCCTTCCCATCGAGGAGCGGGTGGCGCTTCTGCACGGGCCCGACCTGCGCGGCTATCTCGGGGAGGCCGAGGTCTGGATCGAGGTGGTCCAGTTGGCGCTGCACCGCGATCTGGAACGGCTCTTTGACCGGCTCAGCCGCACGGAGCGTCTCGTCGAGCTCGTCCCATCGGGGCGAATCGATCCCGGCCTCGCCCCCCGGGCCGTCCGGTTCGCCCGGCTCCGCCTGCGCGAGGTCACGGCCGATCTCGGGGCCGCGATCCTCGGGATCCGCCTCGCGCGCCCGGGGGGCGGCCCGCTGGCCCTGACATTCGAGTGCCGCGAGGAGCCTGAACAGGGCCGGCCGGCGGACAGGATCGATCTGGGGACCTTTTGCGGGCCGGCGGGAGCGCTGGGCATTTCCCTGCCGCCACCGGCCCGGCTGCGGGCGAGGCTCGAGGGCACGACGCTCCTGCTTCGCCCGCCGCGCGGCGGCGAGGTGGTCCTTCCGGCCGCCGGCTCGCGGCTGCGCGCCGAGGGCCGAAGCCCGGGCGGCGACCAACGCGGTCCTGCCCTGGTCCGGCGCGAGACGATCCCCGGGACGGCGATCCTCCTGGCGCCGGCTCTTCGATCGGGCCCGCGCCGGCTGGGCGTCGGGCGGCCGGTCGAAGGGCTCGGGGAAAGGCTCGCGCGCGCCCTGCGGATCGTGGGGCTCGCCTGGCCCGAGGGGCACCGGGAGATCCTGCTCCGCACCGCCATGGTCGTGCCGGTGCGCGAGCCGGGGCTGGTGAGTTACTCGCTCGCCTCGCGGCCGGGAGTGTCCTTCATCAACGTCTTCGGCAAGACCTCCCTCGGCCTGGCGGACGATCTGCTGCACGAGACGGCCCACCACCTGCTGCACGACGTCGAGGAGATCGCGCGCCTCCTGGCCCCCGGCTCCGCCACCCGCGACGTGCAGGCCTTCCACTCCCCTTGGCGCGGGACCATGAGGCCGCTGCGGGGCCTGCTTCACGGGACGTACACGTTCCTTTTCCGCGCCGAGCTGTTCCATCGAGTCTTGAGGATCGCGCGAGCCCGCCCCGGTCTCCTGCTGCGGGACCTGGGACCGCGCCGGGCGGAATGGGTCCGCCGCGAGGTCCGGCGCGAGACGGGGCAGATCTCCCGGGCGCTGCGCGATCTGGATCGCGCGGCGCGGGCCGGGCTCCTGACACCCTCAGGCAGGAATCTGTTGCGCGGCATGCGGCGCTGGCACGGGCGGCTCGGAAGGGACTGACCGGGAGTTTCGGCGCGCGCGGCGGGACAGCCTACCGGTCTTCCTCGAGAACGTGCAGGCGCCGGGGGGCGAGCCCGGGGAATTTCTGCGTGTGGCCGTCGGGCCAGACCACCTCGAGGTCGATCGCGGGGTATCCCGCCGCCGGGGCGCGGCCCAGGCCGAAGGTCAGCGTGACATCGCTCTGCGACGCGTAGGAGGCCGCCGACCGGACCATCCGGGCCGACGGGGGACCTCCCGCCACGATCCGCACCACGGCGCCGATCCCCTGGCGGTTCGACGAGCGCCCGGCAAGCCGGACCTGGATCCAGCCGTTGGCGTTCCCGCCGTCGTTGCGGAGCAGGACGGGCGGCCCGTTGTTCACGCTGATCCCGATGTCCAGGTCGCCGTCACCGTCATAGTCGGCATAGGCCGCCCCGCGGGCGACCAGCGGCCGGGTCATCGCCTCGCCGGCCCCGGCTTCGATCGGCTCGAACCGTCCGCCAGGCAGCCCGCGAAACAGGTGCGGAGCCTCGGCGTAGGTGACCGCCGGCTGGATCCTGTTGATCTCGTTCTCGACATGGCCGTTCGCCACGAAGATGTCGAGCAGGCCGTCCAGATCGTAGTCGAAGAAAAAGCAGCCGAAGGCCAGGGTCAGGAGGCTCGGCTGTCCGATGCCGGCCGTGGCGGCATCGTCGATGAAAAGACCCCGCCCCTCGTTGTGGTACAGGGCCAGCATCTCGTTGGAGAAGTTCCCGATGATGAGGCTCTCGCGGCCGCTGCCGTCGTAGTCGGCGGCGTCGATCCCCATCGCCCCCCGGGCGCGCCCCTCCTCGCTGAAGGCGATGCCGGCGGTCTTGCCGACCTCCTCGAAGGTGCCGTTCCGGAGGTTGTGGTACAGGAAGTTCGGTTGCGTGTCGTTGGCCACCGCCACGTCGGGCCACCCGTCGCCGTCGTAGTCGAACGCCACGACCCCCAGCGACTTGCCGTTCGGATCGTAGACACCGGCCTTGCGGGTGACATCCTCGAACGTGCCGTCCCCGCGGTTGCGGTACAACCGGTTCGTCGCGCCCCTGTAGGACTCCGGAGTGCAATAGGACTTGCTGGTGCCGTCGAGCGTGCAGTAGATGTCTTTCTTCTCGCTCCACTCCACGTAGTTGCAGACGAACAGATCGAGGCGCCCGTCGCGATCGAAATCGAGCCAGGTCGCGCTCGATCCAAAGGCCGGATCGGACACCCCCGCCGCCCGCGTGAGGTCCTCAAACGTGCCGTCCCCCCGGTTGTGGAACAGGCGGTCGGGGCCGAGCGCGTTGATGAAAAGGTCCACGTGGCCGTCGTTGTCGTAGTCCCCCGCGGCGGCGCCGATGCCGTAGATATCGACCAGGAGCCCCGCCTTCGCCGTGACATCTTCGAAGGTGCCGTCGCCGCGATTGTGGTACAGGGCGGGAGGAGTCGCACGGTGAGGCCGCCCGGGCCAGTCGGTGGCGTTGACCAGGAAGAGGTCGGGGCGGCCGTCCCCGTCGTAGTCGAAGAAGACCAGCCCCGATCCCATGGTCTCGGGGAGGTACTTTTTTCCGTAGGCGCCGCTGTGGTGCTGGAAGGTGATGCCGGCGGCGCGGGTCACGTCCGAGAACACCACGGGGACGGGTGGCGGCGGCGGAGCGGGTGCCTTGGTCTCAGGAGCCCGGCCGCATCCTGCCAGGAGGACGCCGGCCGCGAGGATCGCGCAGCCGATCGCCCGCCAGGCAACGCGCCCTGCCGTGTCGCCGCCGGCGGGACTCACTTCGCGGATCCTCCGGCCCCCCCGGAGGGCGGGGCGGCGCCGGGCGGCGTCCCCCGGGCCGTCACGCGGGCCGCCCGGGCCGGTGCGCGGTAGCGGTTCGCGTGCTCGTGGATCGGCTGGCGCTCCAGGTTGTTCTCCGGGTTCAGGACCCTGTAGGCCCCCGTGATCGACTGGGACGATTCGTCGGCCTTGAAACGCGAGTACAGCGCCGTCTCGCGGGCTTCGGCCGCCCCGTCCCCGAGCGCGCGGTAGCAGAGCATCAGGTTGTAGTGCGCCGTGAGATCCTCCGGATCGACCCGGAGCGTCTGCTCGAACTCGCCGATCGCCTCGCGGGGCAGCCGCTGCAGGAAGAGGATCCTGCCGATCTGGTTGCGCACGACCCGGTCGCGCGGGAACTTCGCGGCGGCGCTCCTGAGGTGCCCGAGCGCGTCGTCGTACTGTCCCCGCGCCTTGAGAGCCAGGGCCAGGAAGTAGTGGGCGCTCGCCAGCCCGGGGTCGATTCGCAGGGCTTGATCGAGGACCGGGACCGCCGCAGCGTGGTCCCCCTCCTGCACGAGCACCCGGCCGATGTTGGCGAAGCCGGCCGCGTAGGCCGGATCGAGGGCGGCGACCTTTTCGAAGGCTCTCCGGGCCTGGCCCAGATCTCCCTGCAGCAGCATGCCGATGCCGTAGTCGTTCCAGCGCTCCCTCTCGAAGGGCCGGGGCTCGCGCGAGGCCGCGCCGGGTGGCGCGCCCGCCGCGGTCAAAAGCGGCAGGACCAGCCGGTCTTCCGCGACCACCGTGATCGGCAAATCGGGGATCGCCTTGATGAGCCCCGACACTCCCGAGGTGTCCCCGGTGAACACGAAGGGGCCGTCATCAAAGTCCGGTGATAGACCGAACTCATCGGCGGACGGATCGCGGATGCCCGCGAACGAAAACTGTGTGTTCCACCAGGAGAACTTCCGGTGGTTCATGCGGGCCGTGAAGGTCAGGGGACCCCGCGCGTCTTTCGGGATCGCGACCCTGAAGCGTCCGACATCGGCCGCGCCCGGCGGGATGAGGTGGCTGTAGACCACCGCCCGCGTGGCCCACGCGTTGCGCTTGTTGATCTCGTTGCCGTGGGCGTCCACCATCAGCGAGCGGTAACGGTGGGCCCCCGGCTCGACCGGCCCTCGCCCGTCATCCTCGACGTACCCGCTCCAGTAGATCACCCGTCCGTCCGCGTCCTCAACCTTCAGCTCGAGCCAGACATCGAAGGCGTCGACCGTCCCCCCCGGAAAGAAATGGCCGATCTTGCGGGTCCGGGCCACGACATCCATCCGGTAGACCCCTCCCGGGCGGAGAAATGGCGCGGCGCGATCGAGCGGCGCGGCCAGGGGGGCGGCCGCGGGGCGGACCACGGCGCCTCCCGCGGCGGGGCCGCCCCAGGCTCCGGTCTCACCCGGATCGGGAAGCATGCTCGAAGGGCGCGGATCGTCCTGCCCGGCGCCGGCCGGTGCGCTCCGGACCCGGGCCGGCGCGCCACTGGCCGCGTCCCTGCCTTCTCCCGCCGCGCCGTCCTCCGTGGCCGCGAAGAGGTCGACCGTCAGGAACCCCGACTGCAGGAAGGCCCGGGTCGTCTCGAGCTGCGTTTCGTCACGGTTGACGAACGGGACGGCCGTATTGGCCGCCGGGAAGCGGTGGGAATGGACGAACCCGTTGATGTTGCCCTGGTCCTGCGAACGGACCAGCGGCATGTGGCAGTCGCCGCAGTCCTGGGATTGCTCCGGGTAGTAGAAGGCGCGAGCGCCCTGTTGGGAGACACCGCTTCCCTGCCAGGCGTCGTACTCGTTGAATCCGCGGATCCAGCGGTAGTGATTCACCGGCTTGTCGAGGTGGACCTTGTGGCAGGAGGAGCAGAACTCGGCGCGCGACTCGCGGTGAAACGGCTTCAGGAGCGTCGCCTTGTGCGGCCCCGGATCGAGACGGACCATGTAGTCGTGCATGGCGTGCAGGACCGGGTTGCGGCTCGCCACCAGCCGGTGCATCTCGGGGTACTCCAGGACATAGCCGCCCTGCCCCATCGTGTCCTTCACGTGGACGATCGAATGGCAGACGAGACAGCCGATTCCCGCCTGCGCCTGCGGTGTCGTGATCTGCTCCTTGATCGGGATGTCCATCCGGCCGGTCAACAGGACGGCCTGGTCGTGGCAGCCGCCGCACCACTTGGACGGCTTCGTGCCGACGACGTCCTGCATGTACTCGATCGACTTGCGGTACCACTGGTTGTTGAAGGAGGAGAAGTGGTGCATCGACGAGTCCCACTGCGCGGTGATGTCCGGGTGGCATCCCTTGTTGCCGCACGCTTTCGACTCGAGGAAGAAGTCATGCGGCACGAGACGGTTCCCGACCGTCGTGACCGAGGACGGGAAGAAGAGGCCGTCCTTCCCCCCTCCCTCGTCCTCGGCGGTCAGGGGGGGTGTTGCGGGGTTCTCGATCCGCGCGACGTGCTCGGGACGAACAAGGCGCACCCCACGAACCCCGAGCGGAAAGGCCACGAGGACCAGCAGGATCGCCGCGCCGCGCCGGAATCGCGCCCGATCTCCACGGAGCGCCGTCCAGCCGACCGCCGCGGCCAGCGCGAGGACCGCGGCGGCGACGTGGACCGTCAGGATGTTCCGGTAGGGGGTGGCGGTGCCCGTGGCCGTCAGGCCGAGTCCGGCGGCCACCGAGACAACAGCCGACAGCAGGCACAGGAGAAGAAGGGCCCGCGCCCCGGGGCGCGGAGCGCGGCGCAGGCGACGCGAGACCTCGGGGCCTCCCTGCAGGATGAGCAGGAGCACCAGCAGGAGCCCAACGACGACGTGGGCCAGCACCTGTACGTGGTAGAAGATGGTCGCCGAGTCGAAGGCCGCCAGGTAGGCCGCGTTCACGATCTCGAAGAGCAGCGCCACCCGCAGGAGTCCAGCGATCAATCGGTTCCTTCGAAGGAGAGGGTTCTGTCCCGGGAGCATCGGCACCATTCTAGTCAACCGACCCGGCGGATGCGAACCGCGGGCGCGCGGGTGCGAAGGGACGGGCCACGCCTGAAAAAAGAGGGCCGCGTCGCCGCGGCCCTCGCTAGGATTTCCTGAGGTTCTCGATCGAAGCGACCCTGATGGTGCCGCTCGACGTGTCGAGAACGCCGGTCACCTTCACCTGGTAGCCGAAGTGCGACTCGGGGGCATCCACCTTGTCAAGCGTGTAGACCTTTGCGTCGGCGTGCAGCTGCAGCTTGGCGCCTTTCTTGAGGCAGTCAACCGGGCAGGATTTGCCACCCGCGTGGGCGCCGCCGCAATGGGAATCGGTCAGGTAGCCGGTCAGGACGACCTCCCGGCCCTCCCGGGCGGCGGAATCGGCCTTGGCCGTCTTGTCGGCCGCGTCGTGCTTGTCGCACGCGATGGCCCCAGAAAACGCCGCGAGCGCCAGAACCAGAAAGACTGCCGCAAGTTTCCTCATGGGTAGCACCCCTTTCGAACGCCGGTAAAGAACAGACCTGCTCGAAACCAACCGCGGAATCTTACGGTGAGGCCATGGGCCTGTCAACGGGAAAGGGGCTTCAGGAAAGGAGTTCAGTTGCCGGAAAGGCCCGCGGCGCCGAGGCCCCCGGGGGGGTCCGCCCGCGGCCCGAGCGCCCGCCGCACGACGGTGGCGAGGTGATCGAGATCGAAGGGCTTTTGAAGATAATCGCACGCGCCCTGTCTCAGGACGTCACCGGCGCTGCTCTCCGAGGAGAAGCCGCTGCTGATCACCACCCGCACGTGGGGGTCGATCGCCTGCATCTTCTGAAAGCACTCCAGGCCTCCCATCGCCGGCATCGTCAGGTCCATGACGACGAGGCCGATGGCTGCGGCGTTCGCCTTGAAGACACGCAGGGCCTCCTCGCCGTTGCGCGCGGTGAGCACGCGGTAGCCGTGCAGCTCGAGCACGTCCCGGGTGAGAGCCAGGATCGACGATTCGTCATCCACGGCCAGGATGGTCACACCCGGCGCGACTTCGACCCGGCGCGGCACTTCGACCCGGAATGCGGGCTTGGCCCGGGGAGGTTTCTCGGCCCGGGGTGGCGCGACGGGCCGGACGCGGGGAGGGGCCGCCGGCTGCGTCCCGGCGTCGCACGGTGCGGAGCGTCCGGCGCTCTCCAGGACCTCGGCGCCCTCCCAGGCCGGGAGCAGCACGACGAAGGACGAACCGCGGCCGGGCTCGCTCGATACCACCACCCAGCCCTGGTGCCCCTTCACCGCGCCATAGACCGTCGCGAGACCCAGTCCCGCGGCCTTGGCGCTCTTCTTGGTCGTGAAGAACGGCTCGAAGAGGCGGTTTCTGATCTCGGGTGCTATCCCCCGGCCGGTGTCGTGGATGGCGAGCGTGACGAACCGGCCCGGGCGCGCCTCGAGGTTGACCCGGCACTCGTCCACCGAGACGACGCGGTTGCCGGTTTCGATCGTCAGGCGGCCTCCTTCCGGCATTGCCTCCCTGGCGTTGGCGCACAGGCGCAGGAGCACCTGCACCACCTGGCGGGCGTCGATCGCCGCGATCCACAACCCCGGCGCGAGCCGGACTTCGAGCTCGACCCCCGCGGGAAGCTCCGGCCGCAGCTCTTCGATCGCGGCAGAGAGGACCTGGTTCAGATCGCCGGGCTTGGGCCGGCTCTCGGCGCGCTGGCTGAACATGAGGAGCTGCGCGGTCAGGTCGGCGGCACGCAATGCCGATCGCTCGATGATCTCCATCTGCTTGCGAGAGGGCTCATCGGGCTTGAGGCGATCGATGATCAGCCTCGTGTAGCCCAGGATCCCCGTCAGGAGATTGTTGAAGTCGTGCGCGATGCCGCCGGCCAGGTTGGCGACACTCGTCATTTTGTGCGACTGGCGGACGTGCTCCTCGAGGGCGCGCCGCTCGGTGGTGTCCCTGAAAACCCACTCGGTCACGGTGCGGTGGCCCAGGGAAATCGGCCCTCCGCGGATGTCCACCGGAAAGCGCCCGCCTCCCTTGCGCACGCAGACGATCTCCTGCAGGTCGCGGTGTCCGCGATCGGCCGCCACGGCGTTCGCGGGCGGCGCGTAATCAGCCATCCGCCGGGGCCCGTCCTCGCTTGGGTGCAGATCGCGCAGCGTCAGCTCACGGGCTTCTTCCGGACTGTAGCCGAACAGCGTGCAGAACATGCGGTTGAATTCCAGCAGCTTCCCGCTTTCGGGGTCGGCGGTCACGATGGCTTCGTAGGCCTCCTCCAGGAGACGGCGGTGGCGATCCTCCGACGCGGAAAGCGCCGCCTGCTTCTCCCTGAGGTCGTGCGCCATCCGGCCCACGTCGGCGATCAGCTGCTCCACCTCCCGCGGCCCGGCGATCTCGGGCGGCGGTTCCTTGCTTCCCGCCGCGAACTCCCGGAGGTACGACGCCACCTGCTCGATCGGCCGGGCGAGACTGGCGCGCACCCAGAGGAACAGGAACAGGCTGGTGGCGAGGATGCCGAACGCCGACACGAGCCCGCGCTTCAGGATGCCGACATAAATCTCGCGCAGCCGCGCGGTCTGGTCGAGCTTGAGGTACAGGATGGGCATGTGGGAGTTCGACAGGATGGGGCCCGATCCCTGTACGACGACCGGGGAGACCATCACCAGCCGCCTGCTGTCGTCCACGAGGCGATGCTGCGATCGGAACGAACCCCGGGCCGAGGCGGCCACGTCCCGGTAGGCCGGTTCCGGGATCACGCCGTCGTCCCGGCCGATCCAGGCAAGCTTGTTGCTGGCGATGACTTTCCCGTCGCCGCCGATGAGCGCGAGGTGCACGAACGGGCGGGTGCTTCCGGTCGTCTCGATCGTCTCCTGGATCGCGCTCAGGGCGCCGAGACGCAGGAAGCTCTGCGACGAACTCAGGATCTGGCCCGAGACGATCTCGCCGTAGCGCACCGCCTCGTCGGCGACGTAGCGCCGCGCCCCCAGGGCGTGATAGGCGAGGAGCAGCCCGGCGCTCAACATCGCCGGGATGATGAAGGCCAGGCCGACCACTGTCGAGGTCGAGAACCGCGCGAGGAGACGCCGCAGGCCGTTCACTTCATCGACCCGATGAGATCCGGATTCAGGAGATCGTCACCCGACGAAGGGTCCCGGCTCAGCCCCTGGCGCTTCATGAACTCGGCCAGGCGGGACGTGGTCTTGTGGAGCGACCCCGGCGCCTCGGAGGAACCCAAAAGGGTCATGTTCTCCTTCAGGTCGGGGATGCGCGTTCCCCGGAGGCCCTGCCGCAATAGCTCCGGTGTCGTGTGCTCACGTTGCGCCATCACCGCGCAGGCGTCCACGGGGTGGGCCTTGAACTCTTCGAGCGCCCGGAACCAGGCCCGGATCAGGCCGCGCACATCGTCGCCGCGCTCTTTCAGGACGCTGCGCCGCAGGGCCAGCACGTCGACAATCTCTCCCGGCAGGTCGCGGGACGTGAAGATCACCTTCCCCCCGTCGTTGCGCACCAGCTTCGCGACGTCGGGTTCGTAGGAGATCACCGCGTCCACGGCGCCCCTCCGGAAATCCTCCTCCCCCTCCCCGGCCAGGCGGTTCCGGAGCTTCACGTCCTCGAGTTTCAGACCACCGATTTCAAGGATCCGGCTCAGGAAGTAGGACCCCAGGGCCGATTCCTCGTAGGCGATACGCTTGCCGCGCAGGTCCTTGATCCCCGAAATGCCGGCCCGGGCCACGAGAGCGTCGGCGCCGTAGGAATAATCGGCCACCAGGACGACCGCCGGCGGATCCTGGAAGTTTTCGCGGATCTGCACCTCGCCGAGCGTCGACAGGAAGCCGTCGATCTGCTCCAGGTGGTAGGTCCGGAGAACGCCGGTGAAGGAGGAGAAATCTACAAGCTCGACCCCCACCCCTTCGTCGCGGAAAAAACCCTTCGCCTCGGCCAGGTAAAGCAACTCGTAGGGCGGCCAGACGTTCATCCCGATCCGCAGCGGTTCTTTGGGCCTGCTGAGGCATCCTGCCAGAGGCAACAGGACGAGCGCCCCGGCGCACAGGAGCCGCGCGACCCGCGTCCACCGCCCGTCGTGTGCTTCTTGGATGTCCGTCACACCTGCCTCCAGGTACGCCAACCCGTCCTGGCTGAGGCCGGCGTCAAGGTTCTGACGCAAGGCAGCATTCGCCATCAATCAAAAATAGGTTGCCCACGCGGCGAGTCAAGGCGTGGAGCGCCCAGATGCGCAGGGCGGCGGCGCCACCTCGCGGGGCGCGCCGTCGCCCCTGCGCGCTTGGGGGATCGCCCCTTATACTTGGGGCGCGACGAGGGCGGGACACGGGGCGGAGGTTGGGCGATGGCGCGCGAATCGACAGGAACGGAAGGTCTCGATCCCACCGTCCTGGCGCTCGCGCGCGCGGTGCGCGACGCGGGCGGCAGGGCGTATCTGGTCGGTGGCTGGGTGCGGGACCTGGTCCTCCTGCGCCAGAAGGGATCGAGCGTCGCGCCCCCTCCGCCGGACGAGTACGATCTCGAGGTCTATCACCTTCCTGCGAAGGGCCTCCGGGCCGTTCTCGAACGGTTCGGCGACGTGCGGCTGGTCGGCGAATCGTTCGCCGTTTACAAGCTGGCCCCCCGGGCCGGCGCGGCAGGGGAGGCGTGGACCGTGATCGACGTCAGCCTGCCACGTCGCGACACCAAGGTCGCGCCCGGCCATCGCGGCTTCGAGGTCGAAGGGGACCCCGAGCTGCCGGTCGAGGAAGCGGCGCGCCGACGCGACTTCACGGTCAACGCCATGCTGCAGGACCCGCTCACCGGCACGATCGTCGATCCGTGGGGCGGGGACGCGGACCTGAGGGCGGGGGTCCTGCGGGCGGTCGACCCCGTCACCTTCGTGGAGGACAGCCTGCGCGTCCTGCGCGCCGTGCAGCTGGCGGCGCGCCTCGAGTTCACCATCGACCACGCGACCGCCGACCTGTGCCGCGGCATCGATCTGGGCGACCTCCCGCCCGAGAGGATCTGGGGGGAGGTCGACAAGCTGTTGATGAAGGCGCGGAGGCCCTCCCTCGGTCTCGACTGGGCGGACCGGCTCGGAGTCATCGACCGGCTGTTCCCGGAGCTGCGCGCCCTGAAGGGGTGCCCGCAGGAGCCCGAGTGGCATCCCGAGGGGGACGTCTGGATCCATACGCTCATGGCCATCGACCGCGCCCGCGAGGAGGCCTCGGGCCTTCCCAGGGAGAAAGCGCTCGCCGTCCTGCTCGCCGTTCTCTGCCACGATTTCGGCAAGCCCGCCACGACGGCCGTCGTGGAGGGCCGCATCCGCTCGTACGAGCATGAAGAGGCCGGCGTGGCGCCCACGACGGCGCTTCTCGACCGGCTGAAGATCCACACGCTCGGGGGATATGACCTGCGCGCGCAGGTGATCGCCCTCGTGGCCCACCACCTCACGCCAAGCCATTTCTACAAGAACCGCGACAACCTCGGCGACGGAGCCTTCCGCCGCCTGGCGCACAAGCTCGAGCCGGAGCTGCTCTACCTGGTGTCGCGCGCCGATTGCCTCGGGCGGACGGGGAACTTCCCTACCGACGCCCAGGAGTGGTTCATCGGACGGGTGCGCGCGCTCGGGGTCGAGGAACGGCCACCGGAGGCGATCCTCATGGGGAGGCACCTTCTCGAGATGGGCCTGTCGCCGGGCCCGCTGATCGGGAAAATCATCCGGGAGGTCTACGAGATGCAGCTCGACGGGAAAATCCTGACCCTGGAGGACGGCCGCCGCGAGGCGCGCCGCATCCTCAGCGGTGAGCCGGGCGGCTGACCGGTTTCCGCGCGGGGGCCTTGCGGCGGCGCACGGCCGCCGGCGCGAGTTCCCCGAGGGCCGTGTCGATCCGCGCGAGCCCCGCCTTCAGATAGCCGGCGTCGCTGCCGAAGCCGATGCGGATGTGGCGCCCGACCCCGAACTGGTCACCGGGGACGATGAGCACGGAGCGCTCCACCCGCAGCTTCTCGGCCAGCGCGCGCGAACCGATCGGCAGGTTGTATCGGGCGAAGACGATGGCGCCGGCCTCGGGAGAAACGTAGCTGAACAGCTCCGCGTGGCCGCGCAGCCAGTCCTCCACCACCGGCAGGTTGCGGCGGATGATGCCGCGCGTGCGCTCGAAGATCGATTCGCGGCGGAGAGGCTCGAGGGCAATGCGCGCCAGGTGGTCCGAGAGCATCCCGGGCGCGATCGTCGTGTAATCGCGGTAGGACCAGATTTTCTCGATCGCGCGCGGCGGGCCGACCACCCACCCGATCCGCAGCCCCGGCAGGCCGAACGCCTTCGAGAGGCCGCTGGTGATGAGCAGCCTGCCATAGCGCCCCCAGAAGGTCGGCGCCGTGCGGCCCGAGACTTCCGCGCCGCGGTAAATCTCGTCCGCGACGATCCAGGCCCCCACGCGCCTCGCGGCGCGGACAACCTCGCCAATCTCCTCTTCGGTGAGGATCGCCCCGGTGGGATTGTTGGGATGCGTGACCAGGATCAGCCGCGTCCTCTTGCGGACCGCCCGGTGCAGGCCGTCCAGGTCGAGCGCCCAGCGCCGCGCACCCGGACCTTTTGTTTCACGGAGGTAGAAGGGATCGGCCCCGCCCGCGTACGCCCGCGCGAGTCCCCAGGTTTGAAGGTAGTTGGGGAGCATGCAGGCGACCCGGTCCTCCTTGCCGAGGTGCGACCAGAAGACGGAGTAATTCGCCTCGGAGCCCCCGTTCGTGACGAGGACGTTCTCCCGACGGGCGCCGGGATAGAATTGCGCGATCCGATCCCTCAACTCCTCGGTGCCGTTCGACTGGGCGTATCCCAGATCGACCTCGAGAAAGCGCTCCGGATCGCCGGCCGATCCGAGCAGGTCCCGGGCCCGCATCGGGTGGACCCCGCTCTCCGAAAGGTTGTATTCGACGTAGTTCTCGTAGCGGGACTGCATCCTCTCCATGCGGAACGGCTCGATGCGCACGCGACCTCCTGTCTCCGCCAAGGCCCCGGCGGGCCCATTCACACGCGCTGGCTCGATGCCGCGCAGGATAACACAGGCGTCCCGGGCCGCCGCCCGGCCGGGACCGATTCCGGGCGCGGTGTATAATCCCCGGGCCATGACATCGCAGACCGCCTTCGAATACACGGTCCGGACCCGCCAGATGATGGACGAGACCTACCTCATCCAGGTGGAGCAGGCGCCGGGCCACTGGATCGCCACCATTCGCCTGCCCGACGGCTCCGCCTGGACGATGGATCGCTTCGACCCCAAGGCGCCGTCCATCCCGAAGCAATGGGTCGGAGCCACGGCCGCCGCCGCGGCCGACTTCGCCGCGCGCATCCTGACGAACTATTTCGCGAACGAGGGGATGGAGGTCGTCCGGAGGACCTACCTGCTCGGCGCGGACTAGAGAACGCCCGGCGCGTCCACCTGGCGAACAGCCCTGACAAGATCTTCCAGACGGAAAGGCTTGAGCAGGATCCGGTTGTGGATCATTGCGACGAACCGGCTGGCCTCCTGCCGGTCCATGGCGCCCGTCACGAAGATCACCCGGGGGCGCAGCGCCGGACGGCGCCGCGCGATCTGGCGGAACAGCGAGAGCCCGTTGGCATCGGGCAGGATCAGGTCGAGGAGGACCCCGCAGTAGTCGCGGAACATGATCATGGGCAGGGCATCCTTGCAGTTGCGGGCCACGTCGACCTCGTAATCATGGCTGACGAGTGTCGATGACATCAGCGTCAGGAGGGCCTCGTCGTCATCCACCGCCAGGATCCGGTGATAGTGATCCGGGGCGACATCGTGGTCCATCCCGCAGGATGTCAATATCCTTTGCATCGACACGTTCTGGGCAGCGGCGGGGAACATGGTCACCTATCAAGGTAGGTCCCGGAGCGTCGGGCCGCAACAGGCCGGGCCGCTGCTGACGATCTTGTAACCGCGGAGAGACGAACGTGGCCCTGAGGACCTCCTTCACCCTTCGAGAGCGGCTGAGCCTGGGATGGGGCAAGACACGGCGTTTCTACCTGGCGCATTTCCGGCCCGGCTACGTGCGCGAAAGCCTGGCGCGCCGCGTCGGTCAATGCGATCGGACGGGGGCCTGCTGCCACCTGATGTTCACCTGCCCCCTGCTCGACCAGAAGACGGAGCCGGTGCGCTGCTCGATTCACGAGATCAAGCCGAAGGTCTGCCGCCTCTTCCCGATCGACGAACGGGATCTCCGAGACCGCGACATCATTTCTCCGGACGCTCCGTGCGGCTTCACCTTCATCCCCCGGGAGGAATTCCTGGCCCGGGGTGCACAGGTGACCCAGGACGCCGTCGCCAGAGTCCACGTCGAGACCATCGATCTGCCCCGCCGGTGACCCCGCAGGCGGGGGTGCGTTGACCTTTCAGCGCCGCTGCCCCATATTGTCAGCCGCCGAGGAACGTCTTTCCGTGACAGTCACTTGAGGGGCGGAGGGCGGTCGGCGTGAGGGCGGTGGTGCTTCTCGTATCCAGATGTAATATAAGGCGGATGCGTATTACCTGCCCGCCGCGCACGCTCCCGGGAAACCGCTGAATGTCCGGAATCGACCTGATTCTTCACGAGGAGGAGTACCAGAAGATACGCGAGGTCATCTCGCGCCTCCGGAACGACTGCAACGCCAAGGTCGTCTTCCTCGTGGACAAGAACGGCCAGCAGATCGCCGCTAACGGCGAGTTGGAGGCGATCGACACGACCGCGCTGGCCTCGCTGGCGGCGGGCAACGTGGCGGCCACCGACTCGCTGGCCCGCCTGATCGGCGAGAAGGAATTCTCCATCCTGTTCCACGAGGGACAGCGGGACAACCTGCACATCTCCGTCGTGGGCAGCCGGGTGATCCTGGTCGTGATCTTCGATGAGCGGTCGTCGCTGGGGCTCGTCCGGCTGCGCGTCAAGCGGGGCACAGCGGACCTCACGTCGATCCTGGACACCATGATGAAGAAATCCGCCATCCCGCGTCAGGGCGGGTCGGCGCCGTTCGCGGAGATCACGGACGAGGACATCGACAAGCTGTTCAGCGACTGACGCGATGGCGCCGGCTCGTGGTGGGGAGAGGGTTTCAGGGTCATGACGTTCATCAACTACGCCGCACGCGAGATCAACTGCAAGATCGTCTATTACGGTCCCGGTCTCGGCGGCAAGACGACCAACATCAAGTTCGTCTACGAGAAGACCAACCCGAACTCAAAGGGCAAGCTGATCTCGCTCGCGACCGAGACCGACCGCACGCTGTTCTTTGACTTCCTGCCGCTCGACCTCGGCGAGATCAGGGGGTTCCGCACCCGGTTCCACCTCTACACGGTCCCGGGGCAGGTGTTCTACGACGCCTCGCGCAAGCTTATCCTCAAGGGGGTCGACGGGGTCGTGTTCGTGGCCGATTCGCAGGCGGCGCGGATGGAGGCGAACCTCGAGTCGCTGCGGAACCTCGAGCTCAACCTGAAGGAGCAGGGTTATGATCTAAAGACGATGCCCTACGCCCTTCAGATCAACAAGCGCGATCTCCCGACCGCGCTGCCGGCCGATGAGATGAAACGCCAGCTCCAGTTCAAGGGGGAGCCCATCTTCGAAGCGGTGGCCTCCAAGGGAACCGGCGTCTTCGAGACTCTCAAGACGATCGCCAAGATGGTTTTGCTGGAGCTCCGCAAGGGACGCTAGTCGTTCCGGCGGCGGTGATCGTAGTCGCGCATCTTCCCCAGAAGATCCTCGGCCCGCTCCCGGCCCGGGCTTCCCCTTTCGAACAGGCGGGCCGCCGCCGACAGCTCGGCCTCGGCGAGATCGCGCTTCCTCAGGGTCCGTGCCACGATGCCGAGCGCCAGGTGCGGCTCCGGGAGGTCGGGACGGGCCGCCACAGCGCGCGCGCACCAGGGCTCGGCGGCCGCAGCGAACCCCTCCTCGTAATACGACATGCAGAGGTCGGTCAGGGCCAGCCCCGCCCCCGGCGCCAGCGCGACCGCGGTCTGCCATTCGCGGCGGGCGTCCTCCTTGCGTCCGAGCGCCGCGTAGGCCTGTCCCAGACTGCGGCGCGCCTCCGCGAAGTCGGGCGCGCGATTGACCACATCGCGGTACCGGGCGGCGGCCTCCTCCCACCTCCCGTCCTGGGCCGCCATCGCCGCGAGCGCGTTGTGGGCATCGATCCGCCCCGGGTTCAGGGCGATCGCCTTCGCATACTCCTCCTTCGCTTCCCCGGTCCGTCCCCGGGCGCGCATGGCGTAGGCGCGGTTCAGCGCCTCCTCCTCGGGCCAGGCCTCGGAGGCCTTTAGCACGTCGAGGTTGAAGACGAGGAGTCCCGCCAGGAGCGCTCCGGCCACCCGCCTGCTTTTCCAGAAGGCCCACGGCGCTCCCAGGAGCCTGCCGGCGAAAAGCGCCGCCACCGGTACGAGTGGCAGCCGGTACCGGTCGGTCGGAAAGAAGAGGAGAATCGACGCCGCGTAAGCGGCCCCGTACGCGAGGACGAGCGCGCGCCCGGCCCGGCGGCCGCTTTCCTCCGCCGCGTCCCCCTCCCCGATCCGATGGGCGGGTAGGAGCGCCCCCGCCAGGGCCAGCGGCGCCACGACACCGAACGGGAAGGCGATTCCAAACCGCCAGAGCAGGAGCGCCAGCAGGGGCGACCAGGTCCGATAGACATAGGGATCCTGGTTGCGGGGGATCTCGCGCCCCGCGACGAGGTCGAGGAGCTTCCTGCCATAGAGCCTGAGCGCCTGGCGCGGGTAGCCGGTCAGGAACGCCAGCGCGCGGCGCATGAAGTATCCCGACTTGGCCGCGGATCCTGTGATGCCGAGGTTCTCCGGCTCCTGCGCCAGCCGCTCGAACTCGCCGCCGGGACGGATGTGGATCGTCCTCTCGTAGTCGGCGTTGTTCCCGATGTAGAAGTTGATCCCGCCGTTCGACGAGATGAGGACCGCCTCTCCGGCGACCGCCGCGTTACGCGCCGTGATCAGGAGGACCGGGGCCGCCGCCCCCGCGAGAAACAGGAGCAGCGCGGCGCGCGACGCGCCGGCCTTGCGCCGCGCCCAGACCATGGCCACCGGCACCGCGATCAGGATGTTCGGCGTGGCTATGGCCGCGAGTCCCCAGGCCCCGCCGGCGGCCAGCCAGGCGCCGGATCGATTCCCGTCCGCCGCCCGGAGCATCAGCAGGAGCCCGGCGAGAACGAGGCAAACGTGCAGCACCGGGATCAGGGGCTGGGCGTCGAAATAGACGAGCGGGCCGTACAGGATCATGATCGCCGCGGCAGCGAGCGCAGGGCGCTCACCGAAAAGCCGCCCCCCGATCCGGTAGACCAGCAGGCAGGAGAACGCCCCGACCGCCCCCTGAACCGCGAAGATCAGCGCCATCCTCTGGCCGAAGATCGAGAGGAGCGCCGCGATGAAGTAAGGGTAGAGCGGCGGCTGCCAGAAGACGCGCGGTCCCCCAAGCAGGGCCCCCGAGGCGATGTATGACGCGGTCCGGAAGTAATTCGCCCCGTCCACCAGGGGCACGTCGAAGTACGGAGCCTGGCTGATCTGCGCTACGTAGACGAGGCGCACCGCCCACGCCGCGAGGAACACCAAAAGGGATCGCCGCCATGAGGTCGACATGCGGAGAGTCTAGCCCACGCCCCGGGGCGCGGAGAGGGATGGTGACCCTGTTCCAACGAAAGGCTGCGGGACGATCAGATGTCAGGAGACCGAGGATTCGTCATGCCGGGGGTTTCGGTCTGATCTTGTTTGGATCCTCGACGTCGTGCGAAAACCTGTGCCAGGGATGATAGCCGGCGTACTCGGCGACGAGCATGAACCGATGTCCTTCCTCGGTGCGTCCGCCCCGATGAACGCCGGAGGTCTCGGCAAAGAACGCCGTGCCCGCTGGTCCGGTGGCTTCCACCCAGGCAGAGGACGGCACAAAGACGTTCATCTCTTTCGACGAGATCGTCGAATAGGACGGCATGCGGCAGACGACGCCCCGCTTCGGGCCCAGGAAATGGGTGCCCCGGACGTAGGTGAAGGGCCCGTTCTTCGAGCCGGTATCGGTCAGGTATACGAAGAACTTCAATACGCGAAAGTCATGCGTATCCGTGTGGAAGTGCTTCGCGACGTTCTCGGTACCGGACAGGTCCGGCAGCGGCTGGTTGTACATGAGCGTGACGCGGCGCAGTCGCGGAGCGAATCCCAGATATGCCCCCGCGATGTCGAAGAGCTCGGGGGAGCGCAGGAAGTCGAGGATCGGGTGCTCCGGCGCCAGGTCGTTCGCCAGCCGGTTGATCTGGACCTGCGTTCCCGGCTTGGGCGCGTCCACGTCGAACCCGCATCTTAACTTCGTGTAGGCCTTGGCGCTTTGCCGCAGGCGCTCGATCTGGTCGGCGGCAACGAAGCCGGGCCAGATGGCGATCCCGTCCGCCCGGAGAGCCTCGATCATCGTCCGGGCCCGATCGGAAAGAACGATGGAGCCATTGCGATGCCTGATGTTCTTCAGGTGCCAGTACGCGTGGCGCAACGGATCCGCGGCCTTCCAGAACCGTTCCCACAGGTCGGTGTCGCGAATCGCGGCCGGGAAGCTGTTGCAGCTCCGGAGTGGATTGACGAGATAGAGGAACCGCTCGAACGCCAGGCGGTGCCACGGGATTGTCCTCGCGTCCGTAAGCGTTATGAGCGGGTCCACCGTGATGCCTCTGACCTCGATTTAGTGCCCATTATCATACCACCGGCAACGGGATTTGGAGGACCAGGAGGCAGGAGACCACCCCGACCGCCCTCTCGAGCTGCGGGTCGCCGCCCCTGCGCCAAGCCGCCGGGTCGAGCTCGACCTCGATGTCCGGGGCGACGCCACGGTTCTGGACGTCCCAGGACCCGTCGGGGGAGAAAAACGGCGCCGACTCGTGGCCCTCGGCGGTCGTGAGCCGGCGGGCCCCGCCGCGCAGCAGGAGCGGCGCATTGTCCTGCGCCGCGACGAGGCCGCAGGCGAACAGCGCGACGATGAGTCCACTCCCGGCATGCCGGATAATCACGACAACACCCCCTTCAGCATGAAATCACCGCAGCGCCTGATCGAGAGTTGAGCGGTCGTCGAGAAGGAGCCACTCCACAATCGAAAGCGGCAGGCTGCCGTTTTTCAGCAGATCGTCGTGGAACTGTCCCAGCCGGAAGTCCCGGCCCGCGCGATCGCGGCAGCGTCCGAGAAGGCGCAGGATCTGCCATTTGCCCACCATGTAGGTGATCTTCTGCGTCGGGCTCGAGGCGGCGCCGGCCGCCTCTCCCTCCGCCGCCTCGCGGTCCAGGCCACCGGCTTCCATGAAATAGGCGACCGCCTGGTCGAACGTCCACCGGCCCGTGTGCAGGTTCACGTCGACTCCGATCCGCGCCGCGCGATACCGCGACAGACGCAGCACCTGGCCCTGCCCCGGCGAGTTTTCCGCGTAGAGCCCTCTTCGCAGCAGCATTTCCTCCGTGTACAGGGCCCACCCCTCGACGAAGACCCCGTCCTGGTGCTCGCGCCGGATCTCGTCCTTCAACCGGTGCGCGATCGACAGCTGCAGGAAGTGGCCCGGGATTCCCTCGTGCCCGAGGATCGGCCGCGGGTCTTCGATCGCCGCGCGGATGTAGAAGTTGCCGCTCTTCGGGTTGTAGGTCGGGATGAAATAGAAGCCGCCCGGGTCCTTGTCGTACAGCCCCGGCGGGTTCATGAAGCCGCCGGGATTGGCGGGCTTCAGCGCCTCAGGAAGCTGCCGGATGGTAAACGTCCCGAGATCCCCGGGAAGGGTCACCAGCCGGTTCGCGTGGAGAAACGCGATCATCTCCGCCTGGCGGCTCTCGTAGGCCTTCAGGAACTCTCCCTGGTCCTTTGGGACGCTGCGGCTGCGGGACGGGTCGGGATCGGCGAGGGAGGGATCGGGGAGAAGCGATTCCATCGCCCGGTATCGCGCCAGCTCGACCTCCCCTAGCATCGCCACCTGCGCCGCGTCGAGCGGCAGCAGGTAGACGTGCTTCAACAGATAGTTGTAGTTCTCCTCCCCCATCGGCGCGAACTCGGCCATCGCCGGGAGCCGTTCCTGCAGCCACTGGGCATAGCCCCTGATCGCCCTCAGGGCCGCGTCGCGCGCCTCGACGAGCGCTCGTGTCTCGTCCGCCGGCAGGCCGGCGGCGAGCGTCATGAGGCTCTCGTTGAAGAGCGGGTCGATCGACCCCGAGGCCTCGATCGCCAGGCGGGCAAACAGCCTCACGGGGCGGACGAGGTTCTTCTTTCCCTGCTCGAGCATCGACGGTATCCGCTTCAGGCGCGCCGTCGCGAAGCGAATCCGGCGGGCCGGTGTGTCGAAGTCCTTCTTCAGGAGGGAGAATATGGCGTTCGCGCACTCATTGACGTAGAGCTGCGGGTCGGTCTCCTCGGGAGGCATGACCCGGTCGAAGAAGGCCACGCGCTCCAGTTCGGAGAGAAACAGCAGCCGGTCGATGCGGTCGTCGCGGCTCCAGGTGCCGGCCGGCATGGCGCGCACCTCGGCCAGGAGTTCCTTCACCCGGCCGCGGCGCTCCGCCAGCGCCCGGGTCCCATAATCCGTCAGCCGATCGTCCCAGGTGTGCAGCCCCTGATCGGTGCTCGCCACCGGGTACTGCCCGTTGCGCCAGGCGAAGTATTCGTGCGCCAGGGCGCGCACCCGCCCGGGCGAGCCCCCGCTTGCCGTCCCTTTCGCCATCGCCATCCCCCCGCCGACCGCCATGATGCCGAGCGTTACCAGGACCGCCAAGCTGCCCCTGGACATGCCTCCCCCTCGCGGCCTCACCCGACTCGCGGGAGCCTCGGGCCGATACCGCTCATTTCTTCAGACTGTACAGGCCAACAGATGTTCCAAAGTTGCAACGGGGCTCGCCGCCGTCGCAACAGAGCAATCGCATCGCGCCTTTCCACTTCGTCCCGGGTTTCATCGATGCGCACGATTCCTTGCGCGTAGTGTCATGAAAGACCTTCATCTTCGCTGGCAGGCGATCCTTGGCCGGCCACCAATCGTAATCCCCGGGACTCCCGATCCTATTCTTGGACAATACATTCACTTCCAGGATGACTCCGTAGCCAAGACGCTTCGAGCGATCGCCCGGATCCCTGTCCTCGCACGAGACGATTTGAAAGGATGTCTCGTAGACGGCGGATGGGGCGCATCGGGCGTGCGCACTCCGGCTTATGAAAAGGATCGACGCGCACGCCAAGAATCCCGAAACAAGGCTCCGGAGGGTCATCCGAATCTCCCGTTATGGGCCCGCAAAGCGGCGCCTCAGCGCTCTACGGTCACGCCCTTCCAGAACGCGACGTGGTCCTTGATCTTGCTCGCCGCTTCCTTGGGAGAAGGATAGTACCAGGCGGCATCCTCGACCTTCCGCCCGGGAACCGCGACATGGTAGTAGCTGGCCTCCCCCTTCCAGGGGCAGGTTGTGTGAGTGCCGCTTTCCTTGAGATACTCCCGCCTCACGGAATCGGCGGGGAAGTAGTAGTTCCCCTCCACCACCACACCCGCGTCGCTCTCCGCGATCACAACACCGGCCAGCATTGCTTTGGCCATCGAGTCACCTCCCCTGCGCCCTGCGTTTCGGGCGGAATGTCCCGCCGTCACGCCCGGCACGCGGCATCTCCCGGCTCCGGGCTCAGGCGCGGCTTGTCTTCACGACCCGCCACAGCGAGTCGGCGAAGAAATGCCTCGTGTCGTACAGCTGTCTCTCGACCCTGAAGCCGGTCTCGGCGGCAAGGGTCTCGATGTCCGACTCGAGGTACTTGTAGGAATACTCGGTGCGAATCGGCTCCCACGGGCGGAACTGGAAATTCTGGCCGATGGCGTCGATATGCACTGCCTGCTCGGCCCGGCTGACCAGGTAGCTGTTCATCGACCCGCCGAAGACATCGTAGGTCGAGAAGAACCGAAAGCGCTCGACGTCGAAGTCCCCCCCCAGCTCGCGATTGATGCGGTGCAGCAGGTTCAGGTTGAAGTCGCGCGTCACACCCTGCGAGTCGTTGTAGGCGTCGAGCATGATGTCGATGTCCTTCTTCAGATCGAAGCCGATCAGGACCAGGTCGCCGTCATTCAGGGCGTTCCACAGGCTGCGCAGGAAGGCGCGCGTCTCGGCGCGGCTGAAGTTGCCGATGTTTGATCCGAGAAAGAGAACACAGGTGCGGCTCTTCCCCCCCTGGCGCGACACCCACTTCAGGCCGGTGAAATAGTCGGCCAGCAGCCCCTCGACCGCCAGCTTCGGGAACTCCCGGCCGAGCGACCCGGCCAGCGCCTCGAGGACTGATCGCGAGATGTCGATCGGCAGGTAGCGAAAGCGCAGCGCGCGCGACAAAAACGCCTTCATCAGCGTCTGCGTCTTACTCCCTTCGCCGGGGCCGAGCTCCACCAGATTGAACGGCTCCCCCTCGAACACCGCGGCCAGCTCGCCTCCGTGGGCCTCCAGGATCTCGTGCTCGCAGCCGGTCAGGTAGTACTCCGGCAGGCGGGTGATTCGATTGAACAGGCGGCTGCCGGTTTCGTCGTAGAAATACTTCGACGACAGCTGCTTGGGCGACGAGGAAAGACCCATCAGCACATCGAGCGCGAAGCTTTCCCGATGCTGCGTCTCGCCGTCGAGATCGTCGGGCCTGAGGACCTTGTAAACGGTCGGCATGTCCGTGCCCCTCCGATCTCAGGGATCCGCCGCCAGGCGGATGCCGGTGAACGGCCAGCGCTGGTGTGCGTAGTAGAAATTCCGGTAGGTCGCGCGGATGTGGGCGCGCGGGGTCGCGAACGAGCCGCCCCGCAGGACCATCTGGCCGCTCATGAACTTGGCGTTGTACTCGCCGATGGCGCCCGCCGGGCGCCGGTAGCCCGGGTACGGCAGGTAGGCGCTGCCGGTCCACTCCCAGAGATCGCCGAGCATCTGCCGCGGGCGGCCGGCCGCAGCCGGGCCTGCCGGGGCGGGGCGGTACCGTCGGTCCTCGAGAAAAACGCCGTCCTTCGCCTCGCAGGCCGAGCGGCGGGCGGCATGTTCCCACTCGAACTCGGTCGGCAGCCGTTTCCCGGCCCAGGCGGCATACGCTTCCGCCTCGTAATAGCTGACGTGCGACACCGGCTCGTCGAGCGGCAGATCCTCAAGCCCGTTGAGGGTCAGCAGGCGCCAGCTCTTTTCCCTTTCGCCGCGCTCCCAGTAAAGCGGCGCCGTCCAGCCCTCGGCGCGCACCATCGACCATCCGTCCGACAGCCAGTAATGATGATCGGCGTAGCCGCCGTCGTTGATGAAATCGAGGTAGTCGCCGCTGGTGACCAGTCGATCCTGCAGGGTGAAATCGGGCACCTGGGCGGGGTGCTCCGGGCGCTCGTTGTCGAACGTGAATCCTTTCCCGCCGTGGCCGACGTCGGTCATCCCTCCCTCGAACGGAATGAAGCGTGCCGCGGCTCCGGGATCGCGGGCCGTGCCATGGGTCAGGGCCGGCGCCCGGCCGGCCGCCGCGGGCGGAATCGCGTAGGGAAAGCGGATGGCGTTCGCCGCGATGATCGCCTTGATGTCCATCAAGAGCAGCTCCTGGTGCTGCTGCTCGTGATGGATGCCGAGCTCGATGCGCCCACCCACCTCCGGCCACCTTCCCTCCTCGACGGTTTCAACACAGCGGGCGAGCTCCCGGTCGACCGCCGCGCGGTATTCGTACACCTCGGCGACGGTGGGTCGCGACAGCATGCCGCGACGCGGCCGCGCCACGCGTCCCGGAAACGTCTCGTAATAGGAGTTGAACACGAAAGGAAACATCGGGTGGAAGCGGCGGTGGTCCTCAAGGAACGGCTCGAGCACGAACGTCTCGAAGAACCAGGTCGTGTGCCCCAGGTGCCATCTGGGCGGGCTCACATCGTCCATCGGCTGCACCACGTAGTCCTCCGTGGCGAGCGGACGGCAGAGGTCCTCGCTCTCGCGTCGCGTGGCCCGGTAGGCGGCCAGCAGTTCCGAACGATGCATCACGCCATGTCCTCCCGGCCGGGAACGGGATGCCGCGCTGCTGCAGATGAACGGTCTCGAAGTTTATCAAATTCCGGATTGATTGCGCCGCATCGCCCTCCCGCGTCCTGGCACCCGGGACCGGTCCCGCGCGCGCCGGGAAGCCGGCCGGCCGCCGCCGTTGACACGCCCGGCCCGGCACGTCTATAATCCGCCTTCTTTTGGACATCCAGGGGCGCGGTGGTCCGGGTCGGTCGGGACCCCGGGAGGAGAGATCGTTCGTGAGCTACGCCGTGATCGCGACAGGAGGCAAGCAGCACAAGGTCGCCGTGGGGGACCGTATCCGGGTCGAAACGCTCGAGGCGGGCGTCGGCGACACGGTCACCTTCGACCAGGTGCTCGCGGTGAACACCAAGGACGGGCTGAAGGTCGGCCGCCCCACCCTCAAGGGGGCGAAGGTGGTGGCCCGCGTCCTCATCCAGGACAAGGCCGCGAAGGTGCTCATTTTCAAGAAGAAGCGGCGCAAGCAGTACCGCCGCACACGGGGCCATCGCCAGCCGTTCACGGCGGTGGTCGTGGAAGAAATCGACCCGGGATAGGACTACGGCGAGGTTGAGACATGGCCCACAAGAAAGCCGGAGGCAGTTCGAGGAACGGCCGCGACAGCAACGCTCAGCGGCTGGGAGTGAAG
>JANMQK010000243.1:0-13242 GCA_031370485.1 Acidobacteriota bacterium | reverse complement strand
CACTCTAACCCCGGCGCATCGTCCCTGTCAAAACGGTGCGGAAGCGGCGCGGCCTGCGGACGGCGGGCCGTCTGAGACGGAGCGCCGGGGCCCCTCCGCGCGATTTTCAGCGCGGAGGGCGGCGCGGAGCGAAGCGAGGGGAGGGACGCGCAGCGTCCCGGACCCGTGCCCGTCGGCCGCAGGCCGCGCCGCTTCCGCACCGTTTTGACAGGGACGATGCGCCGGGGTTAGAGTGCGCTCCATGCGGCAGCCGATCCTCGTCGTCGCCTCACGGCACGAGATCCTCATGGGCCTGTCGCAGGCCCTCCTGAAGTTCGGCTACCAGGTCATGACGGCCCACCCCGAGAGAGACGAGATCGAGCGCGGCGCCAGGATGCATCCGAGCCTGGTGATCCTGCGTCCTCCCACCGAGCCGACGGAGCAAAAATCCAGCCTCGATCTCGTGCGCGAGCGGTTCGCGTCGCGGGGGGTCCCGGTCCTGGCCTGTGTCGCCACGGACAATGAAGGGGAGGCGGTCCGGCAGGGACTCGGCATCTGCGAGCTGGTCACGGGCGGCAGGCTGAGGCTGAACGACCTCTACCTGAAGCTGCAGGCATTGTTCGACACGGCGCACCGGCGCGAGCTGCGGATCACGACGGAGGTGGTTGTCGCCCACCGCGAGCCGGGCGTTCACGGCGCCGAGATGTATCTCTACGACACCATGACATCGCTCTCCATGGGCGGCTGTTACATCAAGACCGACACCCCCCATCCGGTCGGCACCGGCGTCGAGATCGTTTTCTGCCCGGGGGACGCGACCCGGACCCTGCGCCTCGGAGGCACGGTGCGGCATCACGGCAAGGGTTCCGGAAGCGACGACCCGCTCGGCATGGGGATCGAATTCAAATCGCTGCAGCCCGAGGCACGGACGACGCTCGAGTCCCACCTCATGAGCCAGATCGGCACCCCCGGGATGCCGGCCAACCTCTGAGGGCCGTCTGACTTGCGCTCGACCCGTCAGGTGGAGTATCCATCGTCCGTACGCTGCGATATTTTCCTGCTCCGCAGGCGGGATCGGCCCCATGGGACCGAAGCGGCAAGAAGAGGAGGAACCATGGCTTTCACGATCCGGCGCGCCGACTACTTCTACACGTGCCTTACCGCCGAGCCAGGCGAGGCCTACCAGCTTCTCACCCAGCTCGCCGGCATGGGCGTCAACCTGCTGGCCTTCACGGGGATGCCGATCGGCCCCACGAAGACCTTGCTGACCCTCTTTCCGGAGGACACATCGAGCATGGCGGACGCCGCCAAAAAATCGGGAATGATGCTCGACGGGCCCCACACCGCCCTGCTGGTCCAGGGGGACGATGAGTTGGGCGCGTTCGCAAAGATCCATGTCAAGCTCAACGAGGCCAAGGTGAACGTGTACGCGTCGACGGGGGTCGCCGACGGCCGGGGCGCCTTCGGGTACGTTCTCTACGTGCGCCCCGAGGACTTCGAGAGGGCGGCCGAGACGATGGGCCTGTAGGCCCGCACGGGCTAAGGCCCGACCCGGGCAACGAGAGCCCGGCCCACAGGAGAGATCACGGTCATGAAACTGGTCGTTCCAAGAGAATCTCGTCCGGGAGAGCGCCGGGTCGCGCTCACTCCCGAGTCCTGCAAGAAGCTCATCCAGGCGGGGTACACGGTCGCCGTCGAGGGCGGCGCGGGGGAGGCGGCGTTTTACACGGACGAAGCCTACCGCGCGACGGGGGCCGCGGTGGAGACCGATGCGGCGGCGATCCTCGGCTCGGCCGACATCGTCCTCACCGTGAACGCGCCGTCCGTCGACGCGGCGGGCCGGAACGAGGTGCAGTGGATGCGGCCGGGGTCGGTGCTGATCGGTTCGCTCATGCCTCTCCGGAACCTGGAGGTCGTCCGCGCGCTGGCAGCGCACAAGGTCAGCGCGTTCTCGACGGACGCGATCCCCAGGACGACCCGGGCGCAGGCCATGGACACCCTTTCCTCGATGGCGAACATCGCCGGGTACAAGGGGGTGCTGCTCGCGGCCGGGGAGCTGGGCCGGTATTTCCCCATGTTCATGACCGCCGCGGGGACGGTGTTTCCCGCGCGGGTCTTCGTGATCGGCGCCGCCGTCGCCGGGCTGCAGGCGATCGCCACGGCCCGGCGGCTGGGCGCGAACGTCGTCGCCACCGACGTCCGGCCCGAGGTCAAAGAGCAGATCGAGAGCGTGGGGGCCAAGTACGTCGGGATCGAGCTCAAGCAGAGCGCCGCGGCCGGCGGCGGTTACGCGGGGGCCCTCTCCGAGGAGGACAAGGCCCGGCAGCAGGAGCTGCTCGTCGAGCAGTGCGCCGCGGCCGACGTCGTGATCACCACGGCGCTCATCGGCGGGGTTTTCGCGCCGAAGCTCGTCACGGCGGCCATGGTCCGGAAGATGCGGCCCGGGTCGATCATCGTCGACCTGGGCGCGGACGGCGGCGGCAACTGCGAGCTGTCGCGCCTCGGCGAAACCGCGACCGAGAACGGCGTGAAAATCCTCGCTCCCCTGAACCTGCCGTCCTCGATGCCGATGCACGCCAGCCTGCTGTTTTCCCGGAACCTCACGGCTTTCCTGCTTGCCTTCACCAAGGACAAGACGTTCCAGCTCGATCTGTCCGACGACATCCAGAAAGGCTCGATCATCACGCACAAGGGGGAGATCCTGAACGCCAGGACGAACGAGGCCCTGCAGACCGCCGGCGCGGGCGGAGCGCGCGGCTGAGGATCGGGTTCCCGGTCCTCGCAGTCCCCATACTCACGAAAGGAGACGAACGCGTATGTCCGTACGACGGAAGGCAATCCTTGCGACCACGCTGATCGCCCTCGCGCCGGCCTTCGCGGCGCGGGCGCTGGCGTCCGCGGGCGATGAGGCGGCCGGAGGCGGGGAGTTGCTCGACTACTGGTCGATGCTCTTCGTGTTCATGCTCGCGACGTTCATCGGCGTCGGGGTGATCCGCCGCGTGTCGCGCCTGCTGCACACGCCGCTGATGTCGATCACCAACGCCATCTCTGCCATCGCGGTGGTCGGTTCGATCATCGTCACGGGCTCCGACGACCCGCTCCCCATCCGCATCCTCGGGGCGATAGCACTCTTCGCCTCGATGACCAACATCGTGAGCGGCTTCCTGATCACCGACCGCATGCTCAAGATGTTCAAGGGTGAGGGGGGGAAACGATGATCGCGGCGCTCACCCAGCTCGCCTACGTCCTGGCGACGGCGCTCTTCATCATGGCGCTGCACTGGATGAACGACCCGAAGACCGCCCGCCGCGGAGTGTACGCCGGGGTGGCGGGAATGCTGACGGCCGTCGTGGCCACCTGGGCGCAGCCCCACATCATCGTCCACCACATCTGGATCGTGCTGGCGATCGCGGCCGGCTTCATCGTGGGCGTGCCGCTGTCGATGGTCCCCCTGACGGCGGTGCCGCAGCGGACCGCCCTCTCCCACGCGTTCGGCGGGCTCGCCGCGGGGCTGGTGGGCACGGCGGAGTATTTCCTCTGGCTGGGCGAGGCCCAGGCGAACCTGACCCCTTTCCGCATGACCGCGATCATCGCCGAGATCATCCTGGGCTACCTGACGTTCACCGGCAGCCTGATGGCCGCGGGGAAGCTGCAGGAGATCAAGTGGATCCCCCAACGGCCCGTGACCTATCCACTGCAGAACGTCGCCAACATGGGCCTGCTGATCGTCGCGCTCGGCCTGGGCGTCGCGCTGGTCCTCAACCCCGTGGCGCCCTGGGCCGCCACGGCGTTTCTCGCGATCATCGTCCTGGCGCTCCTGTTCGGCGTCCTGTTCATCATCCCCATCGGCGGCGCGGACATGCCGACGGTCATCTCGATCCTGAACTCCTACGCGGGACTCTCCGCCGTGGCCATGGGTTTCGTGCTCGACAACAAGCTGCTGATCACGGCCGGGGCCCTGGACGGGTCGAGCGGCCTGATCCTGTCGATCATCATGTGCAAGGCGATGAACCGCTCCTTCACGAACGTGCTGTTCGGCGCCTTCGGCAAGGTCGAGGCGGCGAAGGCCTCGGGCGAGGAGAAGGTCTACAAGTCGGAATCGATCGAGGGAGCGGTGCAGATCCTCGAGCAGTCGAGCCTCGTCGTGATCGTCCCGGGCTACGGCATGGCCGTCGCCCAGGCCCAGCACAAGGTCCGCGAACTTTACGACCAGCTGAAGAAGCGTGGCATCACCGTGAAGTTCGCCATCCACCCGGTGGCGGGCCGGATGCCCGGCCACATGAACGTCCTGCTCGCCGAGGCGGACGTCCCCTACACCGACCTCGTGGAAATGGACGAGGTCAACCCGGACATGCCGCAATGCGACGTCGCGCTGGTCGTGGGCGCCAACGACGTGGTGAACCCCGCGGCGCGTTACGACAAGAGCAGCCCCATTTACGGGATGCCGATCATCGATGCCGACAAGGCGCGGACCGTGTTCGCCATCAAGCGCAGCAAGAACCCCGGGTTCGCCGGCATCGACAACGAGCTCTACTTCGCGGACAAGACCTGGATGCTGTTCGGCGACGCCAAGGCCGTGATCGGCGACTTGGTCAGGCAGCTCTCCGGCGGTGGGATGCACTGATCAACACCCGGCGGCCGGGAACCGGGCCGCCGAAAAACAGGGGAATCGCGGCGGCGACGAGCCCTCCCCCGATCGCGACCGCCCAGTCGCCCGCATGCAGAGGCTGGACGTGCAGGAGGGCGGCGGTCCCCGGCGTCTGGAGCAACACCACGCTGAGCGCCACCGTGGCGGCGGCGACAATGCGTGACATCCAGGTGCGCAGCCCGCTCAGTACGGCCGTCAGCAGGGCGCTCGTCACGATGAGCGACATCAGGGCCATGGCCCTTCCGTGGCCGACGCCGCTTCCTTCCCCCAGGCATCGCACGTAACCCGCCGCCACCAGGGCGGTCACGAGAGCGCCGACGCCCGCAATCACCAGCCAGTCGCGCAGCGGGAAAAAACGTGCCCTCCGCCCGCGGCGGACCTTCTCGAGCCGCCCTCCCGCGGGGGGATCCTGGAAGGCAAGCATCGCGGTCGGGTGGATCACCATCTCCAGCCAGACGATGTGGACCGGCAGGTAAAGAAGAGGATAGCCGGCCAGCGGCAGCAGAGCCGCCGTCAGGACCAGGGGGATGTGGATCATCAAAAGATATGCGAAGCTCGTCCTGAGATTCCGGAAAAGCTGGCTCCCCTCGGCGATCACCCGGACGATGGTGCTGAAATTGTCGTCCAGGAGCACGAGCGCCGCGACCTCCCTCGCGCTGCGCGTCCCGCGCTCGCCCATCGCGATGCCGATGTCGGCGGCCTGCAGCGCCGGGACGTCGTTCACGCCGTCCCCCGTGACTGCGACGATCTCTCCCGCCCGCTGCAGGGCGCGGACGAGCGCCAGCTTCTGGGATGGGACGGCCCGCGCAATGACATCCACGTCGCGCAGCCCTCCATCCGGTTCCCGTTCCAGGCGCCCCGACATCTCGTCCCCCGTGAGGACCCGGGGCTCGCCGCGGCCCAGCCCGATTCTCCGGGCGATCGCCCGGGCGGTCAGCGGATGATCTCCCGTGACCATGATCGGGTGGATGCCCGCGTCGACGCAGGCGCGGATCGCCTCGGCCACCCCCTCCCTGACGGGATCCTCGAAGGCGATCAGCCCGGCGAACCGGTAACCGCCCGCCGGCTCGGCCATGGAGGGCGTTCCCCGACCTGCCGCGTCCCCGGCTCCTGCCTCGACCGGCCGCCAGGCGCAGGCGATCACCTTGTGGCCCTCCCCGGCCAGCCCGGCCACGCGCTGCGCCCACGCTTCGCGACCCGCTTCGGGCAGAGTCGTCATCGACAGCACCAGCTCCGATGCGCCCTTGGTGACCGCGAGCAGCGCCCCATCGTCACCGCGCACGATCGCCGTCTCGCGCCGGCTCTCCTCGGTGAACGGGAAAGTCGCCAGCGCCGGTCCCCCGCCCGCCGGAGCGGCCCTCAGGATCGCCGCGTCGAGCGGATCGCCACTGTCGGCGCGCGACGCCTGCGCGGCGAGTCCCAGCAGCCCCTCGCGCGTGACCCCGTCCCCCGGCTCGAGGCGGGCCAGTTCGAGCCGCCCTTCGGTGATGGTCCCGGTCTTGTCGGAGCAGATGCACGAGACCCGTCCCATGTTCTCGACCGCGACGGCGCGCCTGACCAGCGCCTGGAGTTTCGCGAGCCGGTAGACGCCGACGCCAAGAAAAAGGGTGAAGACGACCGGGAACTCCTCCGGCAGGGCCGCCACGGCGAGGGTGACGGCGCTGACCAGCGCGTCCAGCCAGCCGTACCCCTGCCACAGCCGGACCCCGGCCAGCAGGATGCAGATGAACCCCGCCCCCCCGAGGAGCACCGCGACGAGGCGGGAGATCGCGTCCTGCAGCGGGGTGCGGCCCCGGACGGCGCGCGCCGAGCGGACGATTTCCCCGTAAACCGTCTCGCCCCCCGTAAAGACGACACGCAGGCTCGCGCGGCCGGTCAGGACGCGTGTCCCCGCGAAGCCCCAGTGCTCGCCCGGCACCAGCGGCTCGGTCGCGCCGCCGACGCCGGCGGGCATCGGGCGCTTGAGGACGGGGTAGGCCTCGCCGGTCAGGGCCGATTCGTCGACCTGGACCCCGCTCCCGGCGACCAGCACGCCGTCCGCGGGAAAGGACTCGCCCGGATTCACTAAAGCGAGGTCCCCCGGGACCACTGCGATCGCCGCGATGACAACGGGAGCGTCGTCACGGACGACGGTGGCTTTCGCCGCCAGGCGGCTTTGAAGCCCCTCGGTGGAGGCCCGCGTACGGACGTGCAGGAAGGCGTCCATTCCGGCCAGCGGCACGACCGCGAGGAACAGGATGATCGCCTCGCGCGCCTCTCCGACGATCGCGTAGATCACCCCGGTCGCGATGAGGAACCAGATCATCGGGTCCATCGCCGTGTCGCGGACGAGATCGAGGAAGGGGCGGCCCGCCGCCTCGATCACCGCGTTCGGGCCGTAGCGCGCCGCACGCGCGCGCGCCTCGGCGGAGGTGAGCCCGCGGGATGTGCCCGAAAGGTCGTGGACGCGCTCTGCGGGCAGGGGCCGTCGGGTCACGGCGCTCGTCTCCGGAGGCCAGCCTGGCCTAGGGGCAGGGGGGTATCGCGGCGTCCCGCTCGCTGGTGCCGTAGGTGCCGGACCCGCAGGCATTCCTGCCGCGGACAAGATACCAGTATCCGACGGCCGGGTTGGCGCGCGTTTCTCCGTAGGTCGTGGCGCCGCCTTGCTGGAGGCAGACCCTGGCGGAGAAGTTCGGGCCGGATCCCGCCACCAGTGGACCTGACACCAGGTCATAGGTCGTTCCGGGACCGGCCAGGGCGCCCTGGCTGTCCCAGGACAGGCTCGTCGGCATCGCGGAGGTCGCAACGAGGTTCGTCACTGCGGGCGGAGCGGACCAGGCCCCCGGGGCGAGATCGTCGCAATCGTCCCCACCGCAGAGAGACGAAACGTGCCCGTCGCCGTCGTCGTCCCTCAGCGGCCCCCCGCGGCATGATCCGCCGAGACACCCATCCGCCATCGTGCAGGCATTGCCATCGTCGCACGCCGTGCCGTCCGGCGCCCCGCCCGGCGCCCCGAGCAGAATCGTGATCGTGTCGGAGAAGAGGTCTGCCGCGGCCAGGTCGGGGCTGCCGTCGAGATTGAAGTCGGCGGCCGCGAGGGGATAGGGACCCGAGCCCGTTCCGAAGGGAGAACCGGGCGGCTGCACGAAACTGCCGGACCCGTCGCCAAGCAGGACCGTCACGCTGTCGCCGACGTTGTTCGCCACCGCAAGGTCCGGCCTGCCGTCGTGGTTGAAGTCCGCCATGACGACCGCGGAGGGACTGGACCCCGCCCCCGCGGGGGAGCCGGCCGACGGGGCGAACCCTCCGGTGCCGTTCCCGATCAAGATGGTCACGTCGTCCGATCCGCTGTTGGCCGTCGCGAGGTCCGGCTTGCCGTCGCCGTTGAAGTCCGCCACCGTGATGGAGAGGGGCCCGGAACCCGCCGCCACCGGTGAGCCCGCCGCCGCGGCGAACCCCCCGGCGCCGTTCCCGAGAAGGATCGTCACGTCGTCCGATCCGTTGTTGGCAGTCGCGATGTCGGCCTTGCCGTCGAGGTTCAGGTCCGCCACCGCGATCCCGAACGGTCCCGCTCCCACTCCCACGGGCGAGCCCGCCGCCGGGGCGAATCCGCCGGCGCCGTTCCCCATCAAGATGGTCACGTCGCTCGATCCGCTGTTCGCGGTCGCGAGGTCAGCCTTGCCGTCGAGGTTCAGGTCCGCCGCCGCGATCCCGAACGGTCCCGCTCCCACTCCCACGGGCGAGCCCGCCGTCGGGGCGAACCCGCCGGCGCCGTTCCCCATCAAGATGGTCACGTCGCTCGATCCGTTGTTCGCCACGGCGAGATCGATCTTGCCGTCGCCATTGAAGTCCGCCGCCGCGACGGCGGCGGGGCCCGATCCCGCGCCCACCGGCGAGTCCGCGGCCGGCGCGAACCCCCCGGCGCCGTCCCCGAGCAGGATCGTCACGTCGTCGGCATAGTAGTCCGTCACCGCGAGGTCGCGCCTGCCGTCGCCATGGAAGTCGGCCGCCGCCAGGGAGGACGGGCCCGACCCTGTCGCGGGCGGCGATCCCATAGGCGGGACAAACGTCAGGGCCGAGACGCACAGGCCCGATCGGCAGGCATCGCCCGTGGTACACGCGGCGCCATCGTTGCACGCCGTTCCGTCCGGCCTGGGCGTGCTGGCCGAGCAGAGTCCCGTGGCCGTATTGCAGAAGCTCGTCTCGTGGCACTGGTCGCTCGTGGGGCAGACGACCGGGTTCGACCCGACGCAGACCCCCGACTGGCAGGTGTCGGTCGTCGTGCAGGCATTGCCGTCGCTGCATGCGGCGCCCGCGGCAAGCACCGTCACGGCGACGCTGCCGGCCGTCGACGCGCAGCCGCTGGCCGTGTAGCTCACGTTGTACGTGCCCGCGGCCGCCGCGGCGACCCCGCTGATCGAGGGATTCTGCGCGCTCGAGGTGAAGCCGTTCGGGCCGGTCCAGCTGTAGGCGGCCCCGGGAACGCCCGAGGCCTGCAGCTGCAGCGTCCCCCCGGCGCAGACCGGGCCGTTGCTCGTCACGGCGGGGGCGGGGAACGGGCCGATCGCAACAACACCCGAGCCTGCCATCGCCTGGCCGTCGGGATTGGTGATGGTCAGGTTCTTCGCTCCCGATGTCGCTCCGACCGTCCTGACGTTCAACGTGACGTGGGTCGGGTCGGTGAAGGTGACGCTGTTGACGGTCACCCCGCCCGAGACCGTGGCGGCGATGCGGTTGGCGTATCCGGGGCCCCCCGTGTCGGGACCCGGGTCGAAGAACTCCGACCCCGCGACGGAGATCCCTGCGAGCGTGACGTTGAACGACGTGAGCCCCGCGCAGAGGCTCGATGGAGACGCGCTCTGGGGCGTCGCGGGGGGCGGTGCCTTCAGCTGGACCGCCTGCACCCCCCAGGAATTGGCCGCATCGCACCACTCCTGGAACGTCCACATCGTCATGTCATCGGTTGGATCGACCACGGTATGGGAGTAGTCCCCCCATCGCTGAGTCAGGACCCCCGTCTGCCGGTTGTAGCCCGACACGCTGACCTGGGCAAGGGTCGCGGCCCGGATCGTCCCCGGGGGGTCGGTCCGCAGCCGCCCCGCGGCGGCGACCCCCGGGTAATCGTTGACACTGGCGTAGCTCGAACCCAGGGCCATGTGCCCCTGGCCGCTGGCCGCGACGGTGTCCATCCAGTAACCGCGCGGGAATGACGCGGAAGGATCGAAGAGCGTCCCGGCCTGGGCGAGCGTCGGTGTCGTCGTCAGGTTGGTGATCTCGTACCACCGCGACCCGTTGCGCCCGCCCCCCGTCACGCCGACCCCGGAGGCATTGACCTCGATGGCGTGCGCCGTCCAGAGGCTGGAGACACCCGTGATCTTGTTCTTGTGAACCACCGCGGAGAAAAGCCGGTCGTCCAGGCCGTCGAGCGCGGGGCTGGTTCCTTTCGCGACCTGGCCGATGGGGGAAGTCGTCGTGGGCACCGTGATCGCGGCGGCGCCCCCGGACGCGGGGGTACCGCCGGGGTTCGAGATCCTCAGGATGTTGATCCGGCTGAGAGTCACGTTGTCAACGCCTACGAAGTACCCCTCGGTCGCCGCCGGATCGTCGTTGGAGACACCGCGCGGGGCCAGCAGGCCCGTGCCGCTTCCGAGGGCGATCTGGCGGAACGGCGTGACCTGGAGCGTCCCTGCGATCAGGTTCGCCTTGTTGACCACGAAGCCGGTCGCCCCCACGAATCGGTTGATGTTGCCTTGGGCGTCGACCCCGAAGACATTGATCCCGATGTAAAGAGCGAACCTGTCCACTCCAAGGCTGTCGTAGTCGGCGAACCCACCGGTGTCGCTGTTCGGCGTGGGGCCGGGGAGGTCATGCTGGAAATAGTAAAAGGTGAAGCTGGAACTGCTCGTGATCGTCGATCCCGAGCTGACTGCGATCAGGACCCTGTTGGGGACCGACGTCGTGATCTCGGCGACGAACCACCGTCCGGACAGCCGGTCGTAGCGCACCTGGGGGTCGCTCACGCCGGCGCCATTCCGCACGGAGCTGAAAAAGGTGGAGTCCGACACGTTCAACCCGCCGAGCGTTCCGGTCTTGCTGAATACTTTGATCCGCCCATTGGCCATGGCCAGGATCTGCGTGGGCCCGACGTCCCCCACGCTGTCGGGGGGGATGGCGAAGGACTCGTTTGGCGAAAGGAGGGAGATGGCCTTGAAGTTCGTGCCGACCGTCTGCGGCGCCAGCGGGGCGAAGGGGGACAACGTGTCGGGCGTCCATTCCCTGCCCGCGGTCCCCTCTGTCGGCGGGGGCCACCGGGAAACCGCCGGGGCGTCGGGGTTCTCGTGGGGCGTCACCATCCGGCGGCGGAAGGGTTTCTTCACGAGGGGTATGACCCCTGTGACCGGCGCTCTGGCCTCGCGGTCCATGATTTCCGCGACCGTTTCGGTGGAACCGGGGCCGCCCGTCCAGACGACGCCGACGGTGACGCCGGATTCATAAGGGAACGCGGTTTTCTGGTCACCGCTCTGCGCCAGTGCCGAGGCGCACAGGAGCGATGCCAGGAGAAACCCCCTCGCCAGGGCAACCCGCCTCGCGCGCCCGGATCCTATCCGTTGGCTCCTCAGGACGGTCCCCCATTCCTGTCGGACGTCATGAGTCCATATTGGAGGCAAACCCCATGTTGTCAAGGGTTTTTAATCACGCCACTCCCCTCCCTCGACGAAGCCCTGAAAGAGCCCGATAATGGCTGTCAAATGGTGCGTCGTGAGGAGTTTGGGAGTACATTGGCCTGCGAAATTCATGGAGACGCCTTGAACGGCCCGGCCGACGCCAACGCGACACCGAGCAATCCCCCGGCAACAGTCGATCCGGGGAGGATCGGCATTCCCGGCCGCGGGACTCCCCGTGCCGTCACCCTCGGTTTCCTGGCCCTGGCGTGGGCCCTCCCTGCGTGTCCGGCCTGTTCCACGGTGCCCGTCCAGGGCGGGGAATCGGGCGCGGGCATCAAGGACGCCGGCGCAGGCAATGAGAATCGGGAGCGGGTGCCGGCCGGGACCTGGGGCGGGAAGCAGGCCGCGCTGGGGGTCACGGCGGAGGGGGCAAGGCTCGAGTTGAGCTGTGCTCACGGGACGATCGACGGGCCGATTTACCTCGACGCCAACGGCGGCTTCGAAATCAAGGGCTCGTACGTCCAGGAGCGCGGCGGACCGCAGCGCGACGACGAGCCCGAGGATTCCCATCCGGCCCTCTTTTCCGGCCGGACGAACGGCAAGGAGATGACCCTGGAGATCAAGCGGGTGGACACGAACGAGGTGGTCGGCTCTTTCACCCTCGTTTTGGGCAACGCGGGTCGATTGATCAAGTGTCGTTAGTCGAGGATTGATTTTCTTCCATTGAAGGAGGCATTGCCGGGTATGCGATCTTTTCGGCTCGTGTCGGTCGTGGCCGCCTGCGCCGGAGCGTTGCTGCTTCTGACTCTTCGTCCCCTCATGCGCGCCCAGGCCGAACCACCGCGGATTTTCCCCGACTCGGGCCTGGCCGTGAATTTCGCCGTTTCACCACGCGTCTCCGATCTGCCACCGGCGGCCGTCGCCGGACCGGCTGGAGGGGAAGAGGTGGAAGGAGATCGGCGGCTGGAGTTCCGTCCCCCCGCCGTCAGCGCCGGCAAGGGCTCGATCGACGCAGCGGTCTTCCGGCCGCCGGTCCGGGCGCTCTCGGCGCCCCTGCCGAAGGTGATGCCGGCCCCCATCGTGAGCTTCGCCGGGCTGAGCACGGCGGACAACGGCAACTTTGTCCATCCCCCGGACACCGTCGGCGACGTGGGACCGAACCATTACGTCCAGCTGGTCAACCTCCGGTTCAGGATCTTCAACAAGTCGGGCAGCCCGCTGACCCCGGCGCTGCCGCTGTCGAGCCTGTTCGCCGCCCTGGGCCCGGACAACCGGTGCACCGGCGTCGACAACGGGGATGGCATCGCCCTGTACGATCCGCTGGCCGATCGGTGGCTGCTGAGCCAGTTCTGCGTCTCGGTCGCGAACCCCAACACCCACCAGATGATCGCCATCTCGAAGACCGGAGATCCCACCGGGGCCTGGTATCTCTACGACTTCATGATGCCCAACAACTTTTTCAACGACTATCCGCACTTCGCCGTATGGCGTGATTCCTATTTCATGACTGACCACCAGTTCGCCCTGGTGGGGAACCAGTATTTCGGGCAGGGGGTGTTCGCGTTCGACAGGGCGAAGATGGTGGCGGGAGACCCGTCGGCCGGCTTCATCTATTTCGATCTCTTCCCACTCGATCCCGACATCGGCGGGATGCTGGCCTCGGACATCGACGGGCTGAACCCGCCGCCCCCCGGTTCGCCCGGCTATTTCGTCAACTGGCGCGCCGACGAGTACGGAGACCCCGCCGACGCCCTGCAGATCTTCGAGTTCCACGCCGACTTCGCCAATCCGGCGGCCTCCACCTTCACGCAGCGGCCCGAGAGCCGCCTGGCGGTCCCCGCCTTCGACCCGCAGGTCCCCGGTCTCAATGTCATCGAGCAGCCCGGGGCCAGCGCGAGCCAGTTTCTGGACGCGATCCAGGATCGTTTCATGCACCGGCTGGCGTACCGCAACTTCGGAGGCCAGGAGTCG
>JANMQK010000212.1:0-5244 GCA_031370485.1 Acidobacteriota bacterium | reverse complement strand
GCCAGCACATTCACCCATGGCGCGGGGGGGGGCTTGGCCACCCCCCGTGTGTTGACGGGCAACCCCCCCGCCCGGGGGAAGCCCCCCCCACCCAAGGAGAAAAACCCAAAGGTCGGGAGCGTTGGCGGGGCGGCGCTGGGGCCCCGCGCCTTCCAGCGGGGCAAGCGCCCGCGAGCAGAGGGGAGCGCGCCTTCCGCGGCGCGAAGCGCCCGCGCGCGACCCGTGCCCCGCGCCGCAGGCGGCTCCGGCCCGGCCCGCCAGGCATTTGACAGGGGAGCCGCCCTACCTATATTTAATGTGCATGGCGACGCCCATCGCGGTCAACCTTGACTCGGTGCGGCGCCGCATCGAGGCCGCCGCGCACCGGGCCGGGAGGAAGGCCGAAGCGGTCACACTGATCGGCATCTCCAAGACGATCCCGGTCGAGCGGATACGGGAGGCGGCTCTTTCGGGGCTTCTGAACATCGGGGAAAATCGCGTGCAGGAGGCGCGCGAGAAAGTCGCGCTCCTCCCCGCCGGCCTCCGCTGGCACCTGGTCGGCCACCTGCAAACGAACAAGGCGGCCCTGGCGGCGCGGCTGTTCCAGGTGGTGCACTCGGTGGACTCGGTGGAGCTCCTCGGACGGCTCGAGCAGGCGGCGGCGCGGGAAGGACGCCGGCAGGACGCGCTGATCCAGATCGACATGGCAGGGGAGGCGACGAAATTCGGAGTCAAAGAGTCCGACCTCGACACGCTGCTCGATGCGGCGGCTTCGTGCCGCGCCATAACGGTGCGCGGCCTGATGGTGCTGCCGCCCTACGACCCGGATCCGGAGAAGTCGCGCCCCTATTTCCGCCAATTGCGTCTCCTTCGGGACAAGGCGGCCGCGCGGCACGGGGGGCTGGGCCTGACCGAGCTGTCGATGGGGATGACGGGAGATTTCGAAGTGGCTATCGAGGAGGGCGCGACGATGGTGCGCATCGGGCGGGCCATCTTCGGGGAGAGGGGAGGAGCATGAAGATCACGCCGATCGACATCAGCGGGCACCGTTTCGCGAAGAAGATGCGGGGTTACGACCCGGAGGAGGTGCGGTCGTTCCTGAACCTCGTCTCCTCCGAGTTCGAGAACCTCGTGATCGAGGGCAACAGCCTCAAGGAGCGCCTGGCGCACATCGAGGCCAGCATGACGGACCTCAAGGAACGCGAGCGCATCCTGAAGGACACCCTGCTCACGGCCCAGAAGCTGGCTGAGGACATCAAGGAAGAGGCGCACAAGGAGGCGGCGCTCATCATCAAGGAGGCGGAGTTCCGGAGCGGCCAGATCATCGACCAGGCGGCGCGCAAGGCGGGCGAGCTGGAAGGGGTCATCCGGTCGCTGCGTGTCGAGCGCGACGCCTTCGAATTGCGCGTCCGTTCGGCGGTCGAGCAGCATCTCCGGCTGCTCGAGATGCGCAAGAGCGAGGAAAACGTCGAGGACCGCCTGCGCTTCATGAAGAAGCCGCCCCAGTCGGGCGAGACCGCCTGACGCAGCGCCCCGGCCCGCTCCGCCCCCGGGCCCCGTCCGCCCCCCGTACGCTCTTATAATGCCCGCATGATCGAGGCTCATCTGGCGGTGGTCAACGCCGCCGAGCTGGTCACCGTTCCCGGCCCTGCGCCGAAGGTCGGCGGCGCTCTGCGCGATGCCGGAGTCGTGCACCACGGTTGCCTGGCGGCGAAGGACGGGGTCATCGTCTTCGTCGGCGACGAGCGCGAGTATCGGCGCCAGGTGCGGCTATCGAGAAGCGGCATCGAGATCGACGCCACGGGGCGCACCGTCCTCCCCGGATTCGTCGACAGCCACACCCACCTGCCGTTCGCCGGGTGGCGCGAGGGGGAGTTCGTCGAGCGGCTGCAGGGCGCCACCTACGAGTCGATCGCCGGCCGCGGCGGCGGCATCATGGCGACCGTGGCCGCCACCCGCGCCGCCGGTATCGATAATCTGGTCGAGCTGGGGAAGGCGCGCCTCGACATCATGCTCCTCCACGGCACGACGACGGTGGAGGCCAAGAGCGGCTACGGGCTGACTTTCGAAGACGAGCTGAAGCAGCTCCGCGTTCTGCAACGGCTGCACCAGATCCATCCGGTGGATATCGTGCCGACCTTCCTGGGCGCCCATGTCGTGCCGTATGAAATGCGGCACGACCGGGCAGCCTACGTCCGCGAGGTGACCGGCCGGATGATCCCCGAAGTGGCCCGCGAGGGACTCGCCCGTTTCTGCGACGTCTTCGTGGAGGAAGGCGCCTTCACGCCGGAGGAAGGGGAGGAGATCCTGCGCGCCGCAGCGCAGCATGGGCTCGGGCTCAGGGTCCACGCCGATCAGCGCAGCGCCTCGGGGGGAGCGCTTCTGGCCGCGCGGCTCGGGGCTGCCTCGGCCGATCACCTGGACCACGTGACGGAGGAGGCGATCGGCGCCCTCGGGGCCGCGGGGACGACGGCCGTGCTCCTTCCCGGGGCCTCGTTCTTCCTGAACACCCGGGAGGACGCCCCCGCCCGCCGGCTGGTGGATTCAGGGGTGGCGGTGGCGCTGGCGACCGACTTCAACCCCGGGACCTGCCCGACCGAGGCGATGACCGCCATCCTCCCCCTCGCCTGCCTGCGGCTGGGACTCGAACCGGCCGAAGCAGTGGCCGCCGCGACGCTGAACGGGGCCCACGCGCTTCGGATCGCGGCCACGACCGGAAGCCTCGAGGTCGGCAAGATGGCCGACCTGCAAATACTCGATGTCCCGAACCACCTGCATCTCGCCTATCATTTCGGTGTGAACCACTGCCGCACCGTGGTCAAAGAGGGGCGCGTTGTGGTCGAGGAGGGAGTCCTGGCGGGCTCGCCGGGACCGGGGGCCGGGGCCGCGGAGGCGCGCGGGTGATGCCCCGAAACCGGCCCCGGACAAGGGGTTTCGCTGAATCGGTCCTTGACTCGCCCGGGATCGCGGGGTAAATTTCGATGCACTGGCTGCGGCGCGCGCTGACCCGGCTGTTCGGCTCGGCGGCGCATGAATGGACGGGGAAGGGACGTTCGATGCTTGCAAAGATGACCCTGGAAGAATTCACGACAAGCCTGGCGGCGGGGACGCCGACCCCCGGTGGAGGAAGCGCCGCGGCTCTCGGCGGGGCCCTCGCCGCCTCGTTGCTGCAGATGGTGTGCGATCTGACAATCGGCCGCGAGCAATACCGCGCGCACGAGGCCGCCGTGCTCTCGATCAGGCAGCGGGCCGAGGGGCTGCGCAAGGACCTTCTCGCATTGGTCGATCGCGACTCTGAAGCCTACGAAGAGGTGATGCGCGCCCTGCGGCTGCCCAAGACGACCGAGGCGGAGAAATCGGCCCGCAAGGCGGCGCTCTCCCGGGCGAACCTCTACGCCACCGAGACGCCGATAGCGACCGCCGACGCGTGCGCCGCGCTCATGTCCATGGCGGTCGAGCTGGCCCACAAGGGAAATGTGAACGCCGTCAGCGACGTCGGCACGGCGGCGTTTCTGGCCTACGCCGGCGTGCGGGGCGGTGTCCTGAACGTCCGGATCAACCTCAAGGGAATCGCCGAGGAGGAGCACGCGGCCAAGGCCCGCGAGCGCGTGCGGCGCCTCGAAGTGGACGCGGAGAAGCTGCGCGAAGAGTCGCTCGCCGCCGTGTTCTCGCGTACGAACCTGCGCTGAACGGTCTTTCTCAGAAAAGCGGTGCGCGGGACTGTTCGTTGACTGCCCAGTTGTAGGTGTAGAACGGAGTCTCGATCAGGATGGTGTACGCGACGCTGATGTCGCAGTAGCTCTGCGTGCGATTGATCTTGATGTCCCCTGCGTTGATCGGAAGCTCGAGCTCCTTGGCCTTGGCCAGGACGTTCTTCTTTATGTCCTCGTCCTTGGCCTTGAGGGCCGCGAAGCGCGCCTCTTCCACGAGGAAGTCCCGGAAGGTGTACGTGGTGACCATCACGGGCAGCACCTTCACGCCCAGGTAGACGACAACCGCCACGACGAAGAGGCCGAAGAAGGTCCCCATCCGCCCTTCGCCCCGCTGGCTGTCTATCCTCTTGATCATCTCCAACCCCGCACGCCCCCTGTTGCAATATAGGAACGGTGCTGGAGGCCGTCAAGGCGGGTTTCAGGAACGTAATCGGGGAGGGGACTCAGTCGATCATCTGGCCGGCGCGCCCCCAGCGCGTGGCCCGGACGAACGCCTTGGCGCCGGCCAGGATCCGGCGCACGCCGGTCGACGGCTCGCGCGAGGCCGCCTGCGCACCCTCCGAGCGGACGCCATCGAACGACCAGTAGACCATGAGGGCCCGCCCGATGATGTTCTCGCGCGGCACGAAGCCCCACTCGCGGCTGTCGAGACTGTCGTCGCGATTGTCCCCCATCGCGAAGTAGCTTCCCTTGGGGACGTCGATGGGCCCGTAGTTGTTGAGCGAGTCGGGCACGCCCTTTGGGTCCTTGTGGACCGCGAACGGCTCGAGCAGCGCGGTGAACCCCTCCGCCCCGGCCTTCCGGACGTAGACAACCTGGTCGACGATCTGGATCGTGTCCCCGGGAAGGCCGATGACGCGCTTCACGTAGTCCTGCCTCGGGTCGCCGGGAAAACGGAAGATCACGATGTCGTCCCGGTGCACGTCGGCGAACGGCAGCACCGCCCGCTCGAACGGAAGCGCCAGCGGGGCCAGGGCAAACTTGTTGACCAGGATGTGATCGCCGACCAGGAGGGTGTTCTCCATCGAGGCGCTCGGTATCTGGAAGGCCTGGAACAGGAACGTGCGCACGAACAGCGCGAAGATGAAGGCGATGACCGCCGCCTGCGAGTACTCGAAGAAGAACCGTCTTTTCCTGACAGCGCCTGTCACGGGGGCCTCGTTGCGCGTCGCGATACGCCGGTAGTATGGAACGAAAGCGGCGCCGGCGCTAGTCGACCTTGAGGAGGGCCAGGAAGGCCTCCTGGGGAATGTCGACGCGGCCGACCTTCTTCATGCGCTTTTTCCCCTCTTTCTGCTTGTCGAGGAGCTTGCGCTTGCGGGTGATGTCTCCGCCGTAGCACTTGGCGATGACGTTTTTCCTGAGCGCCGAGACGTTCTCTCTCGCGACGATCTTGCCGCCGATGGCGGCCTGGATCGACACCTCGAAGAGCTGCCGGGGGATGAGCGACCGGAGCCTCACGACCAGGGAGCGCCCTCTCGTCGCGGCGCGCTCGCGGTGGACGATGAGAGACAGCGCGTCCACCGGCTCGCCGTTGACCAGGATGTCGAGT
>JANMQK010000203.1:0-2880 GCA_031370485.1 Acidobacteriota bacterium | reverse complement strand
GGGCGCAGGAGCCGCTGCTCCGGCAGACACGAGCACCCCACGCCAGGACATTGCTGGTGGTCGGTGCGCTGGCGCAGAGGCCCGAGATGGCGTGCACATCATACCCGTCCAGCGTCGGACGGGGCCCGCCCGGATAGTCGGGGCAGGTGGGGACGAACGGCTGCGTGCAGTCATCGGCGGTCGTCGCTGCGGCCCAGGAAAGGTTCACGGTGGTGATGCCGGCCGCGGCGGAACTCGAAACGACGCTCGGCTTCGGGATGTCGCTCGCGCCGAGCGGGCTTGCGTCCCCCGAGGGGGTCAGGGGGCCGGCCAGGTCGAACAGGTAGCTGCCTGCGCCCGAAAAGTATCCCGTCGAGGCGATCAGGTAGACGCCGCGGTGGTTCGTGCTCCCCTCGTTGACGATCGAGGTCATGAACGCGACATTCGGCGCGTCCCCGTCCGTGGCGGTGTTCTGGTTAACCGGGCAACCGGTGACACCCAGGTCGGCCCAGTTGCCGTTCGCGGTCACCATGCCGTCCGAGTTGCTTCCCGCCTCGGGCTGGCACTGGCCGCCCACCCCGTCGGTGGTCGACTTGCAGATGAACAGGGCCGCACCGTTGTTGATCGCCGGATTGGCGAACACCGACACCGTCCCCGTGACCTCGGCTTCAGGCAGGCCGGAGAAGGAGCCGTTGAGGCCGTGCCGGTAGGACAAGGTGTCCCCGCACTGCTGGGCGTAGGCCGGGACCACGACGAACATGGCGGCCACAAACCCCGCCGCGGCGGCTAGTGATTTGAAAGAAATTCTCATTGGATCTCCCCCTCCACCACATGTGGGTTCACTGCTCGGATTGCTCCGAAAACGTTGTATCCACAAAATAGCAATACAGACCCCAATACTTGTGACCTAGATACCTCGAATTACGGCGATGTCAAGAAGAAATTGGCTCTCGCCAGACTCTTGACTCCCCTCCATCGGGTGCCGCGAACCCCTTGCTGTGTCCCTCATTGGGCCGATTGCCGTGAATGTTACTTCGCCGTTTCCATACCTCCGGAGCCATGTCAATGGTCGCGGCCCATGACACGGTCGCGCAGCTTCTGGCGGGCGGTCATGCAATGGCGCCTGACGGTGATCGGCGAGAGGCGGAGGATCGTCCCGATCTCGTCGGTGCTCATCTCCTGCAGGTCTCTCAGGACAAACACCAGCCGCTCGCGCCGGCTCAGCGTCGCGAGACCTTTGAGGACCTTTCCGGTCAGGTCGCTGGCCTCGAGCCGCGCGTGCAGGGCGGGCCCGCTCCCCGTCAGCCCGGAGGCGCCGGCCGCCTCGAACTCCTCCAGCGACACCATCCCCGTCGGGCGGTTTCGCCGTCCCTGGTCGCGGATCGCATTAATCGCGATCCGGTACAGCCATTGGTAGAAGGTTCCCCCGGAGCGGAAGCGGTGGATGTAGCGAAAGACCTTGATGAAGGCGTCCTGGCAGGCGTCGAGGGCGTCATCGCGGGACAGGCCCATCTGCATCCCCAGGGCGATCACCCGCCGCTCGTGCAACCGCACGAGCCCCGCGAAGGCGTCGGCGTCCCCCCCCTTCGCCTGCTCGACGAGCTGCGTGACCTCGGGCGATTCGGCGCTGCCGGCATCGCTGACGGCAACATCCGTCAGAACCTCCGGCCCGGTCCCGTTCATGACTTGGACTCCGGCATCAATAGGGGCTCAGGTTGCCCCGGTTGTCCACGGCGATAACGCTGATGTAGCGAGGGCTGCTCGGCACGGACAAGTCTACCGAAAGCGCCGTCACGTTGTCCATCGTCAGGGTGGAGGGACCGATCGACGATCGCCCGAACGGCGTGGAGGAGGTGTGGATCTGGTAATGATCGATGATCGTCGGAAGCCCCTGCACGTCATTGCTCACCGCGGACCAGGAGAGGTGCAGGGTGCCGGGGGAGACCTGATCGACCAGGAGGTCGGCGACACCATTTGGCAGGTCGCGCCCGGCCCCCGAGACGAGGCCCGCGGCGTCCACCGCGGTCACCAGGTAATAGAGGTTTCCCGGAAGCGCCAAGGCCCCGGTGTCGGTGTAACTGGTGCCCGACCCGCCGCTGAGGCTGGCGATCTGTGTTGCCCCCGTCGGCACGAACGCCGGGTTCGCGGACCGGTGGATCCGGTACCCGACGACGGTCGTCGGCCGGCCGTAGATATCGACGACAGGCTGGCTCCAGGTCAGCAGGATGTTCGAGCCCGATACGGTGATGCGGAGATCGTCGATCGCCCGTGGGGGTGCTATCCCCTGGACGCGGTGAGGGACCTCGGAGACCGGGGCTGAGAGCGCGCTCTCGTGGTTCGAGGTGTTCTTCGCGCTCAGCGCCATGTAGTAGCGCTCCCCCTCGACGAGCCCCAGAAGAGCCAGCGAGGTCACCGTGGGGAGGGCCGTGACGCTCTGCGTGTAGTTCCCCGGCTGGGTGCCGTAGTAGAGCGTGTAGTTCGACAGATCGGTTTCCGGGTTCGCGGTCCACGAGACGTTCAGGCGGTCCCCCGTCCCCGCGTCGTGCGCCACGAGTCCCGTGGGCGCCGCGGGGGGGCCCGGGTTGATCGGGCGCGCCACCACGCAATCGGGGCCGGCGTCGCAGTCGCTGTTGCCGTTGCTGACCCGACCCGGGAAGCCCTGCGCGTCGAGCGACACGGCGTAGTAGTAGTAGGTCTTGGCGTTCTGGGCTGTGCCGTCGACACACGAGGTCGCGGTGACGGGGGTGCAGGTGATCGCGTTGTAGGCCGCGCCCGGGGAGGTCAGGGCGCGGAAGATCCGGTAGGCGGCCGGCGCCGGGGAGGGCGCGCTCCAGGAGAGCGTGACCTGGCCGTTTCCGGCCGCGGCCTGCAGCCCCGTCGGCGGCGGGGGCGCCGGGATGG
>JANMQK010000188.1:0-14821 GCA_031370485.1 Acidobacteriota bacterium | reverse complement strand
GCATCGCGGGGGGCGCTTTCACCGACGTCATCGCGGCGGGCGGCAGCTTCGCCACCGGAGGCTACAACGGGACGATCAGCACCGCCTCGGGGAGCACCATCGGCGGACGCCAGGCATGGACCGGGGGGGACACATCCGGCTCGAACAGGTTCGTCACGACCACGATCAACATGCCGCCCGGCGCGTCGGGCCAGAGCATCCGGCTGCGCTGGCGGGCCGCGTTCGACAACGCCACGTCGCAGTCGGGGGCGGGCTGGAGGATCGACGAAGTCTCGCTGGTGACGATCTCCTGCTGCGGGACGAACGTCCTCGCGGCGCCGCCGGCCCCGGTGACGGCGGAGGGGTGCAGCCCGAATAACGGCGCCGCCGATCCCGGCGAGCCGGTCTCGGTGAGCCTCCCGTTGCGGAACACCGGCACGAGCGCCACGTCGAACCTGGTGGCGACGCTCCTGCCGGGCGGCGGCGTGGGGAGCCCGGGCGCTCCCCAGAACTACGGGGCCGTTCCCGCCGGCGGCGCGGCCGTCCCGCGGACCTTCAGCTTCGCGGCCTCGGGCGCCTGCGGCGGCAGCGTCACTTTGACGCTGCAGCTTCAGGACGGCGCGACGAACCTGGGGACGCGCGTCTTCACCCTCATGCTGGGGGGGCTGACGCCTTTCTACACCGAGAACTTCGACGGTGTCTCGGCGCCCGCTCTTCCAGCCGGGTGGGTCGCCTCCCGCCCGGTCGGCTCGACTCCGGGTCTCTGGACGACCACGGCCGGAGCAGGATTCCAGGTCTCGGCGCCCAACGGCGCCGCCACGGGAAGCACCGGCACGGGGCCCTCGGACAATCAGCTCACCTCGCCGACGATCCCGGTCCCGGCGGCCGACGGCGCGCGGCTGACATTCCAGAACAACTACAGCCTCGAGGACGGCTATGACGGCGGTGTGCTCGAGATCAGCATCGGCGGCGGGCCGTTCACCGACATCGTGGCGGCCGGCGGGAGCTTCGTGGCGGGAGGATACGACCAGGTCATCAGCAGCCTCAGCGGCAGCACGATCGCCGGGCGCCAGGCCTGGACCGGGGTCGGTGCCGCCGGGTCGAACGGTTTCATCACGACCATCGTCACTCTTCCCGCCGCCGCGCTCGGGCAGAACATCAGGCTGAAATGGCGCGCCACGTTCGACGCCGGCAACGCCCCCGGCGGGACCGGCTGGAGGATCGACGATGTCTCCCTGGCCGCATTGACCTGCTGCAAGGGCTGCGTCGGGGGATTGCCTCGGGACCTGGATGGGGACGGCCACGGCGACCCCGCCTGCGGCGGTAACGACTGCAATGAAGCGGACGGCCAGGTCTGGGGGACGCCGGCCGGCGTCACGAGCCTGGTAGTGGCCACGAACAGCCCGTCCGGCATGACCTGGGACGGACAGGCCGCGCTCTCGGGGCCCGGGACCCTCTACGACCTGGTCGCGGGAGAGGTTCCCTCGAGCGGCGCGCTTGTCTTCTCGCCGGCCGCCTGCCTGCAGAACAGCACGGCCACGGCCCACAGCGACGCGCGGCCGCAGCCTGCAACGGGGACGGCGCACTGGTACCTGGCGAGGGCGCGGAACTCGTGCGGGACCGGCTCGTACGGGGCGCCGTCCAGGGACTCGAGCATTCCGCCCTGCCCCTAGCGGGGCGGAGTTTCCACAGCATCCCGGAGAGCGGAGATGTCCGTGCCGACGATCGCGGGCCACGTCACACGCATCCTCCTGCTCGCCGCGTTCATCGTTATTTTTTACCTGAACCGCCGCAGGCCGTCTCCCGGCGGAAGGTTCCCCCTGGTTCTCTGGTGTCTCGCCGGGGTCGCGCTGCTGGCCCACCTGGACTTCCTCGCAACGCCGCATCTCCACACGCACGAATTCTTCCATTACTACGTCACGACCAAGTACTTCCCCGAGGTGGGGTACTCGGGCCTCTACGACGCCACGGTGGTCGCCGACCACGAGGACGACCCCTCGTCGTTCGACCCCGACCAGGGGGTGCGATCACTCACCACCTACCAGCTGGAATCGCGCCGCTCGATCCTGGAGCGGGCGGACACGATCCGCGCCCCGTTCCCGCCCGGGCGCTGGGCGGCCTTCAAGCGGGACATCGCCTTCTTCCGCGACGCGGACGGCCCACTCTGGAAAGAGGGGGATTCCCTGCGGGACCACGGCTACAACGGCTCGCCCCTGGTCACGGCGATCCTTGGCGGGCTGGCGCGGCAGCCTTTCCTGCCGGCGCCCCTGTTCATCAAGATGGCCGCGTGGCTCGACATCGCGCTGGTCATCGCCGCGGGGGTGATCGTCGCGCTGCTCTTCGACGCCGTCGGCGGGCCGCTGTTCGTTTTCCTGTGGGCCGTCAACCCGCTCAACGACCATGCCTACATCGGCGGTGCCTACCTGCGTTACCTGCACATCCTCGCGCTTTTCGTCGCGCTGCTGGCCTACGCGAGAAGGCGGTTCGTCGTGAGCGGCGCGGCGCTGGCGATCGCGACCCTCCTGCGCGCATTCCCCGGTTTTCTCGTCGCCGGGCTCCTGGCGCAGAATCTCCTCAGCCGCGACCGCCGGGCCCTGCTGCGGCGGCATGCGCCCCTATTCGCGGCCGCCGCGGCCACGGCGCTCATCCTCCTTGGGGCCACGTCGTTCATCCGTTCACCCGACGGCGAAAACGCCTGGCGCGGGTTCGCCGGGAAGCTGTCGCTCCACAGCCAGAGGATCTCGCCAAACGTGCTCGGATTGGGGTATCTTTTCTTCTATAGCGACGCGCACAACGTGGAGGAGATCCTGAAAGCCCGCAAGGAGGGGAGAAACCTCAACTGGATCGTCGAGGCCGGCCTTACCTCCGACGCGCACCGGGGGCTTTACCTGGGAGCGGCTGCGGCGCTGGGGGCGGCGCTCCTGTTGCTCCTTCGACGCGGTCGTCCTGAGGACGGATTCTTCGCGGGGCTCGCGATCGTGTTTGTCCTGCTTCACCTGGCGCACTATGACTACTCTGTCCTGGCGCTCGTGCCTTTCATTTACCCGGGACGCCGCGTCCTGCTCGCGGCCCTGGCGGTTTTCTGGCTGGCGGCGTCCGCGGCCATTCTTCTTCCCAAGTCGATGGCTGTCATGGACTATCGATTTTTCGTATTGAGCGCACTGACGAGCCTCTGGTTCGTGGCGATGATCGCAATCCGCCTGCGCCGCGAACCGCAGGCGATTGTAGAATCGACCTCGACCTGATGGAGGGCCCCATCATGAACACAACCGATCGCGAAAAGGTGGTTCGCTCCTACCCGGTGCTTCAGGAATTGCCTCAGGCGCTGCTCCGCAAGGTCGAAGAGCAGGCCAAGCCCATCCAGGCCCAGGCAGGAAAACGTCTCTTCGATGAGGGCAGCCCCTGCACCCACTATCCGCTGCTGGTGGATGGGACGATTCGCGCCTCGAAGATCGGCCCCGACGGCCACGAGATCCTCCTCTATCGGCTGAATCCGGGGGAGAGCTGTGTCATCACGGTCCTGGCGCTGCTCGGGGAGACCCCGTACCCCGCGGTCGGGTCGGCCGAGACGAAGCTGACCCTCTTCGGAGTTCCCCGGGACCTGTTCGTGGATATGTTCCTGAAATCGCCGGCCTTCCGGATTTTCGTCTCCCGCTCGCTCTCCCAGAGGATGGTGCACTTGATGACCCTGATCGACGACGTCGCCTTCCGCCGCGTGGATGAGCGGCTCGCCTCGCGCCTCCTCCTCGATCAGGATTCGATCGCCGCCACGCACCAGATGCTGGCCGACGAGCTGGGAACCACCCGCGAGGTGGTGAGCCGGACACTCGAATCGTTCCAGGAGTCGGGACTGCTCAAACTGGGCCGCAAGAAAATCGAGATCCTGGACCGGAGCGCCCTCGCCCGGATTCACAGGGCCGAGGCGGGTTGAAAGGGACGGGCCACCGGAGTCCGCCCTCCGACCCGGGCGTGACGATCAGCTCGTTCACGCCGCGCCACGGGCCGGAGGGGGAAGTCCCCCCAGTGGGTCGAGGGAGTGAGGTACTTTTGTTTCATCGAAGATAGCCTCGCTCGGCCTCCTGGTTCTGTGACTCCGGTCACACTCGGAACAATTGGAGCCAGGGTTGGCGACCCGGGGGGCGTCGAGGCCGGCCGGGCATCGCCCGGGGAAAGGAGACTTCGTTGCGCTGCAGCCGCGGGATGATGTAGCGCCTGATGATCATCCTGACACGCTCGTCCGGCAGGAAATCCTCGACACCGTGCCCGGTGGCGATCAGGACCCGGTGTTCCTCCATCGCCAGCGCGACCACGATGCCCCGGTCCCCAGGCTCCTGTCCCAGGCCCCACCCGGGCCCCGCCCGCCCGAGGACCTCCTCGAGCGCCTCCCCTTCCAGCCGCGGCAGGGTGACGACCGCGATCGCGACACCGGTCTTCCCTAGCAGCTCCCGGTGGCTGCGCTCCATGGACTGCTCGTGCTCGGTCGTGATGACGTCGGCGAGGTCGTAGACCGAACGGTCCTCGTGCGGAGGGAGATCGACGCGCGCCTGGGCCGTCGCGGTGGCCGCCAGCAGGGCCGCCGCCATCGAAATCGTCCGGGTCAGCGTTTTCATGGCGTCACACGGGGAATTCATCGGACGCGATCATCCTACCATGCAGGAAAATTCGGCCACGCCGTTCCCTTTACTCCCCCTGTTCCCGCCTTGGGCCCTGTCGCTTGCCGGGGCTCCCCCGCCGTCCGGTGAGCCCCCTGGAGAGTTGCGGAGCGAAATGCAATGGATCCCGGAGGTTCTGCAGCTCGCGGTAGTAATAAAGCGGATTCGGCCGTTTTCCTTTGAATCTCAGCCTCTTCAGGAAATCGATCTCCTCGCCGGTCGCATCGCCGCTGAGGGAGCGATCTTTGAGAAACTCCCGTAGCGCAGGCTCTTCCTTGGATGTCTCCCCGGGTTCGTGTTCGATGTAATCGAACTTTTTCAGGCGCTCCCGGGCGACCCTGCGGCTGAGGACGACTTCCACACCGAAGGTCGCCAGATTGATGTCCCAGGACTCGATGAGCGGATCCAGGAAACCGACACACTGCCCCGCCGACAGGTTGAAGATGTCCGTATCCAGGAATTCCAGCATCAGGACCCGCATCTGCTCATAGCGCCGGTGGCTGAGCCGGGCGACCAGGCGAACCCAGGACTCATTCTGCAACTCTTCTCTCAGAAGTCTCTTGACCACGTCCAGCAGTTTCTGGGTGACGAGGCGCTCGAGCTCTCCGAACGGCTGCTGCTCGAAAATCAGGCGTAGGTGTTTTTCCCTGGCGGGTCGGCACTTGCGGAGAATCAGCTCCCGAACCTCTTTATAAAGCGGCACGGGAGCGTCACCCAGGCTCTTCTTCAATTCCTCCCGGCGCTGCAGGCCGGCCAGCCTGGCGAGCTCGCCCGGGGGGAACTTCAGCAACTTCCCCATCCTATCGTAGAGATCGGTCCGGTCCGGGGCGGGGGGCGCTTTTTTCCGGGTGAGCAACTGTGAAATGTAGGACTCCGTCACCTGGGCGGCGCGCGCCAGGTCCCGTTGCTCGAGGCCCATCTCTTCCAGCCGGCGCCTGATGACCAGGGAAATCTCCATCCAACTCTCTCCTCTCGATACTTAACTATAATAGATGAAACACCGATAGGCACTGTTAATTCCTGTTGTTCCACTTAACAAGCATAGTAAACTGCCATATCCTGAGAGGTGAGGCGAGTGCTTCTACTTCCTCTTCAGGTCATCTGAGCTAAGTCAGGTCATCTGATCCCCCATTCTTAGACCCAACAACCCAGGAGGTACTCATGTACGTTCGCACTGTGAGCATGGAGCTGAAGCCCAACAGCGTTGCCGAGTTCACCCAGCTGCTCGAGAACAACATCATCCCGATGCTTCGGAAGCAGAACGGGTTCAAGGACGAGATTGCTTTCGCGCCCAAGGATGGCAAGGAAGCAACCGCGATCAGCTTCTGGGCGGAGAAGGAGAACGCGGAGGCGTACGACCGCGGGGCCTACCCGGAAGTGCTGAAGACCCTCGAGAAAGTGGTCGTGGGAACTCCCAAGGTCCACACGCTCGGGGTCACCAACTCGACCTTCCACAAGGTCGCCGCTCGGATGGCGGTCTAGAACGGAACGGCATTCGGCGGGGGTGGACCCACCGCCCCCGCCACACCGGCCGGCTGTTTCCCGGCCGGTTTTTCATGCCTGGCAGGACCCCCACCTCCGCGCGGACGGGGCACATGCCGTTTCCGTGCTAGTATGGAAGTCCACGGAAACCCTCATCAAACACGCCGGGCATTATTGATTTCTGCGGGTATGGGACCCACATTTTCAGGCAAGGGGGACTTGGCGAACATGTTGTCCTGGAAACAGGCATTTGGTCCGCACCAGGAGCCGAGCCTGAGGAAGAGCGTCTGGCAGATCATCAACACGCTCATTCCCTACCTTGCCCTCTGCGGCCTGATGTTCTGGACGTTGCACATCTCATACTTGCTGACGCTTGCCCTGGCTGTCGCCGCCGCCGGATTCATGGTTCGCATCTTCATCATCTTCCACGATTGCGGACACGGGTCCTTCTTCAAGTCGCAACGCGCCAATGATTTCCTGGGATTCGTCACGGGGGTGCTGACATTCACCCCGTATCACCAGTGGCGTCACAAGCACGCGCTGCACCACGCGACGTCGGGCGATCTCGATCGGCGCGGCACCGGAGACATATGGACGCTGACGGTGCAGGAGTATCTCGAATCGCCCCCCTGGAGACGGATCGCATACCGGCTCTTCCGTAATCCTATCGTGCTGTTCGTCCTGGCTCCCTTGTACCTGTTCCTGATCCATCAAAGGTTCCCGTCACGCGGGATTGGCAGGCGGGAGCGCAGGGGTGTGCACTGGACGAATGGAGTTCTCCTGGCGATCGCGGTCCTGATGAGTCTGACCGTCGGCATCAAAGCCTACCTGTTGATTCAGATTCCCGTGATGGCGATCACCGGGACGGTCGGCCTCTGGCTCTTCTATGTGCAGCATCAGTTCGAAGGAGTGTATTGGAAGCGGCGCAGGAATTGGGGCTTCACGGAGGCGGCTCTGAATGGGAGCTCGTTTTACAAGCTGCCCAGGATCCTGCAATGGTTCTCGGGGAATATCGGGTTCCATCACATCCACCATCTGAGCCCGGCCATTCCGAACTACAATCTGGAGCGATGCCACCGGGCGGATCCGCTGTTCCAGAGCGTGAAGCCCATCACGCTGCTCACCAGCTTGAAATCGTTCACGTACCGTCTCTGGGATGAACAACGCGGCCGGTTGATCGGCTACAGCCGCCTGCGCGAGCTTCGCAGGCAAGCAATCCTCCCGAAGCCCTAATCCACGCCTGGCGCTGCGAGACGGATCGGCCGCTTGACGCGTTGAAGCGGGCGCGCAGCGGTCCCCCGCCCTCGCTTGAGGTCCTGCATGAAGCGGCGTCCCCAGTCATGAACGTCGTTTTCCACGACCCGCGCCAGAAGCGCCCGGTGACGCCGGACGCGCTCTTCCAGGGGCATCTCCAGGGCCCTGGCCATGGCGTCGGCGACCTCGGCGGGGATGTAGGGATTGACGATGAGCGCCTCGGGCAGATCCTCCGCCGCGCCCGCGCACCGGCTGAGGATCAGCACCCCCGGTGAGTCGGGCCGCTGCGCGGCGACGTACTCCTTGGCGACGAGATTCATGCCGTCCCGCAACGGTGTCACGAGACCGATATCGGCCTCGCGGTAGAAGCGGCTCAGCACCGGCCGCGGGTAGTAGCGATAGAGGTAGCGGATCGGCACCCAGTCGTGCTCGGCGTGCTCGCCGTTCACCCGGCCGACGAGGGATTCGAGAAGCTTTCTCTGCTCCACGTACTCGGCAACCATCGTCCGGCTCGGCGACGCGATCTGGATGAAGCAGACCTTCTTTCTCCAGGCGGGATAGCGCGTGATCAGGTCCTCGAACGCCAGGACCCGCTCGGGGATGCCTTTGGTGTAGTCGAGGCGATCGACCCCGAGAACAAGGCGCCGGCCCCGCAAGACCCGCCCGAGCGCGCCGCGGCGTCCCCGCTGCCGCGGCATGTCCCGTGGTGCCATGAAGTCCTTCGGGTCGATATCCCGATCGGATAGGCCGCGGCCCTCTGGGTCCGGCCCCCCGCCTCGAGACGGCCAGCCTTCCACCGCGCATTCAGATCGCGGCGGCAGGCGTAGACATAGTTGTCCAGCGAGCCCCCGCTCTGGAACCCGACCAGGTCGTACTCCATCAGCCCCCGGAGCATGTCGACGGGATCGGGCAGCAATTGCCACAGATCGCGCGGAGGGAAGGGAATGTGCAGGAAGAACCCGGTGCGTCCCGTCCAGCCGAGCCGCCTCAGCTCGCGGCCCAGGAGGATCAGGTGATAATCGTGGACCCACACAATATCGCCGGGGCGCAGAAGCGGCATGAGGGCCTTCGCGAAGCGGGCCTGCACGCTGCGGTAGCAGGCCTCCTCGTCGCGATCCACCCGCACCCTCCCCTGGAAGCAGTGGAAGAGCGGCCACAAGGTGGCGTTGCAGAAACCGTGGTAGTAGTCGGCGGACTCGCGCTGGGTGAGGGGCAGGCCGAGAAGCGTGACGCTTCCGATCCGCTGCGGGTGACCACCTGCGCGTGGTCAGCCGCCGCGATCTTCCCGTTCCACCCCATCCACAGGCTCCCCGGCACGCTCGACAACGTCGCGAACAGGGCGCTGGCGAGCCCGCCGGCCGGGATCTCGACACCCGCCGACCCGGTCTGCGGCTTGACCGTCGGCAGCCGGTTCGACACCACGATGATCCTCGGCATTGCGTCCCTCCCTCAGTCCTTCAACGCGCCGCGCACGGTCATCAGCCAGCGCTCGAGAAACAACTCGACCGCCCCGACCGACGGCAGCCGCCCCGAGGCGCGCGAGGCGCGCCCGCCATTTCCGACGCGGATGCCGAAGCCATGGGCCTCCACCTCGCGGAAGGCGTCCTCGTCGGTGACGTCGTCGCCGAGGTAGACCGCCAGGCTTCCGGGCGGCGATCCGGCGAGGATGTCGCGCACGGCGGCCCCCTTGTTCCTGCCGGGCGCCCGCAGCTCGAGCCCGCCGTCGATCGCATCGAGGCGGAGCCCGCCGCTTCCGGCGACGGCTTCCCAGGCGCGCCGGCCGGCGCCGACGAGATGATCCGCCCGCTCCGTGGGAAGGGCGCGGGTGTGCAGGACGACCGAGCCGCGCTTGCGCTCGACGTGCTCTCCCCACCCTTCCCGGTCCGCGGCCGCCGCGGCGCTCTTCAGGGCGGCGGCGCACTTCTCCGGGATGGGATGCTGCTCCACGCGGCCGTCGGGCCGCCGCATCTCCCAGCCGTGCTCGGCGACCAGGGTCACCGGGAGCGATCCCACCAGCCCGATCAGGCTCGCAAGTGTTCTCCCCGAGACGATGGCGACCGTCGTTCCCCCCTCCGAGACGATCCCCTCCACGAGCCGGATGACGCCGTCGGTCGCCCGCGCCGCCTCGGGGCGGACTTGAAAAGCCGCGAGCGTCCCGTCGTAGTCGAGCATCAGGACACGGTTCGGCGCCGAAGCAACCCGCGGCCAGAGATCACCCGGCAGCCCCGCGAGCCCGGCGGGGACCGCGGCGCCCGTCACGCAATCACCGGGGGCTCTCCGGTTCCCCGCCGCGGGGCACGCGACAACTCCGGCTGGATGCAGGTCGGCATGTTCGCTCCCGGCTCGTCGTTCACACGCAAGCGCAGGGTCATGGTTGATCAGGGCGGAAGTCCAGTCAAACAGGACCTTGGTGGAGCGAGGGTCCCTCCCTTATTCTTACCGGCGGCCTGGGCAGGTCCAACGGTTCATTCTTGATGGAGTGCTCGATGCCGGCTCTGGCCGGGGAGTTATAATCCGCCCATGAAGGGCAAGGTTGGAGAGGCGCTCTCGGCCGGAGACCTGTACGTCGCGCTCCAGCCCATCGTGAACTTCGAAAAGCGTGTCGTCTTCGGGTACGAGGCGCTCGCCCGGTGCAAGTCGCCACTCTTCAAGGATCCGCTCGCGCTCATCGGTGAGGCGCTCGCATCGTCGTGCATGGGCGAGCTGGGCCGGGCCCTCCGGACGATGGCGGTGCGCTCCTGCCCGCACACGCCGCTCTTCCTGAACCTGCACCCCGCCGAGTTCAACGAGGGCTGGCTGGTCCGTCCCGATGACCCCATCTTTTTCCATGACGAGACGATCTACCTGGAGATCACCGAGTCGGTCCCGCTCAGCCATTTCGAGCACTGTCACGGCGTCCTGAGGGAGATCCGCGGCCGCGGGATCTCGCTGGCCGTCGATGACCTGGGCGCCGGCTATTCGAACCTGAAATACATCGCGGATCTCGCGCCCGAGGTCGTCAAGCTGGACCGCGACCTGATCGCCAACCTCCGCAGCCAGACCCGCCTGCACAAGCTGGTCACCGCCATCGTCAGGCTGTGCGAGGCGCTCGGCGCCAAGGTGGTGGCCGAAGGAATCGAGACTCTCGAGGAAATGTCCGCGGTCATCGACACGGGAGCCCACTACGGGCAGGGCTACCTATTCGCCCGCCCGGCGGACCCCGCCCCGACCGTGGACTGGAAGGCGCTGGAGACGCGGAAAAAGTAGGCTCGGATCGGCGAGTTCCCGGTCGCGAGGAATCTCCCGGATGAGGGAGGCCGGGTCAACGTGATCCGGGCCAGGTCCCCTCGGCGGAGCCGTGAGGCGCGTCCCTTCTTGCGATTGAATGGACGGCGGCCATCAGGATCGGCACGACACCGAACAGCAGGAAAACCATGTCGCCGGAGATCCGCACCCACTCGAGCACGTGAAACGTGCCGCTCATCAGATAGGTCAAACGGCGCGCGTGCCAGTACCCGTTCGCGATCGAATCCCACAGCTGCAGCACCCCACCCGGGAAGAGATCCGTGACGACCATGAGGGCCAGCCCAGCGTTGAGTCCCCAGAACCCGACCCGGACGTATTTCAGCGTCCCCTCCCAGACCCGATCGCTCTGCATCGCCCTCAGGCAGAAGACGAGGACCGCCAGCGCGAGCATCCCGAATACGCCGAACATCGCGGTGTGGCCGTGGTTGCTGGTGAGGAGCGTGCCGATCTCGAAGTACGAGACGATTGGCAGGTTGATGAGAAACCCGAACACTCCCGCGCCGACGAAGTTCCAGAACCCGACGGCCATCAGGAAGTAGATCGCCCACAGCTGCCCCCCCGCGAACCGGCCGCCGCAGTCGGCGCACGGGCGGTCCTTGATCCTGACGAAGTCCCACGCGTCGAGCGTGAGCAGCGTGAGAGGGACGACCTCCATCGCCGAGAAGGTGGCGGCGAGACCCATGTTGAGCGTGCCCTGCCCCGTGAAGTACCAGTGATGCCCCGTGCCGATGATCCCGGCCCCCAGGTAGAGAATCGCGTCGAGGTAGACGACCCGCGTGGCCGTCTTCACGCTGACCAGCCCCATCTGCTGGAACATGGTCGCGACGAGCACCGTCGCGAACAGCTCGAAGAACCCCTCCACCCAGAGATGGATGATCCAGAACCGCCAGTTGTCGATGACGGCGAAGTTGGTGTGCGGGCCGTAGAAGAGCGCCGGGAGATAGAAGATCGGGATGGCCGCCGCCGAATAGAGAAACAACGAAGCCATCTCGGACTGCGCGGCGGAGCGCATCGCGGGCCGCAGGGCGCGGAACATCAGGACAAGCCAGAGCACGAGACCCGCGGCGAGCAGCAGCTGCCAGAACCGTCCCAGGTCGAGATACTCCGAGCCCTGGTGACCGAGCCAGAACCAGAGATCGCCAAGCCGGTCATTGATCCCCAGCCACTCTCCGAGCAGACTCCCCAGGACGACGGCGACGAGCGCCCCGAACAGGATGTTGACGCCTGTTCGCTGGCCGGCCGGCTCTTCGCGCCCCACGAGCGGGGCGAGGAAGAGTCCTCCTCCCACCCAGGCGGTGGCGACCCAGAAGATGGCCAGCTGAAGATGCCAGGTCCGCAGCAGGTTGTAGGGAAGGATGGAGGCGAGGTCGAACCCGTAGAAGGCGCCGGGTTCGACGCGATAGTGCGCCAGCGCTCCTCCCACGAGCGACTGCAGCAGGAAGAGCGCCGCGACCACGACAAAAAACTTGCCGGTCGCCCACTGGCTCGGGGTCAGCTTCCACCCGGCCAAAGCGCTTTCGTGGAAATGGGCCGGCGATCCCTCGCCGCGCCAGCCGAGAAAGTCGAACTTGCCGAAGAAGAACAGGATCGCCCCGGTCCCGCCCAGAAGCGTGATCAGGCTCATGGCGCTCCAGAGATAGGTGGAGCTGCTCGGCTGGTTGCCGGCCAGCGGCTCGTAGGGCCAGTTGTTCGTGTAGGAGTAGTCCTTCCCGGGCCTCTCGGCGGCCGCTGCCCAGGCCGCCCAGGCGAAGTACGCCGTGAGGGCGTTCACCTCCTCGGATGACTTGATGTAGGTCGAAGGAAGCCCCGGAGCCGGCACGAGCCCGCGGAAGTAGGACTCCCACTCTTTCTGCTGGGTCACAAGCGACGCCGCCTGGCAGGGAGTGAAGACCAAGGTTTCGGTCGCGGCGTCGTACCGGTTCGTCCGTAGATCGCGCCGCGTGAGGCTGGTCGCGACCCCGGCGTCCTCCTCGGGCAGGCCGGCGAAGGGCCGGCCGAAGCGCTCGCGCGCGTGCAGGTCGTTGCAGATTTCCGCGAGACGGTGCAGGTACTCGGCGCTGTAATCCGGGCCCAGGTACGCTCCGTGGCCCCAGAGCGACCCGTGCTCCATGAGGCCGTACTTGAAGAACACCTCCTGCCCGCGGAGGATCGTCGCCCTCTCCGCCAGTGTCCTCCCGGCCGTATCGGTTACCCGGGCGGGGATCGGCGGGGCATTCGAATAGGTGAGGGCCGTGATGGCGGAGAGAACCGAGAACCCCGCAATCAAGATGAGAATCGTCGCATTCCGCCACCATGGCGAGAGGCGGCCTGTCTCCTGTCCCGACTCCGTCATCACACCTCCTTGAACGATGCCCTGCCGGCGCTCGACGCCGGACCGGCGCAGCGGCGGCGCATGATACAACGACCGGAACCCGTCGTCTTGAGAAGGATGAGATCAGGCTCCGCCGGGCGACAATATCCTCATATCCGCCAAATAGACGACGAATTGTCTTGCTTATCGCAGTCAAGCAACCTATTGTATAGATGTACATTACAGCCGATACAATGATCGACCTGTAACAAAGCTCGGCTGTATCCAAAGTTTGAGCGGCCAAGGAGAACTGTGTTGCTGGAACTCCTGATTGATGAACCGATTTTCATCGGATTCAAAGCGGGCAGAGCGCTTCGCCTGCTGCTCGAGTCCCTTGGCGACACCGAGAAGAAATACGTCTCCAGCGAAGATACGGCCTTCCTGCGGACCTGCACCATCGGCGAGGACCTTTATGTCGGCAAGCTTGTCGATGAAGCCCTGGCCACTGATCGCGTCGATGACATCCGCCGCAATATCCTGAGCATCCTGCGCAAGCTAGGCCCCGCCGTGCCTCTGCCTACCACCCTGCGGATTTTCGCCTGCAGAGCGGTGAACGAGACCCACGCCCCGATGGTGGGTGGCCTCGCGCCGTCGCCATCGGCTGAAGAGCCGGTGGTCATCCGCGCGATTCGCTGATCCGGGCGTCCGTTCTCCCCCGACACGACTCCTTCCCAAGCAAGACAGCCTGACGTATCCCCTCGACATGACGAGTGCCGCGAGAGCGAAGAACCGCTCACCCCGCCTCTGCCGCGTCGTCGTCGATCGCGGGCGCGTCGGCCGGCCCCGGCGCCGCCCCGGGCTCGACCGGCTCGTCCCTGAGGAAGCAGTCGGCCAGGTACGCATGCGCCGGCGCATCGGCGCGCGCGAGCAGCGCTTCGAGTGGCGTGCGCGGGGTCCAGGTCTCGCGCTGCTGCATCGCGGGGTAGGTCCCGTCGGCGCGCCGCGGCGCGTACCGGCACCAGAACCCCAGGTGCCATAGCAGGAACTCGCGGATCCGGGCCACGCCGTGCTCATCCGCCCCCCAGTGCGCCTTCGCCAGCGCGACGTAGCGCCGGTAGATGCCGAGCCGCTCGTCTCCGGTCGGATCGAGGTCGCCTTCGACCGCCTCGCGGAACAGCCATGGCTTGATCAAGGCGCCACGCGCGGTCATCACGCCGGTACACCCGGTGCGCTCCAACGCGGCGTCGATCTCGTGGCGAAACAGCAGGTCGCCGTTGCCGACGACCGGCACCGGCACGGCGGCGGCGACTTCGGCAATGGCGTTCCAGTCGGCCGCATGGCTGTACCGCGCGGCGCGCGTCCGGCCGTGCACGAAGATCGCCTGGGCGCCCCCCTCGACCGCCGCGCGCGCCACCTCGAGACTGTTCCGATGCTCGTCGTTCCATCCAAGGCGAATCTTGACGGTGACCGGGATCCGCTGCACGGCGAGCGCCATCGCCTCGACGATGCGCCGCACGCGCGCGGGTTGGCGGGCAAGGGCCGCGCCCAGTCCCTTCCTCGTGAAGTAGTCGATCGGGCAACCGAGGTTCACGTCGACGAGGTCGGCGCCTACCGCCTCCGCCAGCGCGGCCGCCCACGCCATCTCGTCCGGCTTGTTGCCCGCCAGCTGCACGCCGAAGAACCGTTCGCCGGGCGCCCGGCGGATGAGCGCGATTTCTCTCCGGCGCCTCTGCTTCAGCCACCGAGCGACGGCCATCTCGCCCATCGTCACCGGCGCGCCCAGTTCCTGACAGAGCTGGCGATAGGGCAGGTTCCCCCCCTTGGTCATCGGCGCCAATACGAGGGCGCCCTGGAGCGTCTCGCGCAGGGATGTCATGCC
>JANMQK010000181.1:0-11302 GCA_031370485.1 Acidobacteriota bacterium | reverse complement strand
TGCTTCGACCTGCAGGACGGGACATACCAGATGGAGCCGGGGCCGCTCCCGCAGGAGGTCACCGTGCTCGGTCTCCCGACCCGGCGGCTCATCTTCGACTCGCTGATGGAAATATCCAACCGCGAATCGATCGTCCGCGAGATCGGATCGATGGAATCGGTCTACCGGCCGGTGGGCGATCTTCCCACGCGGCTCGCGGCGCTGAAGCTCGATCCGGCCATGGAGCAGGTAGCCCGCATGTTCGACGGGCGCGCGACGCTGCGGGAGCTGAGCGGCCGCACCTCCCTGGACGATTTCGCGGTCGGCAAGCTTGCGCTCGCGATGGAGATCCTGGGGCTGGCCGAGAGGCTCGGAAACCCGGCGGCGGTGGTCGCACGAACGCCGACATCGTTCATCGTACCGATCGAGATCGAGGAGGAGGCCCCCGAGCCGGAGGAGCGCGAGCCCGAGCCTTCGCCGGTAACCCTTGCCACGGCGGATCCATCGTCGCCGGCGGACGCCCCCGCCGATGATATTATCGAGGACCGCCCGCCGGAGCCGACGCGGGACGAGGGCCACGCTGCAGAACTGGATGGGGCCGGTCCGACCGTTCCGGAGTCCGCCGGGGCGCCGCCGGCCGGGGCCTCGCGGGGGGAACAGATGCCGGCCGGAAAACCCCCGATCGACAACTCTCCGACCGAGGAGCCCGTGGCGTCGCAGCCGGAGACGGCGCCCATGCCCGGATTCCCGGATGAGGAGCTGCCCGCCTTCGCGCGGGCTTCGGGGGGAGACGAGACATGGGCCATCGACCCGGAGACCGGAGAGCGGGTCCATGTCGGGCCCATCGAGGTGACCTTCGATGGAACGGTGGGCGGACCGCGAAATCGGTCGCTCAGTCTGGGCCGGCTTGCCGTCTATGCCGCCGTAGCGGTGGCGGCCGTCGGGATCGCTTCGTGGTATGTCCTGCATCGCGCCCCGCCCGAGGATCGCCACGTTACGGTCGAGAGCTCTCTACCCGTCGCCGCGAAGCTCGAGCCCCTCCCGGCGAACCCCGAGCCCGCCGCCGCGAAGCCCGAGCCACCCCCGGCGAAGCCCCAACCCGTCGCCGTGCAGCCCGAGCCACCCCCGGCAAAGTCGGAGCCGCCCCGGGAGAAGGTTCCACCCGAGTCAGCCCCCTTGCCGGCCACGAAATCCGCGCCGCTCTCGGGACGTGCCTCATCCCCCCCCTTCCCCGACACCGCCCGTTTTCTGGCGGCGCGCCGCAACTTCGAGGCGCGTGATTTTCCCGAAGCCGCCACCCTTTATCAGGAGATGATTGCCGCCATTCTTGTGGAGCGGTTCACCCTTCAGGTGATGATCGCCTGCGAACAGGACACCGTCGGGACGGCGCTCGCGCGGTCGAGGGGGGACGCGTCTCTGTTCGTGCTGCCATTCTCGTTGAAGGGGCGCGCCTGCTACAGGGTCTGCTGGGGAGTCTACGCAGACAAAGAAGAAGCGCTGGCCGCCGTGTCCTCGCTTCCGGCCGCGTTCGCCGCCGAGGGGACCCCGCCTTTCGTCACGTCGCTGTCGCGGCTGCGGCGGCCGAGCTGATCGCCATGCCGACCTCCCTCCGCTTCCGCCTGGCCTGCGCCCTGGCGCTGCTCATGTACGGCGCCCTCTCGGCGGCCCGGGCCGACCTCGTGCGGCTGAAGAACGGCGGGTCGATCGCCGCCGACTCCTGGGTCGAGAAGGACGGAATGGTGATCATCCACCAGGGTGATCGCTCGATACAGGTTCCCCGCGCCGACGTCGCCGAGATCATCAAGCAGCCGGCCGTGCCGACGTCACCCGCGACAGGGAAGGTCGAAGGCCCCGTGGGAGTCACCCGTCCGCCGGCACAACCGCCCGCGCCCGGCAACGCCCCGGCCGCGCCGGGGATTGCCCCGCCGGCGGCCGATATTTCCCCCGAAGAGGCGAAGAGATTGATCGAGGATCTCAAGCGCCGTGTCCGCGACCTGCCGATGGCGCGCGCGACGAACGAGCGCAAGCTCGTTCTTCTCCTGACCAGGCTCGGGGGGGAAGCGTACCGGCGGCGCGATTACGATCAAGCCAGAGCCCGGTTCCAGGAGGCCCTTGGGGTGGACGAGCACAACGCCGGGGCCCAGTTTGGGCTGGCCGCCTGCTACCTCGCCCAGGGCCAGGACATCTACGCCCGATCGACACTGGAGCGGGCCCTGATCGACCACCCGAAGGACCCGGATCTCCTCGCCCTCATGGGCGAGGTTTATTACGGCCAGGAGCGTCCCGAGGATGCCATCTCCGCCTGGCAGCAGGCGTTCGCCATCCGGCCGGACCAGGTGGTCCGCGAGCGCATCGACAAAGTCCAGAGGGAACTGTCCATCGATCACGACTATCGCAGGTCCGACGCGGCCCACTTCACCATCAAGTACGACGGCGAGCGGGCCGGCCCCGACCTGTCGCGCGAAATCGGTGATTACCTCGAAGGGCAGTTCTCCGACCTCGTGCAGCGGTTCGACTACTACCCGCGGCAGGCGATCATCGTATTCCTCTATCCCCGGCAGCAGTTCTACGATGCGACCCAGGCCGGGCACGACGTGACCGGGCTGTTCGACGGCAAGATCCGCGTTCCCTGCGGCGGGCTCAAGCAGCTCGATCGCGAATCGCGCGCCGTCCTTCTGCACGAGCTCGCGCACGCGTTCATCACCGGAAAGAGCGGCGGCCAGGCCCCCCGCTGGCTGCAGGAGGGGCTCGCGCAGAAGGTCGAAGGGCTGACGACCTCGGACGCCGACGGAGCGGCCCTCGCCAGGGAATTCGAGGACCGGAACCGGGCCGGTGCGGAGTGGGGGACCGCCTTCAGCTACCCCTCGTCCCTTTCCTTTGTGGAGCACCTCGAGCGAACCCTTGGGTTCCACCGCCTGGTGGACATTCTCGGGGCAATGGGGGACGGGTCGACGGTCGACGAGGCCTTCGAGACCGTAGGCCGCTACACCCTGCAGGAACTTCGCCGCTCCTGGGGCGAGGATCTGGCCCGCCGGCACTTGCACTAAACCCTTCCGGGACGCAAGTTATGCGCAGGGCCTGTATGCCCCGGCGCACCTCCAGGAGGAGGTGTGTCCGCCCGGACAAGGAGTCGCCCGGATGAAGGGAAATCTCTCCGACCAGTGCCCGGCCGACGTTCTCAGCGAGATCCAGCGGCGCCAGTGGTCCGGCATCCTGCGCTTCTCGAAAGGAGACCTGGTCCGGCAGCTCTTCATCGACTCCGGGGACACGATCCGGTTCGCGGCCAGCACCCTGCCCGAAGAGAGCATGACCGGCCTGTTCAAGGACCGGGGGGGTGTCCTCGATGAGCAGCTGCGCGAAGCGACGGCGGCGAAGAGCGGCGAGGAGCTTCTCGGAACCACACTGGTCCGGCTCGGATCCCTGGCCCGGAAAGCCCTCAACGACCTGACCGAAGTCCACGTGCGCAAGGTGGTGCACGGCGCGCTGGGCCTCGGGCGCGGCCAGTATGAGTTCCAGCAGGGCGCCCTGCCCTTCCGGGAGCAGCTCGACGCAGGCCTGAGCACGGCGGAGCTTCTCCTGCACTGGACGAGGGAAGTCCCCAACGATGAGTGGATCAAGAACCGGCTGGGATCGCCCGATAGCATCGCCAAGAAAGCGCACCGCCCGCCTCAGGGCTACCAGGAGGTCTCCCTGGACCAGGGGGAGGGATACATCATTTCGCGTGTGGATGGGACCGCCACGGTCCACGAGATCTGCATCGTCAGCCCGATGGGGGACGAAGTCACGCTGCGGGCACTGCTCGGGCTGGCTTTCGCCGGCATCATCGAAATGCCGGAGGGCGCGCATCGCCAGCCGCTCCCTCCCGAGGGAGCGGCCGCCTGGCACAGGAGCTCCATGGCATCCGCGCCGCTGCCCGAGCCCGCGGCTCCATCGCCGCGGCCCGTTACTCCCCCGCCCGCTCCGCCGGCCGCTCAGGCGGCCCCGCCCTCCCCCACGCCTCTTGCCGAGCATGTCGCGCGGCGAGCCCCGGGGAACGGTGGCGCGCCGAAGCCTCCGTCACCAGCCCACAAGCCTCCACCGCCTCAAAAAGCGAAACCGGCCACGGCGCCCCGCAACATGGCGGGCACGGTGGAACGCGTCGACACGGTTCAGGAGACCGAGCTTGAGAAGGAGATGCTCAAGCGGTTCGAGCACCTGCACGACAAGAACCTCTACGACGTGCTGGCGATCGTGCCAATGGCCACCTCCGAGGATATCCGCCGCGCCTACTATGCGCTGGCCCGCAGGTTTCACCCCGACAAGCTCAAGGATGAAGCCTCCAAGGCAAAGGCCGAGAAGGTTTTCGGGCATATCACGGAGGCCTACTCCACCCTGAGCCAGCCCGAAAGCCGCAAGAAATACGACAAGGAGCAGGAGAGGTCGCACCACCCCCACTCCGACAAGACGGCCGACGCAGCGGAGATGGCGCGGCAGAATTTCAAGCATGGCAAGGATCTGTCTGCCAAGGGGAAGTTCGGTGAGGCGGTTTCCTTCTTCGAGAACGCCTGCGAGCAGGACCCCTCCAAGGCCGAGTACTTCCACCACCTCGGGCTGACCCAGAGCCGTAACCCGCGCTGGAAAAAGAAAGCCGAGGAGAGCTTCCTGAAAGCGATCGAGCTTTCCCCCACCGACGCACAGACCTTCGCGGACCTTGGAGCCCATTACGCCAAAGGCGGGCTTCAGTCCAAGGCGGCCGAGATGTTCCGGAAGGCCCTGGAGTGGGATCCCGCCAACCAGGATGCCCAGCAGGACCTCGCCGAGCTCGAAGGGGTCAAGAAGGGTCTTTTTGGCTCGATTTTCCGCAAGGGATGACCCCGCAACGGTTCCCCCCCTTCCGTTGACTTTGTGCGCGCCACCCATAAATTGTTCAGAGGGCAATCCCTGCGATGACACTTCCGTCATCGCCTACGCGAGGAGAGTGCCGGGCAGCTTCCCGGACTCGGCATGGCTGACGAGACCCCTGAAGCGGCGACAGACCCTCGAAGATTGACCACCAAGCGATTCGGGGCGTATCGCGTCGAAGAGATGATCGGCGCGGGGGGCATGGGAAAGGTCTACCGCGCCCTCGACGAGGCGCTGCAGCGCCAGGTCGCGCTCAAGACACTGCTCCCCTCGCTCGCGGCCGACCCTGAATTCGTGGCGCGGTTCAAGCGGGAGGCGCAGTCCGCCGCCGCGCTCAACCACCCCAACATCACGCAGATCTACAGCATCGGACAGGACGGCCCGATCCCCTTCTTCGCCATGGAACTGATCCGCGGCAAGTCGCTCGAATCGCTCGTGAAGGAGAGGGGGCCCCTCGACCCGCTGGAGGCATCGGGGTACATCGTGCAGACCGCGCGGGGGCTGCAGCATGCGGCGCAGAAGGGGCTGATTCACCGCGACATCAAGCCCAGCAACCTGATGCTCACCGAGGACGGCACTCTCAAGATCACCGACTTCGGCCTTGCCAAGGCGGCCCGTTCCGACACCCAGCTCACGGCCACCGGCGAAGTGCTCGGGTCGCCGGGCTACATCTCCCCCGAGCAGGCCCAGGGGGGCGAGCTCGACGCGCGCTCCGACATCTATTCGCTCGGCGCCACCTTCTACCAGCTGGTCACCGGGAAGCTCCCGTTCGACGCACCAACGGCCGTCGCCATGGTGATCAAGCACATCAACGAGCCCCTGCGTTCGCCGCGCGCCGTGAATCCCGCCGTCCCATTCCTGATCGCGGCCGCCATCCAGAGGATGATGGCCAAGCGCCCCGGCGAACGGTTCCAGGACTATGACGCCCTCCTGCGCGAGCTGGAGCGGGCCGTCGGCACGGTCCGGGCGGGCGGCTCCCTGAACGCCGCCGCCGACGCGCCGCCTCCCCGGGCGGCGCGGCCGGCGCATCCCAAGGGAGGAGCCGGGCCGGCCAGAGCGCGTCCCTTCACCCAGCCCGGACCGGAGGTCCAGCCGGACGCTGGCGGCCGATCCATTTCCTGGCTGCCGCTTCTCCTCCTGCTCGTGCTCGGCGCCATGCTGACCGCCGGGTTGTGGCGGCGGTTGACCACCGCGCGCGAGGCACGGGCCGAGAGCGCGGGGGAACCCGCGACGGGCGGGGTCGCTTCGCGGCAGCCGGGGAACAGCCAGGCCGCCTCCGCAGGGAGCGCCGGTGCCCAGGGGATTCCCGAGCCCGCCCCGACCAACCGGCAGGGCTTCCGGCGCGAGGGGGCCGCCGGCCCGGTCGCCGGCTGGCTTCGCCAGCGCGTCGAGGAGAAGAGCCGGGCTCAACTCACCTTCGTCAACAACGACCACGAGATCCTGCCCGACGGCCGGTTGAACATCATGGGCGAGGTCAAGAACACCGGCCAGACGGTCGCCAGCCAGGCCCGCGTGCGTGTCACCATCCTGCTCGAAGATGGCAGCACCGCGGCGAGGGCGGAGACCTCCCTCGAGCCGGCCATTCTCGCTCCCGGGGCGACCGCCCGCTTCCAGCTGCCGGTCGACTATAGCGGCACCTTCGCGAGGATCAGCGCCGAGCTGACCTGGAAGGACTGAGCGCCGGGCGTGGCGCTTGACACCCGCCGCGCCGCACGTTAATAATCCCGGCCCGACATGTCCCGCGTGGACTCCACTCACCGGCGATGACCGAGCCACACTCCGATCCGCTCGCGCTTCCGCGCGAAGCTTGGGCGTCGCGCCTGGGGCTGATCCTGGCCATGGCCGGGAACGCGATCGGCCTCGGCAACTTCCTGCGCTTTCCGGTCCAGGCAGCGCGCCACGGCGGCGGCGCGTTCATGATCCCGTATTTCGTGGCCTTCCTCCTGCTCGGCGTTCCGCTCATGTGGGTCGAATGGGCCATCGGGCGGCACGGCGGCAGCCAGCACGGCCACGGAAGCAGCCCCGGGATGTTCCAGGCGCTCTCCCGCTGGCCCGGGGCCAAGTACCTCGGGGTCATCGGGCTCTTCAACTGCTTCGTGGTCCTTGTCTACTACACCTGTGTTGAGTCCTGGACGATGGCCTACAGCCTCTTCTCGGCCAGCGGAAAGTATTTTGGCATCACATCGCGTGCCGAGATGGGTCGGTTCCTGAGCTCCTTCCAGGGGTTCACGAGCAGCGAGTACTTCCCGGGGGGATTCGAGACCGCCTACGTCTTCCTTATCATCACCCTGGCGCTGAACATCTTCATCCTCTACCGCGGCATATCCGGGGGCATCGAGCGGCTCGGCAAGATCGCCATGCCGCTCCTGTTCCTGTTCGCCGTCGTGCTGGTGGGGCGGGTGCTGACGCTCGGCGCCCCCGACCCGGCCCATCCCGACTGGAACGTGACCGCGGGTCTGGCGTATCTCTGGAATCCCGACTTTTCGCAACTGTCCCAGAGCGGGACCTGGCTGGCCGCGGCCGGTCAGATCTTCTTCACCCTGAGCGTCGGGATGGGCTCGATACAGTGCTACGCGAGCTACCTCAAGCGCAATCAGGATCTGGCGCTCGCCGGGCTGACCACGGCGATGACCAACGAGTTCGCCGAGGTCCTGCTCGGCGGCTGCATCGCCATCCCGGTGGCGGTCGCCTTCTTCGGGCTCACCGAGACCCAGAGCATCGCCGCCGCCGGCCCGTACGATCTCGGGTTCCAGTCGATGCCGATCATCTTCCAGAAGATTCCCATGGGGCACCTCTTCGGCGGGCTCTGGTTCGGGCTGCTGTTCTTCGCCGGCATCACCTCGTCGGTGGCGATGGGCCAGCCGATCATGGCCTTCCTCCAGGAGGAGTTCGGGATGACGCGCCGCCGCGCGACCGCCGCGCTCGCGATCGCCGTCGTCCTGTTCATCCAGCCGGTAATCTTCCTCAGGGCGTTCTCCGGCGAGATGGACTTCTGGGCCGGGACCTTCGGCCTGGCGGTCTTCGCCCTCATCGAGACCATCCTGTTCGCCTGGGTCTTCGGAATGGACAAGGCGTGGGCCGAGATCACCCGCGGCGCCGATATCCGCGTCCCGCGGATCTTCTACTACGTCATCAAATACGTCACGCCGCTGTACCTGCTATTCCTCCTGGGGTTCTGGACGGTGCAGGACGCGAAGCGGACGCTCCTGATGGAAGGAGTCGCCACGGCGGATCGGCCGGTGATCCTGTGGGCGCGGGCGATGCTCGTGTTCATCATGGCCGGCTTCATGACGCTCGTGGCGGTCGCCTGGCGCCGCCGCAAGCACCACAAGAGGGCGCGATGACCGCCGCAGGAGCCGTGACCGGCCTGACCGCCGGCGGGGTCGTCTTCATGGTTCTGGCCTGGGGAGGGATCATCGGCGTGACCCTTTACTGCTTCTACAAGCTCCTGAAGACCGAGGAACGCAAGCGATGAGGCACGAGGGGGGCCCGACCTCGTTCGTCCGCGAGCTGTCGGTCTTCGACGCCACCATGGTCGTGGTGGGGTCGATGATCGGGTCCGGCATCTTCATCGTGTCGGCGGACATCGCCCGGCAGGTTGGCTCGCCCGCGACACTTCTTCTCGTCTGGGTGGCGACCGGGGCGCTGACGATCATGGCGGCGCTCGCCTCGGGAGAGCTGGCCGCGATGTACCCGCGCGCCGGCGGCCAGTATGTCTACCTGCGCGAGGCCTTCGGCCCGCTCACCGGATTCGTCTATGGCTGGACCCTCTTCCTGGTCATCCAGACCGGGACGATCGCGGCCGTGGCGGTGGCGTTCGCCAAGTTCCTCGGTGTCCTGGTCCCCTGGGTGTCGGCCCAGACCCGGCTCGTGCCGATCGTCATCGGCGGCGACGGGAGCGGGAACGGAGGATTCGACCTGTCGATCACCTCGCAGCGGGTCGTGGCCATCCTCGTGATCGCCGCGCTCACCTTCATCAACACACGCGGCGTCAAGACCGCCAAGTGGGTTCAGAACGTATTCACAGGCACGAAGATCGCGGCGCTCGGACTGATCGCCCTGCTCCCCTTTTTCGGGCACTTCGACCCGCAGGCGTACGCCGCGAATTTCGAGGGGGACCGCTTTTTCGGGGGGGGCACGGTGCCGTTCGGCCTGCCGTTCCTGGCTCTGTTCGGCGCCGCGATGGTCGGCTCGCTTTTCTCCTCCGACGCCTGGAACAACATCGCCTTCGCAGGGGAGGAGATCAAGGAGCCACACCGCACCCTGCCCCGCAGCCTCGTGCTGGGGACCGTGATCGTGACCCTGCTCTACTGCCTCGCCAACGTCGCGTACCTGTCGCTGCTGCCGCTCCAGGGGACTCCCGACGGCGCCGACCTGGCCGCCCGGGGCATCCAGGCGGCTTCCGACGACCGGGTCGGCACCGCCGCGATCCAGGTCCTTCTCGGCCCACCCGGCGCCCTCGTCATGGCGGTGTTCGTGATGATCTCGACCTTCGGCTGCAACAACGCGCTCGTGCTCGCGGGGCCGAGGCTCTACTACGCGATGGCGCGCGACGGGCTCTTCTTCCGCCGGGCCGGTGTCCTCAGCCGGCACGCCGTCCCGGCATGGGGACTCGCGTTGCAGGGAGTCTGGGCCGCCCTCCTCACGCTCTCCGGGACCTACGGGAACCTGCTCGACTACATCATCTTCGCGGCCCTGCTCTTCTATCTCCTGACCGTTGCGGCCGTGTTCCGCCTGAGGCGGACACAGCCGCACGCTCCGCGCCCTTACAGGATGTGGGGGTACCCGGCGCTCCCGGCGCTTTACATCCTGCTCGCGGGGGCCATCCTCATCGATCTCCTGATCGAGAAGCCCGCCTACACCTGGCCGGGACTCCTGATCGTCCTCACCGGCATCCCCGTCTTCTACCTCTGGCACCGCCGGCTGCCGGGCTGATCAGCGCTTGCGCGAAGCTGGCCGCGCGGCTTCGTCCGACCCCGAAAGCAGCGCCGAATAGTAGATGTAGTGCAGCCCCGAGGCGAGGGTCATCGCGAGCGTCAGCCACGAAAAGGCAATCACCGCCTCCGGCGCCGCCACATGAATGGCGTTCAGGAGGAGGACGACACCGATCGTGATGATCTGGATCGCGGTCGTCATTTTCCCGAGGGAGGTGGGCGTGAAGCGGGTCACGCCCGCGGCGAGATGCATCACCAGGGCGACGATCACGATGAACACGTCCCGGCTGATTGTCACGATGGTCAGGAAGATCGGAATGTGGTTGGTGATGGCGAAATCGGGGATCGACTGCGGGTGATCCGGTATCGACAGCACGATGAAGCAGGCAGTCAGCAGCAGTTTGTCCGCCATGGGGTCGAGAAATGCCCCGAGATGCGAGCTCTGGCGGTAGCGCCGCGCGATGATGCCGTCCAGCGCGTCGGTGAGTCCGGCCACGACAAACACCCCGAGGGCCCAGGCCGGATGGTTCGAGAGCACCAGGGTGATCAGAAGCGGGATCATGACCATCCGGATGATGGTCATCTGGTTGGCCAGCGTCAGTCCCATGCGTGCTCCACGTGTGAAAGCAGCGCCGCGAACCGGTCCGCGCGCGAAGGGTCGATCTCGAACCAGCGGATCCCATCCTCCCGGCGGAACCAGGTCATCTGCCTCTTGGCATAGCGCCGCGTGTTCATGCGGGTGAGTGATTTCGCCTCATCGACCGTCGTCTCGCCCCGGAGGTACGCCGCGACCTCACGGTAGCCGATGGCCTTGAACGCGTTGGCCGCGGGCGGGTGTCCCGCGGCGAACAGCGCCCGGACCTCCTCGACGAGACCCGCGGCGAAAAACGCATCCACGCGCGCGTCGATCAGACGGCAGAGAGAATCGCGCTCCATGCTCAGCCCGATCTTGACCGCGCGATAGCGATCGGCCCCGAAGGGGGACGCCTCGATCCGCTCCGACAGCGGGCGCCGGGAGGTGAAGAACACCTCGAGCGCCCGCACCACCCTCTGGAGGTCGTTTGGCGGCAGGCGCCGCGCGGCTCCTGGATCCACCCGCACCAGGATGCGGTGCAGATGATCGGCGCCGAGCCGCTTTGCCGTCTCCCTGAGCCGCTCCCGCACCCCCTCGTGGCGGCGCGGTGCGTCGATGATTCCCTTGAGCAACCCGCGCAGGTAGAGACCGGTCCCGCCGACCAGCACCGGCAGCCGCCCGCGTCCCCGGATGTCAAGTACGGCGGCTTCGGCGGCCCGGACGAAATCGCCCATCGAGAAGTCCTGGCCGGGATCGGCCAGGTCGATCGCATGGTGCGCCACCCGCGCCCGCGTCTCCCGTGAGGGCTTGGCGGTGCCGCGATCGAGGCCGCGGTAGATCTGCATCGAATCGACGCTGACAATCTCCCCCCCGAGCCGTTCGCAGGCCAGGAGCGCGAATTCGCTCTTCCCCACCGCGGTCGAGCTGCTCGACC
>JANMQK010000123.1:0-2209 GCA_031370485.1 Acidobacteriota bacterium | reverse complement strand
CAGCGGGAGATCGGCGCCGAAGTCGCCGTAGAAATCGACGAACTTGGGCACGACGTAGGTCACCATGATGAAGATGACGGCGAACGACAGCACGAACAGGCAGGCCGGATAGATGAGCGCCGCGAGCACCTTGCGGCGCGTGTTCAGGAGGGTTTTCTGGTAGCTGATGTAGCGCAGCAGCACGCTCGCCAGCTCTCCCGACCGCTCGCCCGAGGCCAGGGTCGACGCGTAGATCTTCGGGAACAGCTCGCCCTGGGCCTCGAACGCCTCCGAGAGGGCCGCCCCGCCGCGGACCCTGTCCCGGATGTCGATCAGCGCCTTGCGGAACACCTGGTTTTTCCGTCTTTCCAGGAGGATGTCCAGGCTGGCGATGATCGGCAGCCCCGCCTTGATCAAGGCCGCCAGTTCCTGGTTGAACAGGAGGAACTCCTTCATGCGCACCGTCCGACGCTGCCCGAAGCCCGGCAGCAGCCCGGCCAGCCCGCTCTTTCTCCGCACCCCGAACACAAGGTACTGCTTGTCCTGAAGCTCAAGCAGGAGGGCCTTCTCGGAATCGGCGTTGAAGGCGCGTTCGGTGATCGTCCCGTCCGCGGTGGCGTACTTGGCGATGAACTCGGGCATGGCGGCGCTCTCTCCTGTCCGCTAGGGCTGCTGCAGGTACGCGGTGATCGTCATGAACAGCGCCCGGTTGCTGCGTTCCAGCTTCGAGGCCCCGACGATGAACAACTGGGAGTCCCGGAGGTTGAGGACGGTGTTCATGATGGGGGCGTATCGCTCGCTCCCCTCCTCCATGGGCTCGCGGCGCGCCAGCTCGAAAGGCTTGAAGCGGATCACCCTGCTGTCGTCCGATACCTGGTCGATCCTGAATTCGATCCGGTAGTCGTCCCCCACCCGCAGGCTGCTGCGCTCCCCCTCCGTGCCGAGGACGCGGGCATCACCGACAAGGCGGTAGTCGTTCCAGCGCGTGTTGAGGGCGTTCAGTTTCTCGATCACCCCCCGGATGGGCGGCGGCACCGGCTCGGCCGACCCGCCCCCGGCCGAGGCCATGATGAGTTGGACTGAGACCTGGACGCTGCGAGGCGGGATGTCGTACGCAAGGACCAGTTCCGTCATCCGGTTGATGGTCGCAACGCTGTCGGTGACCGTGAGGGTGCGCTGGTGCGGCTCGGCGCGGATCGATCCACGCGGGCCGAGATAGGGGCTCAGGAGGAGATAGACGTCGTCGATGCTCTTGTGACGGATCGAGAAGACCCTTGTCGCGGGGGCGGTGTCAGGTCGAACCGGGGACTCGGAGCCGGCGCCCGCCGGGGCGGCGGCCGCAGAGGCTGCGGCCTGGGAAGTGATCGCAAGGCTCTCCGGCAGGAGGGCCGCCAGCGCGAGCGCCAGAAGCGGCAGGTACGCCCGGCATCGCATCATATGTCGATCGACTCATCGACGACGAGGTAGATGGGGGTCTCGGTCTCCCCGCTAAGGACGGTGAATCGGTAGACGCGCGCCCCGGGGGAGCCGACCTCCTCGAGCGCCGGCACGTTTGCGGTCCGGGAGACAGAAAGGTCCGACCGGCCTGCGCTTCCGAGAGCGAGACGCTCGGCGGGGGTCCCCCCGGGAAGGGAGGGGACGGCGGCTGGCGCTCGGGGGGCACGGAACGCGCTCTCACCGGCGCCCCGGCCCGGCCCGTATGACCAGGGACGTACCACGAAGAGGGAGACGCCGAGGACCAGCAGCATCAGGACCGGGGCGGTCACGAAGGTCAGGCGCGGATGACGCGCAAGAAAGCGCCAGTCGAATCCGGGCGCGGGGATGCAGCCTGCCAGCCGCTCCTGGAATCCGGTCCAGAACGACTCGGGGAGGGCCCGGCCTCGCAGCTCCATGAAGAGCAGGGACGGCTCGGCCGCCACGAGCTCCTGTCGGCAGGCTTCGCAGGAATCGGCGTGGAGCCTGATCAGCCGCTCCTGCGACGGATCGAGGTCGTCCGCCAGGAATCTTTCAATGAGAGGCTTGATGTTCACGCAGGTCCCGCCGTTCGTCATCCGCACTGTCCCCCCGCCGCCCTGTCGCCGGGGCCACGGCTCCGCCGCCCCGCAAGTCTTTACTACGGACGTCGACCGCGAATCGTCTAGTCATCTTCGCCGGGACCCTTACCAGGGTGGGAAGACGGACGGCAGTACTCGGGGTAGCGGCGCCGCAATGCCTCCTGCAGGATGCGCCG